>JBARXI010000278.1:0-16620 GCA_049647275.1 Microcoleaceae cyanobacterium
CCATAATAAGACACATAAAAGTCAAAGGTGAAGCTAGTCCATACAACGGTGAATGGAATTACTGGAGCAAAAGACGTGGAACATACCCAGGGACTCCTACAAGAGTTGCCAAATTAATCAAGAAACAAAAGGGTATTTGTCCGCACTGCGGTCTGAACTTTACAAGTGAAGACCTACTAGAAGTTGACCACATCATACCTAAATCAAAAGGCGGAAAGGATACATATAGTAACCTACAACTTCTTCACAGACATTGCCATGACACAAAGACGGCATCTGATGGCTCCTTAAACGAGAATTATGATGATAAACCGTTTTGAATCGTATCCATAACTTGGATGGAGTTAGCGAGGAGCCGTGTGAGGTAAAAGTCTCACGCACGGTTCTGAAGGAGAGTTGGAAGTCGAGAGGCTTCCTTCGACTCTAACGAGAATTAATCAAACAATCTTTAGAAAGTCGTAGATGCTTAAGAAGTTCTAGACGCAATCGTAAGACTCGGTATCGTAAACCACGATTTCTAAATCGTACACGCCCCAAAGACTGGCTATCTCCTAGCTTAATGCACCGAATCCAAACTATTCAAACTTGGGTTAATCGGTTAATTAAGTTTGCTCCAATCAATTCCATAAGTCAAGAATTAGTCAGATTTGACACTCAAAAGATGGTTAATTCTGAAGTTAGTGGAGTTGAATATCAACAAGGTGAATTAGCTGGTTACCAAGTTCGAGAATATTTACTTGAGAAATTCAACAGAACTTGTGTTTATTGTGATGCTAAAAATGTACCTTTAGAAGTTGAACATATTATTCCCAAATCTAAAGGTGGAAGTAATCGCATTAGTAATTTAACTTTAGCTTGTCGGCCTTGTAATGAGTCCAAGAGTAATCAAGATATCAAAGACTTTCTCAGTGGCAAACCTAATTTAGCAAAACGTATATTAAACCAAGCTAAAACTCCGTTAAAAGATGCAGCAGCCGTTAATGCTACTCGCTGGAAATTGTTTGAAACTCTTAAACAAACTGGTTTAGAAGTCAAAGTTGGTAGTGGAGCATTGACTAAATATAATCGCCGTCGATTAGAATTGCCTAAAACTCATTGGTTGGATGCAGCTTCTGTTGGTCAAGTTGATGAGTTAGTTGTTAACACCTTACAACCATTGTTAATCAAATCCTATGGTTGGGGTAGTCGGCAAATATGTAACACTGACAAATATGGTTTTCCTAATAGACATCGCTCTAGACAAAAAGTTCATTTTGGTTTTCAAACTGGAGATATAGTCAAAGCTGATATACCAAAAGGTAAATATGTAGGTCAATATGTTGGACGAATTACTGTTAGACCTAGAGGTTCATTTGCTCTTAAATCTAAAGTTCACAACAAACAAATAGATGTCAATCACAAATATTGTCAAGCTATTCACAAACTAGATGGTTATAGTTATGATTTTGGTAATTTTGTTGAAATCAAACAAGTTATCAAAGTTGTCAAAGTCAAACAAAAGAAAGTTGATAAAATCACAAATCAAGTTAAATTATTATTATTTGATACTAATGAATTGAATGTTAAATTAACTAAAACTAAACGTAAATCTAGGAAAAAGTTAAAAGGTGATGATTATGAACAACTAAGCTTGTTTTGATTTTAGTAGAGGAAAATAGTTTAAATACTGGCTGTTTTCCTTTCACCGTTAAATCACAGATTATAACGGGAGTCCCCAACAGCTATTTTCAGATGGAAAAAAACGACTGATAGAGCAACAAAAATTTGGTAACAGAGGAGAAGTTATTTCTTCTCCATCTAATAGAGTAGCTACTAAAATTAATCTGGCATTTTCTCGCCGATAAACTTCTACTTGTTTGGTGAAGCGACTAACAATCCAATATTCTTTAACTCCTTGCACCGAATATAATTTTAATTTGGCTTCTTTATCTCGACGCTGATTATTTTTGCCGGGAGATAATACCTCTATTACTAACTCAGGTGCATCTGTAAGATGACCCGCTTCATCTTCAATTTGAGATAGTCTTTATTTGCTTACCCAATCCACATCTGGGCAAACATTATCTGACTCAGAAAAAATAATACCAGGAGCAATAATAGTTTCACCTAAACCATTAGATTCTGACAAAATATCAAGTTGCCGAAAAATTTTGCCACAAATTTGTTGATGTCGGCGGTGCGGTGTTTTGGTTACGAATAATTCTCCATCTATAATTTCATATATATTTGATTCATTTTGGGGTAACACCTCTAAATCGTAAATATTCCAACGTATTTTTTCTACTGTTTGATTCATAGTAACTTTTTAGATGAAAACTATTTCTAAGGGAATTTGGTATAATTCTAATCCGAATTTGCCGACTATCGCCTCCTGTGCCTCCCACCATATTTTAGTTTAATTACCTTCACCTGCCCTACCAACTCCCCTCCTTTTTCCGGGTTTACCATCGCCACAAAATTAGCAAAACCTTCTATTGCAGCCATCACATCATCACCATTACCCCAACGTTTGCCTTGGGGTCCGTCTTTTTCAATTTGATACAAAGTTGCCCGAAACCGCTTCAACTCTTTCCGAGAAATGGTCGGAAATTCATTCACCACAACACCCGTAACCTCAAGCCGACTAGACTTGCGCCGAATAATTCTGGTCTTTTCCTCATTAATAGTAAATCCCTCGTGGCTGACAATAGACTCGGTGCGTCGGAAAATATTGCAAATGTGTCGGAGACTGTCTCCTGAAGCAGAAAAAGTCAAATCATCAGCATAGCGAGTGTAGACAAAACCAATTTCTCCTGCCATTTCAGTCAGACGTTTATCCAGCCGACGACACATTATATTAGTAATTGCCGGGCTAGCCGGAGAGCCTTGGGGTAAGTGGCGTTCGCTCTGAGTCACATAATAAGTTTGCCCGTCAAGTTCAACTTCTGCCACATCAGGCTCGGTGCAAAGTAAGGCAAAGATAGTAGCCGCAGCTTCAGAATAACCGAATGAAGCAAATAACCCTTTGACTCGCCTGTAAGAAATAGAGGGGAAAAAGTTTTTCAGGTCAAAATTAATAATTACATCAGCCCCCACATGAGGTTGAGCGTTTGTAAGAATAGAATGTCCGGCCCGAAAACCGTGAGCTGCTTCGTGGAGGGGTATGTTGCAGAGGATGGTGTCGAGTATCCAAGTTTGGGCGTTTTTAAGACGTGGCATGGGGGCGGATATTTGGCGGTCGCCTCCGGTTTTTTTGGGAATTTTAAAACGGATGTAGTGGGAAATGGTGGAGGTAGGGCGGGAGAATGCCAGAAACCGAAGTTCTCCCACTGTGATATTTAGGGCGGTGGCTATTTCTTGGGCGGTGTTGAGGATGGGAAGTTTGTGGGTTTGGAGGCGATCGCTATTTCCTTCGGTATTATTAAGTCCGCCGGATACCTCTTCCCCCAGGTAAATAATGTCGTTTTCTTTTTGTTGTTGCCAAGCATCGGCGCGTTGTTGGCGTTCGACTTCTCGGCGTTGTTTGGTTTCTTTTTGTTTTTGGCGTGATTCGGCGAGTCGTTGTTGATATGCTTCTTGGCGCAGTTTCTTTTGGTTGAAAAGCCTGGCGTTTTTTTGGCGGAGTTGTTGAAGTTGTTGTTGGAGTTGCCCACGACGGCGAATTTCATCGGCTGGGTCTTCGGGTATTTCTCCTTCTTCGGGCCAAAAGCCGTAGCGAATCATTTCTTCGAGGATGAATTCTTCGTGGCCTATTTCGCGGATGCGATTGTATAATTCTTGGCGGGTGCTTGGGCGATCGGTCATGGTTTTAAGTTAAAGGTTAGAGGTCAAAAGTTATTTATAGTAGTTAGCGGTCAGCTTTTTTGTTTTTAAAATCAAGTTAAGGTTAAAGGTTAGTTACTACATCTGACAGAGTTGAAATATCTGTAGATTTTTGCCATCTTTATCGGTTTAATCTTCCTAGTCAAATCTTTGATTTACTCAGATAATTTTAGTCTAGGATTTTCCGACTAGGCTAATTTTTCCTACTTGAGTTGAGTATTTTATTTATCCGTTATTGACTGAGATAATTTTAGTCTAGGATTTTCCGACTAGGCTAAAATTTCTCAGTCGGAAAATTGGCAATTTTACTTGATTATTCTATTTATTCGTACATCGATTTTAAAAATCCTTGTGCTAGGTTTTTGACAGAGTTGAAATATCTAGAGATTTTTGCCATCTTTATCGGTTTAATCTTCCTAGTCACATCTTGAATTTACTGAGATAATTTTAGTCTAGGATTTTTCCGAGTAGGCTAAAATTTCTCAGTCGGAAAATTGGCAATTTTACTTGATGATTCTATTTATTCATACATCAATGTTAAAAATCCTTGTGCTAGGTTTTTGACATAGCTGAAATATCTAGAGATTTTTGCCATCTTTATCGGTTTAATCTTCCTAGTTAAATCTTGAATTTACTGAGATAATTTTAGTCTAGGATTTTCCGAATAGGTTAAATTTTCCCACTTGAGTTGAGTATTTTATTTATCCGTACATCCTTTGGTTTTTGACAGAGTTCAAATATCTGTAGATTTTTGCCATCTTTATCGGTTTAAGATTCCTAGTCAAATCTTGAATTTACTGAGATAATTTTAGTCTAGGATTTTTCCGACTAGACTAAATTTTCCCACTTGAGTTGAGTATTTTATTTATCCGTACATGGATATTAAAAATCCTTGTCGTGCTTTCCTCACTCAAATTAATCCCACTTCTTTTAGAGCTTTTTCGGCTGCACGTTTTTCAGCTTCTTGTTTACGATTACCTTTTCCATCACCGTATAATTTTCCCTTAACTCTCACTTTCGCAGTGAATATTTTGGCATGGTCGGGGCCTTCTCCCTTGTCAGATTCATATTTAGGATTTTCTCCAAATTTTTCCAATGCCCACTGTTGAAATTTACCTTTAGTATCTACTAAATCATCTGTTTGTGAATCACTCTCAGAATCTGGGAAAATTATATCGTCTGCAACAGGTTGAAACAGTTTCTTCACAAAAGGGCGAACTTTTGTCAAATTTGAGTCGAGAAAGTAGGCTCCAATTATGGCTTCAAAGGTGTCACTTAGTAATGCAGGATTTTGGCGACCCCCGTCTTTTTCTGCTCCTCTACCAAGGCGCATTAATTTATCTATTCCGAGTTGAAGTGCAAATATTGCCAGTTGTTTTTCATCTACTAAAAGTGAACGGAGTCTGGTTAATTCTTTTGGTTTTAAATCATATTCTTCTTGATAACGTCTATATAATAATTCTCCTACTAGGAAACCTAGCACGGCATCGCCAAGAAATTCTAGACTTTCATTGTCTTCTTCTCCTTGACTTTCGTTGATATAGGAACGGTGAGTTAGGGCTTTTTTTAAGAGTTCTGTATTTTTAAATTCGGGTAGTTTATTTGTCATATTACAATTTTTCCTTTATTAATATTTATCTATATTAATCCTTGTTGTTTCAACTTAACTAGCGCATTTTCAGCAGCACGTTTTTCAGCATCTTTTTTATTGCCACTTTTACCTTCGCCATATTGTCTATTACCCACAAATACCCGAGAGATAAAATTTGGTTTATGGTCTAATCCGCCACATTTTTCAGTTTTATATCTTGGCACATTTGTACCATTTTTTAGTACCCATTCTTGAAAGAAGCCTTTAGGATTTTCAATATTAATAGATTCATTTTCCTGGTCTAAATCCACAGGATTTTCAAGAGCTTCAGCAAATATTGGCTCTATAAAATTGCGAACTGCCTCAATACCAGAATCAATATAATAAGCACCAACAACTGCTTCAAAAGCATCGCTAAGTAATGAATTATTTTCACGCCCTCCCTGTAATTCTTCACCCTTACTTAGCAAAATAAATTGTCCGAGGTTTAAGTTTATGGCAAATCTTGCTAATTGTTGATTATCCACTAAACTAGAACGCTTTTCAGTCATTTCACCTTCTGTCATTTTTGGGTATTTACGATAGAGATATTCGCCACTAAGAAAGTTTAGCAAAGCATCACCAAGAAATTCTAAACGATTATTATCAGTGCTTACTTCTTTAGGGTTTTCATAAAGATAAGTTCGGTGAATTAAAGCAACTTGTAAAACAGAGGCATCTTGGAAGGATATTTTTTCTAGTAGCTCACTTAATTGCTCTCTAATTCGTCTTTCTTCTTCTTCCGAAACAGAAGGAGTATCAGGAGTTTCATAACGAAATTGTTGTTGAGATAGAAGTCGTAATACTTCTTGCTTTTCTTTTTCTACTTCTTCTACTGCTTCTATATCGATAGTTTTAAGAAGTCTAGTAATACTGTCAAGAGCGCGATAAGTATCATTTATTATAGAGAATTGAGAGCCATGCGCCCAGTCATTGCGCACTTCTATAAGTTCCTCTACTATAGGGAAAAATACTTTATCCAATTGTTTTTTAAAGACTTTATCCCACTGTTTTTTAATTAATTTAAGTTGTAAAGATACATCTTCAAGCAAAGCTTCTTCAAACTTTCTCCTCTTTATTTGTCTGATTTCATCTTTTAATGTCTCCTGTGCTACTTTCAACCAATTATCTTGGTGAAATTCTTTCATTAAACTTTCTATATATGGATATAAGCTCTGACTCATAAGCTTCAAAGCTTTATTTATGATCTCGCGGTTATTACGGATAGCCATAGAATATTTGATGTTGAATGGTTGTCTATACGATCTTAACTAATTTTGATTAAATACTGCTACTAAGGTTTCTTTTAAGAATTGTTGGTTTTTAAATTCCAGTATTTTTATGATTGTTTTTGTCTTCTTAAATATTCAAAATGGGGTGTAGCAAATGATAATTTTTTTGATAAATTTGCTATTCTCTTGTTAATCGACTTTGATTAACTCTAACTTATAGCACTATGCAAATAGGGCGCGGACATTTCTCTACTCCCTACTCCCTTACAACCAAAATTTATTGTCCTAACCAAAAAAGGTACTGCTATACTAGATATTTTATAGTATAGAGTCTGCTAAAGACTAAGATTTTTTGGTAGTAGTAGGGGTGGATTTTATCGATTGGTTTGAGCCAGTATTTTGTATTCAACCCACCTCCGATTTCCGAAAACTTCTGTGATGGTAAATATGAATTATGCCATTTTTACCTGTTTAGTTTTGAATCAAAATAATTCTGGCAGTTTTTTATCTACAAAATAGTATTCGTCGGCTTGGTCAAGTAATTTTTCTTTGGCATTGTTTGAATTGGCAAAAATGATTACTTTTTTACTTTTGGCTTTCCATTGGCGAACAATATCTATGTAGTCTCCATCTCCAGTAATCAGAATTAATATATCAGCAGATAGAGTAGAATAAAGTTCTTTTTGACAGTCACCTATTAACTTTGTATCGACGCTCTGTTTTTCTATTGTGGCAACGTCGATACAGTCATAATTTAATTGGTGTAAACGTTGTTCACCAGCTAGTTTTTCTTGTCGCCAATTAGCATATACTCTTTGGCTAAATAAATCACCATGTAAGTTGGTAAAAGTCTGACAATATCGAGCAAGATAAGGGTTGAAACTATTAACACGAACATTTTGATAATCCCAATAGAATGAGACTAAAGGAGAGTGAACTTTATTGTTCATTTTTTTTACACCTAAAATATCTTTAGGTGTAAGCTCAAATCTTATAATGTCGTACCGAAATAATTAAATTACGGTAGATAAGGTCAAAGCTTACACTCGAAATTAATCTAGCACTATATTAAGTGCACGTCAACAAGTAGTGATTTTTTTTGACTTGCTCTTGGTTATTTGAGCCGATTCGGATAGGAGTTGTAATACTTCCTGTTTTTCATTTTCTACATCTTCTGCTTCTGGTGCATCTATAGCTTTCAGTAATTGAATAATACTGTCAAGCGCTTTACAGGTTTTATCTTTGGAAAATGGCGATAAATGAGCAACGTCATTACGAATATCTAGAAGTTTTTTTACTTTTGATTTACTCAATCTTACTTTGTATTCTATTGGTTGACTTAAATGATTTTCAAAGACACTATCCCACAGTTTATCAATTAGCTTTAGTTGAAGAGATACATCTTGACGCAAAGCTTCTTCTAAGTTGCGTTTGTTCAATCCTTGCTGATTTTTTAAGACAGATTTGGCTGTTTCTAACCAATTATCTGAGTAGTCTTCTCGGATTTTTTCTTGAATATATGGATATAGACCCTGAGCTAAAAGCTTTAAAGATTTATAGATTATATTGCCATAATCAATGAGTTGCTGTTTCTTTTTTTTCTTTTGTTTGGGATTCATTTTTCTGATATTTCCTAGAGCTAGTTGTTAACAACAGCATCGGAACATCAGATATCTATCCCCAGAAGTTTATCACTCAAAAAACTCCCCTATCTTGATAGAAACTCCAAAAAAAATAGAAGCCAAGAGTGACAAATAATATCACTCCAGACTCACTAATAATATTCGGATATTTTTCTACAGGGAATTTCATAAAATGACCATAACTCAAACTAAGTACACACATTTTAAGTTGCACTAAGTTGAGCTGATGTCTCACAAATCGTATATTTTATACCTATATATGTATATCCTGATATGTAGTTAGTCCCTACTACAGCTAGATGCTTGTAGATATCCAACTATAAAAATTGAATATCTAGCAAACAGCTAGCCATACTAAGGATTAACTACGTACTAATAGATACCTATACAGGTATAAAGCTATACGACAGATGAGACAGCAGCCCACACAGGGCGATAGATACTAATGTCTATGCTATCTTCCAGAATACTAACAAAGACATAAAATATTATCAATGGTTCCCAGATTTATTTTTTTCCTGGCCCTTATTTTGTAGTGGTATTTGGCCCGAAACTAACCAATTAATAATTCTGGCGGGTAGGTGAGAAGCGATCGCCAATAATCAAATAACATTAAGTAGGACTTAGGCATTTTTGAGTTCTAAACGCTACATATCTCTAACGTTATAGTTTTTGCTCACTATATATAGTGTCTTTGGGTAAGTCCTAAAATCATAGTGGAGTTCTAGTTTAACAAACTCTCTCGAATCTTGTCCAGAAAATCTCACATTATATCCATCACTTCAGCAGACAACATTACAGAGGAATATGAGTAGTTTTTTTTCCTAAGACAAATATGTCTGGGCTATGATGATTTTGAAATAAATATTCCGCTAAATGTACAGGCATATAACTCCGATTATTTGGGGAGCAGCACAAAAATAATGTACCAGTGTCTAGCTTTCTCGGTGGGTAAAATATTCTTTGGTGTATGTTTTAATTGAGTCGATCTCTTCGTTTTGCCCACCCTACTCTAATTGGTAGTTTATTTCAACGCAAGTCCCTTGTAACTAAAATAAAGTTATTATTTTCGCACTATATTAAAATATCAGGGTAAGCGTGTACATTTTGGAGGAATATCTGGGTCGCCGACCATCATAACTTTTAAGTCGGGCAAATATCTCAATAACTGCTCTTTATACAAAATACAAAGGGGTTCAATAATTGATAATTGATCATGAATAATTGATAATTACCTTTTCCTTAAAGGAATGAGGATTGATACCCATAAGAAAATTGTTGAATTTTTATTCTTAAAAGAAGAGGCTGTTTACCTTAATTATTCGGTAAATTTTCATCAATTAGATATTTGATTGCCATTTGATTTTACCCATTTATGCTTTTAATTTCCCCAGTCTGATTATATATTCTGGTGGATTTTCATCTTGTTTTTTTTCGGACTCTCGACAAGAATTAAACCAGTCTGTCATGTATTGAGTAATGTCTTCTTGATTGTGTATAAAATACAAAATTGTGGCATACATTTGTTCTCGGGTGAGATTAGTATAAACCTGAGAAATTTCTTCTAGAGATTGATGACAATAAATATATTCATACAAAATAGTTTCAATGCCGACTCTTGTTCCTTTTAAACGAATATCATTCTGCCCAATAAATTCAACATATTGTTCTAGTTGCATAGTCTATTTTTACTGGGTTAATAATTTAATTAAAATACAACAAAAAAAACCACACACAGTAGTTGGTTGCCCCTTCGTAAACTTCTCAGGACTAGACTGATTAACTCAACTGTGCCTTAGATCACTTAAGTCTATTCACTTGTAAAAAGTCAAACCGGAATAGCTAAGTGATATAAGTCACACAGTAGTCAAAAGCAGGCTAGTGATGCGTGTACGGACTTAGCACAAGGACGGCGATCCACCGCCCAAATCGCAAGGCTGTTGACCAACTATTAAACTGCGTGTGGCATTAGGATTATAACAAATTTTTCCACATTTTTAGAGCAGCGATCGCTCTAGTGGTCTATCAAACAAATCTAAGCTGAAAAATCAATCATCTCTTCTCTTTTCAAAAGAAAGTTTTTCATACTTCATCAGCAATAATCACATCAATCATCTCATTTCTATGCTTTCCATAAATAGACCTCTGGGAAAAAAATATAGATTTTTTACACAAGTAGGCAACAGCTACGGAAGGCAAAAGGTAAGATTTTTTTTACTAAAAAGGCACGAAAAAGGATTTTTTAGGGTAAGTTTTTCTTTTCTTAGCTGCTCTAATTAAAAGGTTTATTTATTTTCCGGAGATGTCTAATACGAAAATAACTATCTAGGGTTAATAAATAACTCCCATTAATCAACTCACTCATTCTTACCAAACATCCATCTGCTAAAGACATAGGTACATTT
Organism: Microcoleaceae cyanobacterium; assembly: GCA_049647275.1. Lineage (GTDB taxonomy): Bacteria > Cyanobacteriota > Cyanobacteriia > Cyanobacteriales > Microcoleaceae > JASJEE01. The sequence continues at coordinate 10,712 of JBARXI010000278.1, forward strand.
TGATACTGCTTCATCAACTGTCTAACTGTTATTATTTCATCACTAGACCTCTGGGAAAAAGATATAGGTTTTTTGCATAAGTAGGCAATAGCTCATCTGGAAACAGGCAAAAAGTAAGATATTTTTACGCGCGAAGGCACGAAAAAGAATTTTTTCTGGTGAATTCTTCTTTCCTTAGCCGATTTAATTAATAGGTTTATTTATTTTTCACGCCTATGTCTACTCAGAGAAAACGAAATCTCAATATTCCCACTACTGAGCAAACCTATCACAGCATCCTCAGCTCCATAGACATCTCGCAGCAGAGAACACGCCTGAGTTATTACTGCTTCACAAGTTAACAGAGGTGGTTCAATATTTGTCAATTCGTCGATCGCCCAAGGATGCAAATATTCTTGATTATTGATAAAAGCCACGAGAGGCCCAGTATCTAATAATACCTTTTGTCTCATTTCCAACTCGGAGCTTTTAAATACTTAGTTATTAGTAGCGAGGTCGCCAGGCCCACCATCAACACATCCAGCAAACTCTTTTGCAGCTTCATAGGCAGAAATCCGTTTTTTTTCCTCTTTTTGTTTTTTCTGCTTTTGTAGCTTAAACTGCAAAAATTCAATAAAATCTAATACTTCCTGCTGTTATTTTGGCTTTAAATCTTTAATTTTGCCTAAAATAATTTCTTCCTTATCAACTGCTTGATTCATCATTTTATCCTCCTAAAAAAAATCAGTTCCCAAATCTCAAATTATCTAAATTCAGTTCAAAAACCTTAACAATTTAGTTAGTATAGATAGATGATTTCAAGCACTAATTAATTAGTCAGAAAAAAACCACACACAGTAGTTGGTTGCCCCTTCGTAAACCTCTCAGGACTAGACTGCTTAACTCAGGCGGGTCTCTCACCTATAGCTGGAGAAGCTTCTAGGAAGCCAAACCGTGAACCAGTATAGGTGTGACGACCCGCACAGTCAAAAGCAGGCTAGTGATGTATGTGCGGACTCAACACAAGGACGGCGATCCACCGCCCAAATTGCAAGGCTGTTTACCAACGATTAAACTGTGCATGGTATCGGCATTATAACAAATTTTTCCAAATTTTGAGAAGGGCGATCGCTACCGACTCTGACGGGCCTGCTGCATCCGCAAAGCCAAAATATGTTCACAAGGCCCCTTATATAACTTATTCTGCTGATACCAATTACAACTACACCGCGCCTCAATAATTCGCTCATCAGTATCAACTATCAAATCAGGATTAAAAACCCTCCCCCTATCTTTCACACTTCCTTCAATATTCAAAACACCACTAATATCATTCACAGAATTTACTTCCACCGCATTTTCTTGCAAAAATCTAGTAGCACTTTCTTCCCGTTCATTTGCAAACCTTAACCTCTCCATTGGAAGGGGTTCGCGACTCAATTCTCGCACCCGATAAACCTGTTTATTCAAATCATAAATTACCCGCCCAGCTTGAGTATAAGCACCCAACGCACCCAACACAGAAGTACGACTTAAATTAAGTCTTTTTGCCAAACTATCAGGACTTTCAAACCAATTTTCTCGTAACCCATTAAATATGATTTTCTGAGTCCATTCATCCACATCGGCGCGGGGTGCCATTAAATCAAAATTACCAGCTTGCGCCCAATCATTTGCCGTCCATCCTGATAACCCTAATGTAAAAGACATATCCCCTAAATCTGCTACATAAAATGATGGCATTCCTGTTCCTAATAAATGAACGGTAAATTTATTAGCAATGGGAATTAAACGTTCTAAAATATGTAGTCTTCGTCGCCCCCAGGTGCGAATTTGTTGGGCATAATTTCCGGTGTAAATTGAACGGTGACAAATTATTTCTATATTCCACGGTTCAAATACTATTTCTATTGGTTCTCCTGGTTCTAAAAAGTAGCGAATACTCCGGGGTCCATGTTTTTCTTTATGGCGACGTAACACCAAACACATATTATAAATATCCATTGGGTGAAGGTCGAATTTACTGGCGGGTAATGACATAGCTGAACTGACTTGTAAAAAGCCTCTGATCCAACTATCGGGCAGGTCTATTTTTACTTCTTTATATGTTTCTTCGTTGGTGGTTTTGACTTCAAATCCTGAAGGGTCTACTTGCAGTTGAGTTGTTTTGTAATTACGGATTTTTTGAAATTCTTCATAGAGGGCTGCGGAGTAGTCTATGTTGGTAGTTCCGCAGGCAAAATCGTTGATATTTTTGAATACTTGATAACTGGCACTTAGTCTTCCATAAGTTGATTCGTCAAGGCTGAAACATTCAAAGAATATTTCATCTGGATGAACGGTTATTACTGGGTCGAAAACAAACCAGGCATCATAGTTAACTTGATAGAGATATTGAAAGAATTTTCGTTGAGCTTGGTAATAGGGTTTTAAGCGTTGACTTCGGTTTTGGTTTAGTTGGTTTAATTCTTGGCTGATTTTTGATATTTTTTGTGCTACTTTTTGGCGTTGAGTGGTGACAGTTTCCCGGTCGATTGTTTCTTCTTGTTGGGCACGCCATTCTTTATAGGCGGTTTTGTCTTTTGGTTTGTATCGGAGGTCGGAAACTACTACGTCATGTAAGGCGCTTATAGCTTCACGAAATGCGACATTTTTTCCGAGTTCGCCGACAAAATATGTGGGTTCTCGTTTGGTATCTGGGGAGAATGACATTTGGGTATTTTTGCCATTATCAGTGACACCTGTATTGCCTTTGTAAGAGTAGTTAAATTCCATAGGTTTTTTGTGATTTATTTGATTTTAAGAAGGTTTTTCTAACAAAAAAATGCCTGAGAGCAAGTAGAGTTATTTATGAACAGGAAAACTCAAAAGAATTTACCTTTGTACCAGGCGTGATAAATGTTTGTTACAAATAGTTAGACTTTTTCGCAGGAGTCAGGAGTCAGGAGTTATACCAAATCCGGTTATCAAAAGGTACTTTTGCACATCCTCTCTACCACTTTTACCTCTTGACTCTTGCCTCTTGCCTTACCCTCCTAATAAAGGTTCTATCGAGCGCCGGATTTGGTATTAGAAGAAATAGCTTAAATATTATTTCCTAGTCTGAATATTCATTTTTCATCAAAGAGACCTCTGACCAAAATTTTTTTAATTCCTGTGATTTTTCATAAAAGTCTTTTTTCAAGATGGTATTACCTATCAACACAAAGTGCGCATAAATAAAGGGTTATTAATTAATCCTTTACTATGAATATTGTAGGTTAATGGTTGTAAATAAATTGTTTAGGTTAAAGTTTGAAATAATGGGGCTGTCTTCAGCTTTTAGGTTTGAAATTTTGTAGCAAATTCACACAAAAATAGTTACAGTAAAATGGGTACAAAACTTTTTAGAGATTTGCCACAGACAAGGGGGGAGTAAATACACAAATGGATGCCCTATGAAATACAATTATCTACTTTATCTACTTGAGGAAACTTTCCTTCCTCAATCATGTAGCCATTTTACCAATCATACAAAAGAAACGGTTAGAATTGATTTCTCCTGACTACTGACTACCCCAAGCCCAATATTTTGTAGCAATATACGCATAAAACTGGTATTAGATAACTTTTACCGAATAATTAAGGTTTAAAGTCTTTCCTTTAAATAGGAAAAAGTGGCCGCGCTAGCTGGCGCACAACGCATCCTATCTCCTGGGTCGCAGCTGCGCTAAGGTCATGCCCCTAGCAAACGTTAACGGCATCTCGTCATATTCCAAGGGTTTGCGCTAGCTCCTCTGGAAGAGGCAGCATGACCTTTGCTCCGCATCTCCGTTGGAAAGGAAAAAGCCCAGCGGACCGTAGGGTGGGATGGCGCGCATGCTACGCAACATTAAAAGCGGAGCGAAAGAGTGCATTCTTCGGGTTTCCTTTCCCTCCGGTCCCGGAACGGGAACGATGGGTGTCCAATCGACCAAGAGAAAAAATTTTCATGATTAGTCAATCCTCTCCTTGAAAAGAAGAGGTAATTGTTGATTATTAATTATTAATTGTTTTCCGTTGATCATGCTATGCAAACGGCACCTCGTCACATGAAAATTGTTAATTGTTGAACTTCTTTCACCTACCACCTAATACCAAATCCTCTTCTCAAATCTCGTTGTGTCTAATCTTGATCAAGCCTTTATGACTAATGCTTTTTACCTTCTGTCTCACTTCATTTTAAGCAGTGTTTCACAACCGGATTTAGTATAAAACTTAAAACCTAAAACCTAACACCTTCTTTCAACTTCCTTCTTCAAAATTGTTGAAATTGAGAAAATAGGGAGGCAATGACTTGGCTTTGATTGATGCTCCGACTATTTTGTAAAGCCTCAGTTAATACTGAAATTACTAATCCTCGTAAAATTTTAGATTCTGTAATTCTTTTACTACCTCCATCAACAATAGTAAAAGCGATAATATCTACATTTTGTACGTCAACTATCCAATATTCTTTGACTTTTAAATCTTCATAGAGTAACCGTTTTTCACCTTTATCATCAGGGAGTGAAGTATTGGCTATTTCTATGGCTAAAGCTGGTGGTGGATATGTATCTAAATTTATAATGGAAGTTCCCCACGGGATAATATTTGCATTGTCACCTATATAGTAAGAAATATCTGGTTGTACTTCTTGAAGTCCGATTTTTCTATAACTACAATTAGTTAAACCTTTACTGTCAATATTTTTGATGCTACAAAAAATACTAATAGCTGTGGCAATCAGTGTATTATCGCTGGCATGGTCGTGACCTACTGGTGACATTTCTATTCTCAGTTTTCCTTGATAGTAATAATATTTTGCTTTAGGGTACATAGGATTTTCAATGGTTTGGAGATATTCATCCCAAGTAGCTGAAATCCATGTATCTGTTGGAATTTTCGTTTGTAAGTTTGTCATCAATTAAATTGAGATATTTAGTTACTATTTCCTGATTTTTACTATAGCAATCCTAAATCATTTGCTGTAAATCAAAACACAGATAAAAAATCTGAAACTCTGTTGCTTTTCGGAGCTGTTTCTTTGTTGTGAGATATTTTTACAAGGGCTGAAATAGGACTGCTATATGCGCTTTTTAACGACTTTCCTAAAGTTTGAGGCTCTGGAAGAGGTTTACCTTCTGCTAATGATGATTCTATCAAAAGTTCTAATACTTCTTGGGCATTTTGCAAGGCTTCTTGATAAGTATCTCCATGAGTTTGACAAAATTCTCCCCACTCTGGAAGACTCACAACAAAGCATTTATCTTCTTCTGACCATTGAATAATAATTGTGTAATGAATATTCATTTTGATTCTCCTTCTTAAATTTCTTATACTATTTTGATGGCATTTTTGACATCTTTCCCTTGATAAGGTTTGGCATCATCTTTGAGTAACAGACTTTTTGGGGTTGCATCATAGAAAATGATGTTATGGAATCTGCCACTTTTTGGAAATACGCAATAGTAATGTATCAAAGCTTTGTGGTAGGTAAACTTGGAGTTATCTGTAGTTATAGAAGCACGATCAAATTATTCTGAGTGGTTAATTTCTACAAAGAAACTTACCATAATTAAAAATTAGAAACTAAAAATATATTCATTACTATTTTGACATACGCAATAGTAGAGTCTCAAAGCTTTATGGTAGCTAAATTTGGAGTCAAATTTTCGGCGTTGCTGATTTGAGGTATGCTGAAAATGGATATAAGCACCTACACATAATTAATTACATATTCTTGAGCAAAATTGTCAAGCACTTTTTTGAGATAGTTAAGAAAGCTTTTCCAGTTTTCGAGTTTCATCAACTTTAATCCACTCATACTTAATAAATTTCCAGAGAATTTCGATTAAATTGTGCTTAGGTGAGTAAGTTGGTAACCAAAATATCTCTAATTTTTTTTCAATCCATTCTTCTAATTTTTCGAG
>JBARXI010000279.1:0-2665 GCA_049647275.1 Microcoleaceae cyanobacterium
CGCTCAAACCGCATCATCAACACCAAAAATATTATCCCGAAAATCTCAAATAAAATGAAAAAAATTAACCAGATTAAATTGGTTATTTTGGCTAGAGGAATTATTAGTTTGATTGTGACATCTCAGCCCAACTTGACTGAGGAAAATTATTCTAAAGCTCTCGCTCAAACCGCATCATCAACACCAAAAATATTATCCCGAAAATCTCAAATAAAATGAAAAAAATTAACCAGATTAAATTGGTTATTTTGGCTAGAGGGATTATTAGTTTGATGGTGAAATCTCAGCCCAACTTGACTGAGCAAAAATATTCTAAAGCTGTTGCTCAAACACCATCATCAAACCCTAGTAAACTCTCTCAAGAAGTTTTGCAAGAACTAACTAAATGTGTCACAGAAATAGTTAAACCTACAGAAACTTCTTTAGAAGCTTTACAAGTAGCTTCCATGCAATGCACAACAAGAGTAATAATGTTAGCTCCAGATGGCAGTTTTCGCCCGGATGCTAATCAAAGAATGGAAGCTTTATTAGAAATAACTGGGGCTAGTATACCAAAAACTATCAGTCAAGGCCAAGCTTTTGTTGCACTTCAAAAACTGGCGAATAGTCAGGTCTTTACTATTCCAGTAACGGTGGCTGGAGAAACTAAAAATTTTTTGTTGGATACTGGTGCTTCTAACTCAATTTTAGATAGTAAAATAGCTCAAAAATTGGGTTTAGTTGGTACTCCCATTCCTAATGATTTATTATCCTATTTTGTTGTAGGTGATGACTGTTCCAATATTAATGCCAATATTCATAGTTTACCGACTCTAAAAGTTGATAATGCTACTGTCGAAGGTATTCAAGGAATGGGATTACCTAATGCAGCTATTCCTGGTAATTTATCAGGTGTTTTAGGTTTAGATTTTTTGCATAAATTTGATGTAGTTGTTAATCCCCAAACTTTAGAATTACAATTATTACCTGCTTCTAGTTCTGTGGCTGGTACGATTCCTTTAGTAGGTAGAATGGGAGTAATGTTGGCTAAGGTGAAGATTAACGGTCGGGGGCCGTTTATCTTTTTGTTGGATACGGGGGCAGATTTAATGGTTTTGTCACAGGGTTTGGCAGAGAAGTTAGAGATTGATATTGTTAATGCAGACAAGGTAGATGTTTTGGGATTTTGTGGCACGGAAATTGCTCATAAAGTTAAGTTGGAAAAGGTAAGTTTACTACAGAATGAAGTGTCTCTATTAGATGGAGTAGTTATTAATAATCAGATTCTTGATTTGTTGGGTATAGATGGAATTGTTGGTCAGAATTTTCTTAGTCGATATCGGCAACATTGGCGATTTCAGAAACCTAATAAGTTGGGATTTCCAGACGGAGGAAGTTTGCTTTTAACTCCATTGTAAAATTAGTTGTTTAAGACTAAATCCGGTGGGAAAAACAAGTTATCGTATCAAATATTTATTACAGGCGATCGCGAACAAAAAATATGTTATAAACAACGGAATAAAACTCAGGAGTATTTATGGCTAAGAAACCTTATTTAGCTAATCACTGTAGTTGTGATGAACTTAAAAAAAGTATCGTTACAGTCAAGAGCCAGTAGAAACAAGAAGATGGCATTTACTATGGAAAATATCTCTGAGATTGAGTATAAAACATAGTCCGATGGCAGTAGGAATAAATTATGATTATGCTCAAAAAAATCTCAAAAAATATCATCAAAAAAAGGAAAAAGGAGTAAAAAACTTAATAAAAAATGTTCAAAAATACCAAGTGGGCAAAAAATCTTTATTAAATGAAGAGCAACTCAAAAAATTGTCAAAAGAATTAGATTCAAAACCAAAGGATGGAGGCATTTGAACTGGAGCAAAGGTAGCACGTTGGATTGAAAAAGAAACAGCAAGAGAAAAAATTTGGAATCAAAGGGGATAGGATGATTTAAAAAAGCACAATTATTCCTTTCCTATTGGCTATTAAGAGTTCCATCCTGCCCCCTTCTTCAAAACCAATTTTAAACCATAACAGCTTAAGTACCTTTGCTATAGCGTTTTGAAATGAGATGTTAAACAAGAGTTGGTTATTTACTAACAGTAAAAAGTTCGGCAAACCTTCTTGCCTGTTGCCTGTTGCTTAAAAGCAGCCAGGTTTTTTACGCAAATCAAATGAAATTACTATAAATGAATTTAACATTTGTAATTAGGGAGTATGGAGGAGGGAATAAAAAATATACTTTTGCGATTAAAGCAGTTGATCTAAAAATTATTTTTCCTATCTATAGCAATCCTAAATGATTTGTGAAAAATTTAGATGTATTTATTTTGTCTTCTAGATACCACCTAATACCTAACACCTACCACCTACCACCTACCACCACCAAAAATTTATAACTGAAATAGGATTGCTATATTTCACCTGACTATAAAATATACAATTAATTTTGTTTGACTACTTATGATTTGGGAAATTCATCAAGTGTGGAGGACTTTCAGAATTCCATGTGAGGAACAACCTTTTATTTACCGAAGAAATAAGGTCTAAAGCCGACCCTTTTAAGGGGATAAAAAAAGCGGTCGAGAGATGGCGAGGTCTCCTCGCCATATCTAATCGACCAAGACAAGAGCATATTCCTTATGTCAAGCCTCTTGCTTTAGCTAAAGGTACTGATAACTGA
>JBARXI010000280.1:0-8529 GCA_049647275.1 Microcoleaceae cyanobacterium
GGTGTTAGGTGTTAGGTGTTAGGTGTTAGGTGTTAGGTGTTAGGTGTTAGGTGTTAGGTGTTAGGTGTTAGGTCGCAAATTCAACAATGAATAATTAACAATTAATTATTACCTCTTCTTAAAAGAAGAGGATTGGTGAAAAGATTTTTTTTTCTTTATTTCTTCTTTAAATAATACCATTGAATAAGGCAGAAGGCAGAAGGCAGAAGCGGTCAGACCCCGCTTGGCGCGTAAGACGCACCTGGTAGCTGACCAAGAGAGGGAAAATTGCTTATGGATTCTAACCCTAAACAATTTTAAGCACTCCCGTTGACGGTGGGGTATTAAACCCGCTACAGAAAAGATAAAAAAAAAGAATGTTACAAATAATTGGGTCAACTAAAATACTTAAAGTCAGATTGCTCTTTGAGAAAATGGCATTATTTGACCCGAAAAAATGATATTGAAGCTATTCCTACTGGCTACTGACTACTGACTACTAGAAACAACCTCAATATTTGTAGCAAACATTTATCACGCTTGGTATAAGAGACTTTCAATCTTAATTATTCAGCCAAATTAATCACAATCAATTCAGATGAACACAACCGATTATTTTCAAAGACTATCCCAATATAATCAGTGGATGAACGAAAAAAATTACCAAATTTGTGCATCCATACCCGATGCAATGCGACGGGAAGATAAAGGTGCATTTTTTAATTCAATCCACGGTACACTTAATCATATTTTATTAGCAGATAAACTGTGGTTGAGTCGCTTTCAAAACTATACATTTGAGTTTGAATCATTAAGACAAGAATTAATCACAGAATTTGACTTATTGTGGGAAGAACGTCAAAAAACAGACCAAGAAATTCATAATTATATTAATTCATTAACAGCAGAAAAATTGGTAGAATCTTTGACATTCACAAGTAGGTCTCAGAAAAGAGAATGTACATTTCCGTTGTGGCATTTACTTCTGCATTTTTTCAATCATCAAACTCATCATCGCGGTCAACTTACCACATTAATTAGTCAATGTAGTAAAGATTTTGGAGTAACAGATTTATTGTGGTTGCCAGAGTTATAATTGAGAAGTTAACCACACTCTAAAAAGAGAAAATTACTAGATTTATGGGATTAACATTTTTGTTATTTCCAATTATTGTACGGTCAAAAATTTATCAATAAAATGCAGTCAATGTAGAATATTTTTTCAGAAAAATCTCCATTTATATCATGTCCGGTTGAATACTTACACTAAACGTGAAAGGAAGGCAGAAGGCAGAAGGCAGAAGGCAGAAGGAAAAGAGTAACCGAATCAGGGAGAAGGTTTTTGTCACGAATTATCCGGACATGATATTACAAGGAATTAAGCAATTTTATTAAAGTATTATTTTAGCTGTTTCAATCGAGTAGTGGACGGTCTCAGGCAATTTGCTGCATTATAATTGTTATTGCGAGCCATAGGATTTGCGCAGCAGTCCTTCAGTATAGCAATATCTAATACCAATTACCTAAAACTTTGCTATATTTTGATTTGATATTTATAAATATTCTTTGTGGGAGTAAATGCTTGGTATTTGGTAACTGTTAAGTGCTTAGGCAAAATTAATTACACAGTTCTCAATGTAATAATAAATCGCTGTATTCTTTTAGTCTAAGCTATTACAGCCTTTGTTGTTTTCTCTGTTGACAAGGTTACTAATTTTGCCTGACTACTTATTCTTTTGACCGTGTAAAAAAATCTAATTCTACACTTATTTGTAAAAAATTATTTGTAAAAAAAAAATGCGAGCTAAAATCAGAGATACAGAAATTTACTTTGATATAGAAGGTGCTGCCCTAGTTCCAGATGGAGAACAAATGCGAGAAAAACCAATTGCTTTTGTAATTCATGGCGGCCCTGGTGCAGACCATACTTCCTATAAACCTACCTTTTCTCCCCTTAGTCAAAAATTACAATTAGTTTATTTTGACCACCGAGGTCAAGGGCGCTCCGCAAGGGGGGCAAAAGAAACTTATACCCTAGAAAATAATGTTCAAGATATGGAAGCATTACGTCAATATTTAGGGCTTGATAAAATTGTGCTTATTGGTACTTCTTATGGTGGAATGGTTGCCCTGAGTTATGCAGTGCGTTATCCGGAAAAAGTTAAATATTTGATTGTTATTGCAACGGCTGGAAGTTCCGATTTTTTAAAACTGGCAAAAGTTAACTTAGCCAAAAAAGGAACAAAACAACAACAAGCGATCGCTCAACTTTTGTGGGATGGTAAATTTGAGAATGAGGCACAACTGCAAGAATATTTCCAGGTAATGATGCCGATGTATTCATTAAGTTATAAATCAGAACAACCAGGAAAAAGTTGGAACAGAACTATTTTATCTACCGATGCTATTAATGTTGCATTTAGTGGCTTTTTACGTTCCTACAATGTGTTAGGTCAACTACATAAAATTACTGCCCCTACCTTAGTAATGGCTGGTAAATATGATTGGATTTGTCCCCCAGAATTATCTGAAGAAATCGCTACAGCTATTCCCAATGCAGATTTAATAATTTTTGAAAATAGTGGTCATTTAATTCGGGTTGACGAACCGGAGGCGCTTTTAAATCACATAATTGGGTTTTTAGAAAAAGCCTGGAGAATAGGGGAGAAGTAATTCAATCATATAATCAGTTATCAGCCTGAAAAAAAAGAATGTTACTAATAGACATCTCCAGAAAAGAGGGAACAGGGAACAGGGAACAGGGAACAGGGAACAGGGAACAGGGAACAGGGAACAGGGAACAGGGAACAGGGAACAGGGAACAGGGAACAGGGAAGAATAATTGATAATTTATGGATAATAATTGATTTTATTTTTAATTGTTGGAGATGTCTAATAATAAGGGAAATTAAAAGACTTTATATAAGATGTCTCTTCCACTAAAAAGAGAAGCTCTACGCTCAAAAATAGTATTTAGGTTATTTATTTTGATTTCCCTACCTGAGCTAAATATCCAGGTAATTAGGGCTTACCGATCGAATCTCTTAGTGGCAGCTTTGCGTCAGCAAAACCATTTACAATTAAAGGTTTGAGCCTTCTTTCATTACCAAAAAGTGCGCTTGTTTTAGTCTAAAACCCTCATGCATAGAGCGTATTTTAGGCAAGAGTTGGGCAGAACAATCTTGGGACAATTCTTACTTCTACCTCCTCGCTCATTCCCATTTATTCTGTCTCCTGTCTCCAGACTCGGTGTCTCCTACCCCTACTAAAAGACTTTCCATAAGCAAACCCTAATTAGTTATTCTATACCAGCCTCCAATCGACTAAGAGACTAAGAGAAAGAAAAATTTTTCCTTGAGCGTCAATCATATCCGTTTCAAGGAAAGGTAATTATTAATTATTAATTATTAATTGTTAACTGTTATTACCCGACAACCATTTAGTTAAATGTATGACTATTGCTTTCTGTGTTGATGTAATTTTATTTGCCATTTTTAACGCAGTATTAATGGGAAATATTCAACCGTCTGACAGTGGCAAACTTTGCTTAAGACTTGTTTCGTTTTCGAGTTTAGCAGTTTGGCTAATTGTATCGAACTAAAATGCTAAAATAGCTGATATAAATTAGCTAGTTGCCATTACAGCAGGTGGGATATATTATGTGGATTTTCTTAGATATTGATGGGGTATTAGTGCCGGAGAAAAAATTCGACCAACCAGTCTTGCAGAAAGACATGATCAAATTCGATCCGGTTTGTCTCAATGAATTCGAGAATGTTCTGCGTCGTTATCCCACTGCTAAAATAGTTATCTCCTCATCATGGCGTGAAATGTATTCCCTACAAACAATTTGTGATTTATTCTCACCGGATATTGCTGTGCGTGTTGTAGGAGTAACTCCATGTTTAAACCCAAGAATTATCGATACGCATCAGCATATTCGGTATCAAGCAGTTGTGGAATATCTGCAGCAAAACGATGAAGAAAATGCACCTTGGGTAGCTATTGATGACATTGCCGAATTCTACAAACCAGATAACTCAGTTGTGGTTACTGATGCCTATCATGGTTTTGACCGCGACTCGGCTCAAATACTCGATCGCTATCTGGCTTCATTTAGTGGGAAAATAACAGATGACAATACTATTGGACAATAGTTGAGGATGCAAACTAACCAACAACTTAACTTACCAAAAATGGGCTGTGGTACATGGGCGTGGGGCAACCGCCTCCTCTGGGGATATGAGGAAACCATGGATAACGAATTGCAAAAAGTTTTTAACCTTTGTGTTGCTAGTGGCGTAACTTTATTTGATACTGGTGACTCCTATGGCACTGGTAAATTAAACGGACGTAGTGAAATGCTTTTGGGAAAATTTTCCCAGGCATATGCGGGGGAAAACCAAGATAATATTTGCATTGCTACTAAACTTGCTGTTTATCCCTGGAGGTGGGGTCGTCGAGGGATGATTTCAGCTAGTGAAGCCTCCGCTCAACGCCTTGGTAAAAATATCGATTTGGCGCAAATGCACTGGTCTACAGCGAATTATTTGCCCTGGCAGGAATGGGGGCTTTTGGATGGTTTGGCAGATTTGTATGAGCAAGGGAAAGTAAAGGGAGTAGGGTTATCGAATTACGGGCCGAAACGATTAATGAAAGTGTATAAAAAATTTAGCGAGCGTGGGGTTCCTATTACTAGTTTACAGGTTCAGTATTCTCTGTTATCAACTTATCCTGTTACGGAATTAGGAGTAAAAGAAGTTTGTGATGAATTGGGAATTAAATTGATTGCCTATAGCCCTTTAGCATTGGGAATATTAACGGGCAAATATTCAGAAAAAGGTTCTTTTCCTCCAGGTATTCGGGGTTTAGTTTTTAGGCAAATCTTACCAGGAAGTCGCCCTCTATTGTCATGTTTAAAAGCTGTGGCGAACTCAAGAAATAAAACTATGTCACAGGTAGCAATTAACTGGTGTATTTGTAAGGATGCAATTCCGATTCCTGGAGCTAAAAATCAAGAACAAGCAGAACAAAATATTGGTGCTTTGGGTTGGCAGTTAGACTCTGGTGAAGTGGCAGAACTTGATAAAGCTGCTGCTAATACAGATAAAAAAATGGTGCAAAATATTTTTCAGACTAAGTAAACTTTTGCTTGAAGAAGGTCTTAGGTACTTATATAGCAATCCTATTTAAGTTATAAATTTTTGGTGGTGGTAGGTGGTAGATGTTAGGTATTAGGTGGTAGGTAGAAGACAAAATAAATACATCTAAATTTTTCACAAATCATTTAGGATTGCTATATCAAGTCCGGAAATTAGCGATAGAACTCCGTTCCGCTGAGGCGATGATGCTGACGCAACGCTCCGCGTTTTCGGTGCCGAATGCTCCGCGTTTCATGTTGCGCAGCAAAACGAAAAACTTTCTCTTTCCTATCCTCCTTTATCTTCTTTTTCCCCCTGTTGCCTATTATAGCGCTACGCAAATACGTTAGGACATTCCTCTGTCCCCTATTCCTCTGTTCCCTATTCCCTGTTCCCTGTTCCCTTACAACCCAAATTTATTGTCCTAACCAAAAGACGTAGTGCTATACCATTTATTTATAACTATTCAACCGGACATGATAAGTAGTCATGCAAAATTAGTAACCTTGTCAACAGAGAAAATAACAAAGGCTATAATAGCTTAGACTAAAAGAATACAGCAATTTATTATTACATTGAGAATTGTGTAATTAATTTTGCCTAAGCACTTATTAGATATTAAGTTTGTAATTTTGCCTCTCTATGTTAATCTTTATCTTAAATCAGATATTCCAGTTCATACTGAAAAGTTCATTGAGCAATTGATGATAAATTTAGGTTATCCCAATTTTAGGAGTTATACAGCAGATTCCAGGTTAATGTGGTACAAGCAACAGGTGAATCTGTTTCACCTCCCACACTCCCCACACCTCCCACACTCCCCACACTTCCCACTCCCTAAAACCATAAATATATGTACTTCATCAAGTTGGAAACTGCTGTATAATGTCTCCTTAATTAGTGATAAAAAAACTTTCTATTCCCTCTCCTTCTTATCTCTTCTTTCTCCCCCCTGTTCCCTCTTCCCTTTTGCCAGTTATTTATCAGTATTAAACCGAATATAGTATTATATTTTGAGAAAAAGGAATATTCAACAATTAATAATTAATAATTAATAATTACCTCTCCTTGAAAAGAAGAGGATTGACTAATCATGAAAATTTTTTCTCTCTTGGTCGATTGGATATGGCGAGGAGACCTCGCCATCCCATCCTACGGAATGCTGCGCAAACGACCGCTTGTTTATCCTTTAAAGGAGAGGCTTTAAACCTTAATTATTCGGTAAGAAAGAATTAGAATTATTTGAATACTGTATTAATGCTAAGTGGGATATATCTGAATATTTATTAACTCTAAGATGAAATTTATATTGTAAAAATCACGGAAAGTATGGGTAATTAATTGTAGGATAATTTAATCATTAACTCGTAATTAGGAGCAAAATATGAAAATCACAAAAGCACCTCAAAAATCTGAAGATATGCACAACCAAAAAATCAAACTATGTGCTTTGCCACAAGTACCTGAAAGAAAGTTCCCAGTAAATATTAATCCCCGTCGAGCTGACATTATTCGGATTATTGGTAAGACATGGGTGAATGGAACAAAAATTCATTACTGTTTTTTCGACCATACCAAAGGGCACAACTCTCCGGCTGAGTGGACAGGTTCGCAAGAGGAGCGACAAGTTGTCAGGGCAGCATTCCAGCAGTGGAAAGCTGTGGGCATTGGTCTAGAGTTTGAAGAAGTGGATGCTCCCCCAGATGCAGAGGTTCGCATTGGTTTCCAACAAGGTGATGGATCTTGGTCTTACGTTGGAACTGATCTGCTTGATATTGGATTAAACCAAAGAACGATGAATTTTGGTTGGCCTCTAGCTACAGATTCTTACGGTCCGGAAACTGCACTTCACGAAGTGGGGCATACACTAGCATTGCCACACGAGCATCAAAATCCTAAAGCAGGTATTCAGTGGAATGAAGATGCAGTCAGGGCTTCTTTAAGTGGGCCGCCGAACAATTGGTCGCCAGAGACAATAGAATATAACATTTTGCGTAAAATACCAATAAATGAAGTTGAAAGCTCTGAGTGGGACCCAAACTCAATTATGCACTATCAGTTCCAAGCAGAACTGATTAGTAGCCCTGCACCGTATAACCTGGAAGGAATTTTTCCAGAACCAGGTTTGTCGCAAAAGGATAAGGATTGGATGCAAAAGTTCTATCCTGTGTTGGAATCAAATGATTATATTGAACTCAAGCCTTTTGTTTCAGTACCGCTGGTTTTATCTCCTGGAGAACAGGTTAATTTTATTGTGAAGCCAGAAATTTCGCGAGACTACAAGTTTCAGACTTTTGGTGAAGTCGATACTGTTATGGTTTTGTTTGAAGAAGATAATGGCGATCCAAGATATTTAGATGGAGACGATGATGGTGGTACTGATTCCAATGCTTTGATTACTCAAAAACTGCTCAAAGGTCGTACTTATATTCTCAGAGTTCGCTTGTATTTTGCTAGTTTAAGTGGTGAAACTGCTGTGATGATGTGGTAGGTAGTGAACTACCCCAACTTGCTACGCTGAAGTTGGGGCTTCTGAACTCACAGGGGAATGCCTCAAGACAGACTTACGCCCACCTTTTAGTCTGACTTCCCCTCCTTCCCTACGGGACGCTTCGCGAACAGCAGCAGTCCTGGTTCCCAAGACCGATAATTGTCTGATGCCTTCTGCTCTGATATTCTTGCTGGCATTTTCATCCCTATCGTGGTGTGTGCCACAACTCGGATAAGTCCACTCTCTAATATCTAGTGGCATTTCTGACATTTGGTAGAGGCAACTAGAGCAAGTTTTAGAACTAGGAAACCATCTATCAATTTCTACTAACAAACCACCTTTTTGTTGTAGTTTATAGTCAACAAAATTGACAAATATTCCTCAAAGGATGGGGAATTCTGCCCGACATTCAGTTAAAGTAATCAGGACTTACCCACGGAGACTAAATCAAGTGAGGGCGAATGCCATTTGCTAACGCAAAGCTCCGCTTTACATGTTGCGGAGCAAAACGCCCCTACATATGTCGTGAAAAAGGTAAATATGCTTTAATAATTGATAATTAATAATTGATAATTAATAATTACCTCTCCCTTAAAGGAAGAGGATTGATACCAAGGAGAAAATTGTTGACTTCTCTTGGTCGATTGGATATGGCGAGGTATCCTCGCCATCCCCCGACCGCTTTTCTTCTGCGAATAATTAGTGCTCAAAAAACTTTCTCCTCCTCCTCCTCCTCCTGTTCCTTCTTCTTTCTTCCCTCCTGACTCGGAGACTCCTTCATAGTTCGTTATTTATAACCTACATTCCGCACTTCAAAGCGTAGCATAAAGGGCAAGTAGTCAGTAGTCAGTAGTCAGTAGGGAATAATGGTCGCTAATTGTCTGGCCTTAGCAAGTATTTATAATTAATTTATGGCTG
>JBARXI010000281.1:0-4679 GCA_049647275.1 Microcoleaceae cyanobacterium
AACTGCCCTCATACTTTCTTGTAGTGCCATAAGAAATTGGACATAACCAGGATAGACAGCTCTACGCTACTTGTATTCGTCCTTTCACAACAAAACGTAATAATCTATCAACGCTGCGACGGTCTTCTTCACTGAGGGAATCGTCCAATACTAGCCATTAAGCCATAACGGTCTGATTCAGTTAGAGGAAAGTTTTCGGCAACAGAGGCCATAATCTCGTTAATTGCGCCAGGAAGTAATTTAACTTGAGGCATGATGATTAACCCTTAAGCTCACACTTTTATCATCTCTAGTTTTTGCTGTTATGGTGGTGACTTCTAGTGGAAATTGAGAGTGACTTTTTCAGCTTGTGGAGAGTGAGCTATTCAGCTATAACAAAGTGAAATCAATAGACTAACTCTGGTGACAAACATCACTTTTTGTCTCACCTCCCTATAGATTTTAGCTGTCTAGTCTCTAGGTGATTCAGTGATAGTAAAACAAACCGGAAAAATTCTTTTGAAACTGTATAGAGAAGCAATCAAAAATCTGAAATGCAATTAGAAATTGGCATCAAATAAAACTATAAGCCAACTCGGAGAGTTTGAGAATGTCCAGAACAGCAATTTTTAGTCAAATTCATACAGTTCGCCACCCACAACAAGTGATGCATAAATGATGTTCTTTTATCCAGCCCTTTCTTGCGGTTAAACCCCCTCCACAATAGAGATAAATCAAGTCAGTCTTACCACTACCAACAATATTAATTTTTACAGTTAAAATAAATAAGATTACTAGACTTATATAATTCCAAAGTTAAAATTAAATGACATCAACATCCTATTATAATTCTGATGCAACTGCTGCATATCGTGGGTATAGGCTCCAAGCATTATATACACTTTCAAAAATTTTAGAATCTGACCAAAGCTCAGGTTTAATTTTTCAACCAGAAGGAAAGGAAGATTTAGCAATTTTTAATGACAAGAGAAATTTGCTGGAAATTATTCAAGTTAAAGCATACACTGACAATCTTACACTCTCCACGTTTTCTCCTCACAATTCAGCTTCTTTTTTTTATAGAGTTAATGCAGAATTAAAAAAATATTCCCAATTAAAAGTAAGTGTGGTCAGTTTTGGGCCGATTGGGCCAGAAATACGGCAAGCTTTTAAAGCAAAAGGAGATCAACGTAATCAAGTTGCCGAAAAACTAAGTAACCAGAAGAGATTATCGTCTGAGAAGAGATTATCAAAAGTAGAGTCTGAGAAACTATTAGACTGCATCACATTGATACCTGCCAAAGAGGAAACTATCAGAGAAACAGTATATAAACTCTTACGAGAAAGTTTAACTGGTATAGATTGCAAATCTGCTTTTGAATTATTGAATTATTGGCTATACGAATGTGCAGAGAATAAGACAGAAATTACTAGAGAAGAATTAATTAAAAAAATAAATGATGTGGGTAGGTTTTTAGCCGAACGTGCTGCCCATCACAATGAGTGGTTTACCTCCATAATACCAATTGAAGATGTAGATATTCAATCAGACCAGCAAAACAAGTTATCTAGTGAATTCTACCGAGGAGTTTCAGCCAGATATGAGCATATTTTAGCTCATGTGGATAAGCCAAGAGTCCATAAGCTCAAAGATATAAAGGAGAAATTTAAGCATAACAGAGTAGTAATTATTCATGGTGCATCTGGACAAGGTAAGACTACTCTAGCATATAGATACTTATATGAGTTTTTTCCCAATCAATGGCGTTTTCAAGTTAAAATAATCGATAGTAGACAACAAGCACTTAGTATTGCAAGAGCAATAAACGGTCATGCTAATGCTATTGGTATACCTTTAGCTATCTACATAGATGTTTCACCAAATGATATGGGTTGGGTTGAGCTAGTTAAACAGTTATCCACACATAAAAATATCCTAATTCTCGTAACTGTTAGAGAAGAAGACTTTCGCAGAGCAAGTGTTTCTGGTGTAGAACTTCAATTTTCTAGTGTTGAATTAAAGTTCGATCAAACTGAAGCTGAAGACATATACAAATGGCTTGCTCAGACAGCCAGACCTACTAAATTTTTGAACTTTGAAGATGCTTGGAATAGGTTTGGTGACAACGGCCCACTAATGGAATTTGTTTACTTGGTAACTCAAGGTAGCTCCTTAAGGGAACGCCTTCAACAACAAGTTAAGCGCATTGAAGATGAAGTAAGACGTGGTGAAATACCAGAATCAACGCTTGAACTACTTAGGCTAGTTTCTATTGCATCAGCTTTTGAATCACGACTAAAAATTCAGCCCCTTATTCAAGAGTTAGTTTTACCTAGCCCAAGACGTACATTTGAAATACTTGAAGAGGAATATTTACTCAGGCGTAATGAGGACGACTCCCTTGTTGGTGGCTTACACCCAATCCGCTCTACTATTCTTACAGAACTACTTACCGATCCAACGTTTGCACCTTGGGGTGAAAGTGCAAGTCAATGTCTGCCAATAATCTTTGAAAACGATCTGGAAAGTTTTCTTCTTCATTCATTCTCACGTCGTCAACAAGAAAGTGGGGAGTTGATACAGAAACTTCAAACTTATCAACCCCAACAATGGATTGCGATCGCTGGCATCATCAGAGCGTTACTATGGTTAGGAGTCAAAGAGTATGTAGGAGCTAATCATCAGTTAATTCAAGAGGTATATCAAAAAGTAGGACGTGGCTGGATTTTTATTTTAGACTTCGATATTGCAAATGTAAGACCTGGTACATCAACTTCTCTGCAACACAGTTTTAGTAAGTTCTTTTCTGAAGAAGGAGTAGAATATATAAAAACTGTTCACACTCGTCAAGCTGACAAGCAAACTTTATTTACACGAGTAAATTCCTGGCTCTCTAGCCAATCACAACATCCTATCGCTCCTGAATCAGAATTAGATTGGTCTTCAGTGGCAGAAGTCATGTTTTGGATTGGCTATACCACAAGTAACACCAGTTTACCAAATTGCATACCTGATGTAGCTATTAACTCTTTGATAAATAACTTACCTGTGGCAATTTTAGCAGATATAGCGTTAGGTCTGTTCTATTACTCTCAAGAAAAATACAAAGCTTGGTTAAAGACAAATTACTCAGAATTAATCAAGCGTTTTTGTAAAACAACACAAACTATTGTATGGGAGGATGATGGTCAAAAAATAATATCTCATTTTCTGATCGAAATTGATTTGCTCAATAGTATGGATAGTAAAGAAGATCGAGGTTTTGATCGACAAATAGTAGATGAGATTACAGAAAGGGTAAGGCTGTTTAGAAAACTACTTCCTGATAGAGAAAGATATGCCTGTTATGGATACGGACATCAGATATTGCCAGGTGAACTACCAACGGGTGATGAAACACATAAAGATATTCCTATAGAAAATTTTCTACTAGAGCAACCTGTCTCTTTGAATTCCATATTTAAAGCAATTATAGACCAAGACTTCAGACCCGATACATGGGAAGATTATGTCGCTCAAATTATCGAATTGAGACATAGCATTGTTGATAATTTACAACAATTAATAAAAAATTTAGAAATTTATTTTAGAAAGAAAAGAAAAACAGATTCATTTGGTAATAAAGCTGACTGGAAAAACTGGGAAAAATGCAAACTATCTCTCGTAAAGCCTCCTTTATTGCCCAAATGTGCCTTTGATGAGTGGGGATTTATTACAGACCAAAAAGATACTTTAAAAGACGCAAGTAGTAACTTGAACATAAAAGCATTGGCACATCAAAAATATAAAAGCTATCTTAAAGTCATGGAAGATTATAAAACTGCTTTACTGAATTTTTTTAGTCAAGCTGTTGATATTATAACAATAAATCCATTTCTAGGAGAAGTAGATAATCCACAAATCCAAGAACTTGGAAGTAAAATAGATATTCATCATCAAATTCATATTTCTACATATAATTTGGCAGATGCTTGTAAAAAATTGCCAGCTTTTCAAGTAGAGTTTAGCCATCTTTTTGACAGCTTTTTAACTGAATCATTACAACCTTTAGAACATCAAGAAAGGGAAATTATTACACAAGTTTGGAACTTATGGTACTTCTTTGGATATCATCGCAACAAATCTTTAGAAAATGCCACAAAAGAATGTAAGCAACTTGTAAATAAGAAACTAAAGGAGATACAAAACAAACTTAAAAAAGAACTTAAAGCTGCTGCTGTAGATGGACTAAGTATTAACATAATCTCAGAAGATATTTTATGGGAAAAGGAAAAATTTCTCTGCTTAACTGTTAATTCTGACAATCCAATTAACACTTATAGGTCATTGGAAACAATTCTCAATGCAATAGGTCAAGCGATTTTCAAAGTTGAGAATAATAAGTTACGACAATATGTACTAGAATTTAACTGGCCTTACATAGTAGTTATTCCTTTAGTAAAAGGTAAGCTATCAAGTCTTACAGCATGGAGATTTTCAACACTTGTTTTTCTAAATGCTTGTAATAATAGCAAGTTGGAATGGTGGAACCTTGTTCTCAAATCTATACCTGAAAATGTTATTAATGAGTTGAAATTAGAAAGTTGGAATTTACCGCGCCTCGAAGTTGTAAACAAAATGGTATCTTCTTTTTCTCAACTGTTGACACTAACATCCCATGTCAGAGACTTTCAGAGACTACCAGCAGAACTTGATGAAC
>JBARXI010000282.1:0-4483 GCA_049647275.1 Microcoleaceae cyanobacterium
GCAGAAATTCAAGTCCGTTTAGCTAAGATTTATCGCCAGAAAAAGAGGTCTCTGGGAATATCTGCTTTGGCAACTAATGTTAAAAATTCATTGACTGCTAAGTTGACAAATATCGGTCAAGGTATCAATAGGCTATCTATTCAAGTATCTCAAATTATTAATCAAACACTCGCAGGCTGTGTAGATACAATTTGGGAAATGGTGCTCGGCGGAATAGGGGGAAGTATTGGGGCTACCTTTGGCTTGATTTTTGCTTATTGGTCAGGATTTGGCGATCGCATTGCTAGTGTTGCTAACCTGATATTTTTCGTATCAGATGTTCCTCTGAGTATTGGCCCAGAAGTTATTGTCTTTGGTTTGGCTGGTTTGGGGACAGGTGTTGGTTTAACGGATGTCGGAGGTTTAGGTCAACGTCGTCGCTATTGGCTAGCTTCATTTATGGGAATTATTGGTTATATTTTGGGCGGGTTATGTTGGCAGTTTGCCCAAGCAGGTGCAAGTGTCTACACTACTAGAGAGGATTTAATTATTCTGGAAGTGATGGGTAAGTTATCTGTTGGTGTCGCCACAGGTATAATTACTTTGGGGCTTGGTTTAAGAAAACACCGTTTAATTCATGCTGTGATAGTTGCTGTTATTACGGCAATTGTTTTTGTTAGTTTGGGAAAGTTAAATATTTTTCCAGAGTTATTTTTACAGTTTGTTGTGGTGAATAATAGTCAACCTAATTTATTAGAATTTTTTGCCAGCATAACTTTTTTTGGTTTGTTGGGGTGTATTGGTGGTTTTTGTTTAGGTGTGAGTTATTACATTATTATCCCAATTTTGCGTTTGTTAGGTTTACGCTAGTATTATACAATTTATCAAAATTTATGCTACGTTTGAAAAGTGGCAAAGATAACCGTCAAAATAACAAAAGTATGGGTAGCGAGCGCTCCTGCCATCTTTATGCTAATTGAAGAGTTTGTTCTATATTTTTAGGTTGTGGAAGGCTTTTACCTTCTTGCCGATATTCCTCAACTAAAAGCTCTAATACTTCGCAAGCATTTTGTATTGCTTCTTCATAAGAATTTCCGTGAGTATGAAATTTTTGAGAAGGAAATTCTGGTAAATGAACCAGATAGCAGTTATCTTCATCCGACCAAAAAATGACGACTGTATAGGGTAATTTCATTCTTCTGACTCCTGTTGTTCGATGGTTTTTAACATTTCCAATTTGCGATTAACTTCTTTTTCTATGTAAAGTTTAGCGTCCTCTCCATCTCCACCTGCAATAGACATCTCCGAAAAAGATATAAACTTTTTGTCAGAGTAGGGAACAGGAAACAGGAAACAGGAAACAGGAAACAGGGATAAAAAAAGATATTTTTAGGAAAAAGGCATGAAAAATGATTTTTTGAGGAACTTTTATAACTCTAGACTTATGCTAGATAAAGGGCAAGTTTATTTTATGGAGATATCTAATAGTAATAGGTTGGCTTGGAAGTAAAGGATGAACCCACCTAGTATGACTGCCTTTTGCCGAACGATAAATAAATCCTGCCTTGCGTAGCATACTTTTTAGTTCCCTAATTTTTTTAGGCATGGATGGACGGAGAAATCATGTTTAAGAATAGATTTTTTTATTCAAGCATAAAAAGCTGAATTTTTCAAATTTGCTGGCGATCGCAAAG
This sequence comes from Microcoleaceae cyanobacterium, assembly GCA_049647275.1. Taxonomy (GTDB): domain Bacteria; phylum Cyanobacteriota; class Cyanobacteriia; order Cyanobacteriales; family Microcoleaceae; genus JASJEE01. Next base: position 1,674 of record JBARXI010000282.1, read on the forward strand.
CGGTGCAGAACACTATCGCTCCTGTTTAATGGTTGAGAGATGGGGAGCGATCGCCAAGTAGTGCTAAACACTATCTAGTTTTGGGAATAAGACAGACTAACTTGAAAGTTTACACTTCGGTTTCAGGAGCCTAAATTGAGATAGTCAGGTCATAGTTGGTGTTATTGCCACTAAACCTAGGAAAAACAGATACATAATATGTCCCTGCTTGTATCGCCTGCTCTATGGTAGCATTGTCAGTGGAAGTAGCACGTCTCTGTCTTAAAATATCACCATCTCCTTGGTCGATAACTCCATTGTTATTGAAGTCATTAATCAGCCGTACTTCTGCATCTTCAGTCACCGCACCAAGGGTGATATTGACATCACTGTTGGAGTTGACTGTAAATTGATACACATCAAATTCGTCAGTAACACCAATAAAATCCGTAAAGCGACGTGGCTCAGTTCCCAGCTCTCCAATATCTAGAGCTGTATTCAAGTTATTACCGGGATTTACTGGTGTGGTACTAGGTTGAGGCAAAAAACTAAATCCTAAGTCGTAGTTGGTGTTATTGCTACTAAACCTAGGGAAAACTCGCACATAATATGTTCCTGATTGTATTGCCTGCTCTATGGTAGCATTATCGGTGGAAGTAGCACGTCTCTGTCTTAGAATATCATCATCACCTTCGTTAATGATTCCATTATTGTTGAAGTCCTTTATCAGTTGGAATTCTGCATCTTCAGTCACAGCACCAAGGGTGACACTGAGCTGCCCATTACTTGGAAGAGTAAAGCGATAATAGTCATTAGGTTCGCGTTCCCCTACAAAATCTTGCAGCTCTAAGTCTTCATTCAACACACCTAATTCTTGAGCTGCGCTAAGAGTTGTATTTGGCGGTGGTGGGGGATCGCCAACAGGGTCTGGTGTATCTGTTCCTTCAATATCATAAGCATACCAACCCGGTCCTTCATAGGTAAATGTAGGAAAGTTTTCTATCACGTTATCCCTATTTTCGTCTGTCCCTGTATAAAAGTGGACGGGTGTACCTGTCTGTATTGAAGCGCCTTCATTAAAAAAGCGATACACCGCAACAGCTTCAGATGGTGGAGTTTCAGGCGAAAAAGCATAGAAAGCAATACCATCGTTTTCCAATACTGGGAAGTTGTTAGTAATTACATCCGGACTTTGCAAGGTATAAAAAAATGTACCCGTAGTCTCATTTTCAAAACGGTAAACTGGCTGCGCTCCAGGTACAGAAGCAAATGGCGCTTCAAACTCTACGCCTTCGTATCGATATCTTGCCGTATCTGCTAGACTCTGTTCAAATTCTGCCTGGTCTGCTGTAAAAAAGTGCGCTTGGGTTTGTCTGTCCCAAAATCTATGAACGTCCTCTGCATTTGGGTTAGTGGCAGAAGCTTCTCGCATGAAATTTTCTTCTACTCCATCAGCACTACTACCAGTCAGAATATCTATTTCTTCATCTGTAGAATCACCTGTCATTCCGATATCCTTGGAACTATGAACCACAGGATAATCCTTGATAGTCGGCATTAATCCTTCTATATTTATATAGGGATTTTCTGCACCAAATTCTGTACCACCAGGAAATCCGTTGGCCAATCCTATTCCATTTATCCCGGTCAGAGCTGGGTCGCTAGATGTTGGCAAAAGACTGTTTGCTTCGGGTTCCACAAGATTAAACATAGCAATAACCTCCAAAAATACTTCTAATTTTTTCTAGGATTAGTCTTGATTCATATGGAAGATAACTATTGAATCTTTTTAGAGTTTCATTCTGTTTAGCACCTCTAAATTATGGAATTTTTAATAAATAATAAATTCCATAATTTTCACAAAATTTCACTCTCAAAGTTCCTCAGAAAAACTCGGTTGCTGTCTCTTTTCTATAAGCGATTCCTTATAGTTATCAAGAAAATATACAGTAACTTTTTCTAATAATTATCTTAATTTTTTACTTTTATAATTATCCGCTATCTATTTCTAAAATTTTGGATACTTACCAATCATTACAGTAATTATTTTCTCCTATATTTTTGATTTTGTCTAATCAATAATGTTTGGTTTAGTCACAAATAGTAAATTTTTTTTGCACTAATTTAGTATTAAACTGTGGGATTTAGTTGCTTTAGTAGGAAAAAGTGTGATACAGTCAATGAAATATAATCAAACTACCATTTCACCTGTAGATATGGATGTTCAGAAGTTAGTTGAATTAACGGATAGGTTAGTGTTCGCGAAAACGGGGAAACACTTAGATTCTCTTCAGAGAGAAGTATTGAAAAGCACTTTATTGGGTAAAAAATACCCAGAAATAGCTGAAGATAGTCGTCGCAAGTACAATCATGTGAAACAGGTGGGTAGTGATTTATGGCAACTTTTAGAGGAGGTTTTAAAAGAGGAAGATATTAAACAATCTAATGTTCGTTCTATTTTAGAAAAATGGCATTTTTCACAGATTTCAAATTTTGGTGAATGTATGCAAGTTGGAAATATCAATATATGTGAGGAAAACAGACAATCTCCCACCCCTAATAATAAATCTTCCCCCACTCCCACTAATCAAAACCAAAACAACACTAACCCAGAAAATAATTATGATTTATCTGAAGCTCCAGATTTATATTCTCTGTGCGATCGCCACACCGAAATTACCACCCTCAAACAATGGATAAACAAAAACCACACCCGCATCATCACCATATTAGGATTAACTGGCATCGGCAAAAGCGTACTTGCCCTACAATTAATTCCACAAATAAAAAATAAATTTGATTATATAATCTGGCGCAATATTGATAACTAC
>JBARXI010000283.1:0-5620 GCA_049647275.1 Microcoleaceae cyanobacterium
TCCGGATGATTAGGTATAATAAAAATGTTCTCCTGTCGCTCTCGAAAGAATATCCCAAATTTCTGCTCCTATTGAGTTTTCCCTCTTGAATTTACACCTACCACCTACCACCTACCACCTACCACCTACCACCTCAGAACTTTATTATCACTTATTAAGCGGACATGATATTACCTGTTGCCTGTTGCCTATTGCCTATTGCCTGTTGCCTACTCCTGCAAAAAATCTATATCTTTATTCCCAGAGGTCTAATGTTATAATAGCCGGATTTTGCGTAAGTCCTGTAGTTATTATTTTTGTTTTTTGTCCCTTCATCCGCAGCAGTTGCTGAAAACTTTCTTTCTTTTTGCTCCCGGTGCTCCCCTACTATAGCTGAAGTCAGAAGTTTGTTTGCGTAGCATTCCGCAGGAAAGTCAGAAGTCAGTAGGGGCGTTTTGCTACCGCACAACTACGTTTTACATGTCGCGGAGCGTTAACGGAGTTGTGCGCTAGCTAATGGCTATTCGCCCGTAAATTCGCAGCACGGACTAAATTTGAGAGGAGCGAGAATGTCCTAATAGTAATGGCGACTGCTATATCTAAATAATCGGTCTATAACCGGAGATGATAGGGGGGTCTATTTGTACCTCACACTTACTCAGAAATGCTTTATTGACACTCCCCCTGCGTTCTACGCAGGGGATTCTAGTTTCGCGGTCGTTGCTTGCCTTTGCAGGTCTTACGACCAACAAAGGTAGAGGCTACAACTCCAAAGGGCGTTACTTCCCGGATGCCCTCCGGTAGTGTTTGCACGACTTAGAATTACTTTGGCTGCGTTAACATCTCGTTGTTCGATGTGTCCACACTTCGGACATGAATGAGTACGGGTGCTGAGGGATTTTGGCACTTTAGCACCACACTTCGAGCATTCCTGGCTTGTGAAATGTGGGGGGACTGCAATTATTTCCCGTCCAAATTTAACACCAAAGTATTCGAGCCACTGACGGAAGTTTTACCAAGAAGCATCACTGATACTCTTGGCTAGCTTATGGTTTCTTACCAAGCCGGAAATATTCAAATCTTCCAAGACGGCCTTAGCGTTAGCTAAGCATAAGTTACGTGCGAGTCTCTTGGCGTGTTCATTCCTTTGTCTTGTTACTTTCAAATGCTTCGGAGCATAAACACTACGCGCTTTTCTTCTGCCAGATGACCCCTTTTTCTTTTGATAAATATCACGTTGTACCCGTTTGATATCTTTCTCAGCTTTGCGAAGATATCGTGGGTTTTCTTCATGGTTGCCGTTGCTGTCGGAGTAGAAATACTCCAAGCCAACATCAATACCCACTTCAGATGTAGTTGCAGGTGCATTTTGCTGGCTATCAGCCTTGACGCAAAATTGGAGATAATACCCATCAGCACGACGGATAATCCGAACCCGTTTGATTAACTCAACTGGGTAAGTATGGATATCCCATGTCCCCAGTAATTTCACCTCACCAATACCTTTTTTATCAATGAAGTTAATACGACGTTTTGATGAGTGCAACTTCCATCCCGATTGCTTGTACTCGAGAGAACGACAATTTTTCTTAAACCGTGGATAGCCCTTTTTACCAGGTTTCTTCTTTTGACAATTATCGAAAAATCGATGAATTGCACGTTCGACATTCTCAACCGACGCTTGGCAAGCATGGCTGTTTAAATCCTTAACAAATCCAAATTCTGCACGTAAGTGAGTGTTGTACTGGTACAGTTCTTTTTTACCAATGCCGTGATTATCCATCCAATATCTAAGCACTTTGTTACGGACAAATTGACTTGTACGAATAGCTTCGTCTATGGCTTTGATTTGATTGGGTTTAACTACTGCTTTGTACTCTAGTACCAACACTCTTAAATCACCTCCTGATTAGATAGCTCGTGGCTGTATATAATAATTATACAGCCACGAGCTATCTAATTTACACAAAAGTTTATGAGAAATTTCAAATCAAATAGAAACGTTGTTTATTCGTGTAAATATCACGTCGTTTGGTGTCCTAAGTATCGTCGTCCTGTCTTGGTTGGTGACGTTGAAACCACCTCTTTAGGAACTTCTGTATAAGATTGCGGAAGAGATTAAGGTTGAAATCATCGAACTTGAGGTGATGCCTGACCATGTTCACGTCTGACTTGAATGTGACCCACAATTCGGTATCCATAAGGTAGTTAAAAGATTTAAGGGCGCTACCTCCAGATACTTAAGAATGGAGTTCCCCGCTTTAAAAACTAGAATTCCAACTTTGTGGACTAATTCTTATTTTGTTTCGACTGTTGGAGGCGCACCCCTTGAGATTGTGAAACAGTATGTAGCCAATCAGAAAGAAGTTTGACGGCGAATAAATTCGCCTACGGCCTTATCCCCATGAATAGAATTCAGGGGCTTGCGCCTTAGGATTTTCGGTCAAAACCAAAGCCGTGCCAAAACCATAAACATAAATTTTTATAAATAAATCCGAATTATATCCTGACCGCACAGAATAACAAATGAAAAGGAAGAGTTATAACTGAAGAAAGAGACAATTAAAAGGAAAAGCTAATGTTCTTAGAATCACTTGAGGAAAACACTTACGACCCAAGAGCCGGAAATGTCTGGAACCGAGAAAATACTGAGCCTAATATCATTCCAGGGGGAGAAACAATTACCAATTTTGACGGTCAAGAAATTGATTTAGAAACCTCATTTTCTGCAGACAATTATGAAACAGAATTAGAACAATTTTTATTTGCAGACGAAAAAAATATTACTACAGAATCAACACCAATTTTAAGATCTGCCAGTCAAGTCAAAAAAGACTCCCTCACAGGTGTAGAAACAGGGGAACAATTGGTAGGCAAATCCACAGACCAAGACCCACCATTACTATTTACTGAAGTTCCCCAAAAACGAGCAATAGAAAAAACTGAACAGAACTCATCTATAGCTCGTCAGCGAGAAGTTAAATTAGATTTCAGTCTTCTAGACAATACAGATAATTCAGACAAAACTATTAGATTAAACTTATTTCCAGATGTCAACTTAGATATAGAACTTGACCAAGTAAAAAACTCGCAAAATAAAGAAGACTGGGTACGAACTGGCAAAGTAGTAGGAGTTGAAAAAAGTCAAGTTACTATTATTAGCAGCAAAGACGAAGATGAAATTTTAGGAGAAATTAGACTAGACTACACCGACCCAGACAAACAAGATGGATTTTATGAAATTCGTTCTGTAGATGAAGAAAAATTTGTCGTTAACGAACTTGAAATTTCTCCATTTCCTCAATGTTATGTTTGTGGTGAAAATCATCAAACATCCGACCATGAAAATAACGAATCTAATTTAGAAGATGCTCTTGGCAATGGGAATTTTGATAGTGTATTTAATAATATCGTGCCGAGAAAAGTAGCATCTTTATCTGGTAAGGAAAAAATTGATGGTTTATTAGCTCAAACTCGTTGGGATACAGGAGAAGAAAACACAATTACCTATAGCTTTTTATCAAACCAAGCTGCTAGTTCATACTATGGTGGAGAAAATCCATCGGCAGTAACTCAGGGAATTAAAAATAACGTTCGAGACATCTTTAATCAATTAGAGAAATATATAGATGTTGATTTTCAAGAAGTAACAGATACGGCTAATAACTACGGTGAAATACGAGTAATGTTCTCAGATGGGCCGTTACAAAATCAATCCCGTGGTTACACATATTTTCCACCAGATGCAAAACAAAATCCCATAGCTGGTGATATACATTTATCATCTTATTATCACTACGAATTTGACGATGAACCTGGAAGTTACGGTTATATAACACTAGCTCACGAAATAGGTCATGCTTTAGGTTTAAAACATCCAGGTAATTACAGTTCTGGAGAAAATGGTCCTTTTTTGTCTTATGCTGAAGATAACAACACCAATACAATGATGACTTACATTGGTCTGGGTGGTTTAAATCAACATTCGACTACGCCAATGGCTTATGATATTCAAGCTTTACAATATTTATATGGGAGAAATAATAACTTCAATTCTCAAAATACAACCTACTCTTTTGATAGCGTAAATGGATTTTCCGATGGCGATAAATATTTAGGTAGTGCTGACACAGAAACGAAAGTGACACTTTGGGATGGAGGCGGTTTTGATACTGTTAACTTATCAAAACTTCCCAATTTAGAGTTGACAGATTTGACTTATGACTACCGGATAGATTTAAGAGAGGGTGGGTTGATTACTACTACTGATGCTTACAAAAAACATGAATATATTGCATTTAACGACACCAGTGGGAAGACATATAAGACCTCTACTTCTGGCACAGCGATCGCTTATGATACAGTTATCGAAAATCTAATTAACTCTCGTGGAGATGATTTGATTTTTGCTAATGATGCTGCCAACAAGTTTAGCGGTTACAAACCAGGAAGGTTTACGGGAGATGACAGAATTGTGGGAACGGATGGAGATGATATTTTAGATTTGTCAGATTATTCTAGCTCTCAAGTAAACAGAAGCCGAAAAGGGAAACATTTAGTTCTCGACCTGGGTGAGGAAAATGGCTCTATTACCGTCGCTAAGTATTATGATGTTGGGGCTGGCGACCGGATGAATATTTTGTTTGACGAGCCAACGGAGCCACAAATTACTATCAACGATATTACTGTGAATGAAGGTAATGAAGGAAAACAAAATGCTAGGTTTACAGTAAATCTCAGCGAACCCAGTGACGAGACCGTGACAGTCAAATTTTCCACCCACAACGACAGTGCCGAAGTAAATTCAGACTATCAACGTCGTAGGGATATAGTTACTTTTAAACCTGGTCAAACAACAAAACGAATCAACCTCAAAGTTTTGGGTGATACTGCTGATGAGTTAGATGAGACATTCTTTGTCAAACTTAGGGAAGCTGAAAATGCAACTATTGCAGATAACCAGGGTGTGGCAACTATCAAAAATGATGATTTTACCAGCATCTCTATTAGCGATGCGACAGTTACCGAAGGCGATAGTGGCACTAAGCGGGCTACCTTTAAAGTAACTCTCGACAAAGAGAGCGCCCAGACAGTAAAAGTAGATTATCAAACTGCTGATAGTACAGCCACTGCTGGGTCTGACTATCGTGCAAAAGCAGGTACTGTTACTTTTAAACCCGGTAAAAAAACTAAGAGAATTAGAATACCTATTACGGGTGATACGCAGGTTGAGGATTTGGAATATTTTTGGGTACAGTTAAGAAATGCTCGGAATGCAGAAATAGACCAAGATAATCGGGCAGGTTTGGGAAGTATCAGAAACAATGATTAGGTGGCGCGATGGTAGATAGTAATATCATTTCTGATAGCACAGCTCCTCTTTCTGAGACATAGTAAAGCTATATTTGATTGCTATTTTCCCATATAGACATCTGTGGCTAACCCCACTCCCCCTAACCTTATCATAAAGATACATAGCAAACTTGTAGCTCTGAATGTGGGGTTAAACCCCTAACTACAACGTTGGGGTTTATCTATTCATCAATTAATACCATCTTTTAGCTCTGAATGTGGGGTTAAACCCCTAACTACAACGTTGGGGTTTATCTATTCATCAATCAATACCATCTTTTAGCTCTGA
>JBARXI010000284.1:0-10344 GCA_049647275.1 Microcoleaceae cyanobacterium
GGATTGAAACTAAAAATGCTCTGATGGGGCACCGTATAACCGCCCGCCATAGCGGGTACGGACTTTGCAAACCTAAATCCCTATTTAGGGATTGAAACTTAATGCCTCTTGTATTTTTTCATTTTGGTTAGCCCTTTGCAAACCTAAATCCCTATTTAGGGATTGAAACCTTGGATGGTGTCGGCACCATCAAATGCATTTATTAAACTTTGCAAACCTAAATCCCTATTTAGGGATTGAAACTTCGTCGTAATTCTCTTTTTTGCGAACATGACCACTGCTTTGCAAACCTAAATCCCTATTTAGGGATTGAAACGTCTAGATCATTTCCATCCGTACGTACTAACCAGACTTTGCAAACCTAAATCCCTATTTAGGGATTGAAACAGTTATAGCGTTGTTTTCAATTTTTGAGAAAAAATTTCTTACTTTGCAAACCTAAATCCCTATTTAGGGATTGAAACTAGTACCAGCTGAATGCTGTGCACGTACACCGTTTATGTTTTCTTTGCAAACCTAAATCCCTATTTAGGGATTGAAACTCTCTTCAAACGGTAGATTTTGAAAAATTTTTTCTACCTTCTTTGCAAACCTAAATCCCTATTTAGGGATTGAAACATCACGGAAAAAAACTGATAGATTATTATGAAACTCACTTTGCAAACCTAAATCCCTATTTAGGGATTGAAACACTATAGCCTTCGTGATTTTATCTACTCTCGTTTTTCTTTGCAAACCTAAATCCCTATTTAGGGATTGAAACATCATAAAAATTCTCCAATTTTTACTACAAATGAACTTTGCTTTGCAAACCTAAATCCCTATTTAGGGATTGAAACTCTAGCCCTTCTATCTCTGCACTTCTTTTGGAGTGAACTTTGCAAACCTAAATCCCTATTTAGGGATTGAAACAGTACCTAAATCCCTATTTAGGGATTGAAACTTTAGGCTCAAAGACCCCTGATTTAACTTGATCAGGCTTTCCAAACCTAAATCCCTATTTAGGGATTGAAACAAACCAAGCATTAGCGTTAGAATTTTTTTTAATTTCGGCGACTTTCCAAACCTAAATCCCTATTTAGGGATTGAAACCAGTTGTCGTTTCTTGCATTTCAGTTTTTATAACCACTTTCCAAACCTAAATCCCTATTTAAGGATTGAAACGTAGAATGGATTGAAACCCCTAACCCCAGAACTGACAATGAAACAAATAACCCTTGCAGAACTTCCCGAACCCCTCCAAAACCTAATTAACCAAGCACAAAAAACAGGCGAACCCTTGACCATCATCCAAGATAATATTCCCTTCGCCATCATTTCTCCTGTCAAGAAAAAATCCCTCCTGCAAACCCTTTCTACCCTTGAACCTTTAGATGAAGACTTTGCAGACGTAGACCAAGGATTATTACTTTTAGATGACATTGAGTTGTCAAAATGAGTTATTTATATTTATTAGATACAAACATTATTTCCGAACTAATTAAAAACCCAAGAGGTGTGATATTTTCCAAAATTCAAGAAGTCGGAGAAGATAAAATTTGTACAAGTATTATCGTCGCTTGTGAATCAAAATTTGGAGCTAAAAAAAAGAATTCTCAAAAGCTGATAGAAAAACTGGAAATTATCTTGGATAGTATTGAAATACTACCTCTAACTAATCCTGTAGAGGAATATTACGCAGAAAACCGTACTTATTTAGAAAGTTAAGGAACTCCCATTGGAGGTAATGACTTATTAATTGCTGCTCATGCTTTAACATTAAATTTAACAGTTGTTACAGCCAATGTTAGTTAATTTTCCCGTATCCCTAATTTGAAAGTTGAAAACTGGCTCAACCCTGATTAAAAAAGTTAATAATTTTCCATTTTAATGAATACCATAGAGACACAACTACAAACAAATACATGGGTAATAGCTACCTGGAATGAATTTATCCAGATGATGGAAAACCCTGCCTATAAAAAAGCTAAATGCTATTACCACAATGATTAAATCAGAACAATCAACTTAAAATTCCTCTTTTCAACCTCTTTAAAATAGCCAAAACTGTTACTAAATCATCACCTCGTCTTAAGCTAAATTCATCAGACAAAGCATACTCAAACTGTTCCCCTTTTACCAACTTTAAAAAGATAAAATTACTGCCATTAGTCACCAGTCCAAACAAAGACTTCTCTGCATGAGGACTTCCTAACATATAAGCTAAACATTGAGGAATACCCACCTCTAAAGAAAACCCCGATCGCTTAGACTCAATAACCAAAACCCAGAAGCGTTCTTTTAACACCAAAACATCAATTCTACCCCGAATAATTAACCCTTTATCTCTCTCTTCAATCTCTATAGAACTCTCGGCAGTAGTATAAAAAGGAGGTAAATAAAAACCCGCTAAATCTAATAAAGGAGAAAGCACCACCATTTTAACCATATCTTCTACCATGGGACGCATCGCTAAATTAAAATAATTATTTTTAACCCGATGCAATTGTTGTTTTTCCCCTTCATTAATCTCTGGTAAATTATCTTGCCATTCCCTAAAAAAAGCAGGATTTTCACTCAATTTAAAATTAAATTTATCTATCAAATCATAAAGCGTAACCCGTTCTGCTTGTATTGTTTCTGTCATAATTCTACTGTTCTACTAAACTTATCCTTCGGGAGAGTACGGGATTTTTCACCTAGAAAATTAATGATAACAGGACTTACGCAAATTCTTAAACAATACGCTATCTGTAGGGGGCGAATGCTATAGGGGACGAATGCCATTCGCCCCTACTAGAGGCGGTTCTGCGTAAGTCCTGTATGATAGAGAAACTATGCACTTAATTCAAAGTTTTACAGCAGATTTCAAGTAATATTTCCAAGTAATATTTCCAAGTAATATTATGTTCGGTAGAAAAGTTATAATCAGGCTCGTAGTTTTGCTCAAGCCCTCATATAAGTATTGCAGAGGCTCAAGCCCAACTACAAACAAAAAAGAGTTGTGAAATTGCTTCAGCAAACCCTAAATTATTATTTGGTAATTTATAGAAATATCTATTTAAGATTTTCCAATTTAATCCGGGGGTCTACAGCTTTCAACAACAAATCTGCCAATAAATTACCAATAATTAACATCAAAGCTCCCATCATTAAACTTGCCATAACTAAATATAAATCCTGATTTCTTACCGCCTCTAAAATCAAACTGCCTAAACCAGGCCAATTAAAGAAATATTCAGCAATAAATGAACCACTTAATAATGAAGAAAATTCAAATCCCAATAATGTGACTAAAGGGTTAATGGCATTTCTCAAAGCATGAACATAAATCACTCGATTTTCCGAAAGACCTTTAGCTCTCGCTGTCTGGATATAATCTTGTCTGAGAACATCCAATAATTGCCCCCGCATTAACCTTTGTAAACCAGCAAAACTAGTAATACTTAAAGCAATAGTTGGTAAAATCATATGCCAGCCAATATCTAAAATTTTACCGATAAATGATAAGTCATTATAGTGGATGCTTTGCATTCCTCCCACTGGCAATAAAGGCGAAAGATTTTGAGCTAAAAATAATAAAAGTAAAGCAGTAATGAAACTAGGAAAACCTTGACCTGTGTAACTAATTAATTGTAAAAAACGGTCTAGAAAACGGTTTTGATTAACACCAGCAATAATCCCCAAAGGAATAGCGATCGCCCAAGTAATAATCAATGAAGAAATCGACAGAAGTAGAGTTGCTGGTATCCGCTCCCGCAAAAGTTCGGCTACAGGTTGCTGATAAACAAAACTTTTGCCAAAATTTCCACTGGTGAGAATTTGTCCTAGCCAACGCAAATATTGTTCTAAAGGAGATTTATCTAAACCAAATTGTTGTTCAAGTTGTTTAATAGTTTCTTGGGAGATTTGAGGGTTTTGACTCAAAGTATCTATATAGTTTCCTGGAGCTAGCTGAATCACAGCAAAACAAATAGCCGATGCCAGAAATAAGGTCAAAATTGCCTGCAATAACCTCTTCAATACATAAGCAAAAGTTTCACTGGTAGCTACTTGTCTGAACCAGTTTTTAGAATTTTCTATCCACCGATTAAATGAGGTTACTTTAGCAGATGTCATTTCAGTTATCAGTTATCAGTTAATCAGTTAATCAGTTAATCAGTTAATCAGTACCAACCGCTGTTTGCTCCGCATTCCGTAGGAAAGCCAGAGGCTTGAAAATACTGAAATTTCTTTTCTCTTGGTCGATTTGTGAAACTTTAGCACAAACTATAGTATCCAACCCATAAACTTCGTTAATCTTGCAACTTACGACCTAAGAAAAATTTACAGTTAAGTAAGTAGTTAGAGGCGAATAAGCCTAACTAGGTGGTGCATAGTAATGTTAAAGGAAATGTGGGGAGTGTGGGGAGTAGGGGAAAAATTAAAAAATTATATCCCTACCATTACGGCTGGCGGACTACTCCTAACTATAATAACAAAATGCTTATGTCGCCCAAAGACTTGAGATTACTTTCGGTGACAGAATACTCCGCACATTTTCCACTCTGTTCCAGTAGCTTCGGATCTAGTGATATTTAATTACGCCGGGCTACTTATATTGATAATATTAAAATTTTAGGTGGGAATTTTTTTGGTACTTGCCAATAAATTTTAATACTGGATTAAGCTGACGATTGGGACATCCGGTAATTTTTGGCGTCCACCCAAATCTAGTAACTCGATCGCAAAACCAAAGCCGACTAATTCACACCCTGCTTTCTCTATCAACTCAGCTGTAGCTTTAGCCGTTCCTCCTGTGGCCAATAAATCATCTATTACCAAAACTCGACTACCAGGAACCATAGCATCTTGGTGCATTTCTAGAGTATCTTGACCATACTCTAGGTCATAAGTCACTGAATGTACTGCTGCGGGTAGCTTTCCTGCTTTACGGATGGGAATGAAACCCACTTTCAAGTTATAAGCCAGGGGCGTACCAAAAATAAAGCCCCGCGATTCCATGCCCACTATATAAGTTGGTTCAAACTCTGAGCATTTTTCTGTCAAAATGTCAATAGTATAACGCAGACCTTCTGGATTGCTTAGAAGGGTTGTAATATCTCGGAAGAGAATTCCTGATTTAGGGAAATTTGGAATGTCGCGAATTAAATTTTTAATATCCATTGGTTAAATAAGTTATTGGTTAAATAAGTTAATAGTCAAAACTCAAAAGCGATAAAGTTTTGATAGATAAATAATGGTTACTCAAAACTAAATTTTTTGAATGGTCAAATATGGTCAAATATAAATCAAATTGTTACAGTTCGATTATATTACCACCCAGCTCCAAATGTTTTTAAATAATTAAGTGGAGTATTATTTTTTGGATAATTTTTCAGAATCACTGAAGTATGATTGACATTTTAGTGAAAATAGTGTAATGAAGTATTGAATATTGCTGTAAAAGTATGGAATTGAAAACTTCCCCCATCTCATCCACACCACTGATTTTGAATAATTTACCAGATATAGCCATCTCGGATGACGGTTGTCCTCGGAGAACTAGGACACAAATAGATTTAATCCTCCTGGCGATCGAAGCTTTGCAACTCGGAGGATCGGAATTCATGCTCAAAGTAATAAAAGACCTGGAACTAGATCCTATTATTCCAAATAGGGTTGCCTTATGGAGACTACGCAGCACTAATCCCCTACGACGCAATAGCCAACGTCGTCCAATGACATTACAAGAGGCTAAGGCTTTAGTCATCATTGCTTGTCACTTGGCCAGACGCTTAACTGTTCCCGTGAGGAAACTGTTGTTGGACTATCAGCAATTACATCAAAAGCAGCTACCAATAGAAAATCATTTACAATTATCCTTTTATTTAGAGCAGTTTAGATCCCACTTCCGCAGTCGTATGAACCCCAGGCGAGCCGGTGTGATGGCCTACAATTCAGAAGAAAAGTTAAATCAACTAGGGTTAGAGTTGTTGGGTAAGTTGCTATTCTGTACTGGTACAACTGGTATGCAAAGGTTTTGGATTAGTCTGTTTGATGGAGAAGTACAATGACAATTCAACGTCAGTACAGTTTGCCTAACTGCAAGTTGATTTTACAAGGCTTAAGTGAGACTGGAGGGGCTCCTAATTTAAGCAAGGGGCAGGTATTGTCTATGTTGATGAGTGCGGAATGTCATATTAATGGCCAAGAGCCACCATTGACTGGAGGACGAGATTTTTTTGAAAGTTTGGTCATACAAGTTAGTAGCTATGCTCAGGAGTTTCTCAGCGGAATATCCTCCTCAAGACACCAAAAGGTTCGCGGTAGTGTTGGGGAGCATTCTCACCCAGACCTAGTGCAGTTAGAGAATATAGGTGTCAATCTGCATAGATTGACGGTTTCTGATGAGGCAGTTTCTTCGGGTACTGGTACAGATCGAAAACCAGGCAGAATTATTGATTTGAGTACCGTCCAATTATTTGATTTAGTTGAGGCAGTGGATCAGTTTTTTGCTGATTCTCTGACTTTGCCAGATTTATCTTTGAAGATTAGGCCGATTTCTCGGAAGCAGGCCAAGGTAGGGGAGCCAGTAGCCAAGCAAGCTATACCTGCTGCTGTGGGTATGTCGGGTTTAGCACTCGCGGCACTAGCTTTGTTCTTTGTACCGATTCCAGAAGTAGAACGAATAGAGCCAAAACCACAGACAAATGAGGATATTAGCGGTGTAGAAACATCTCCAACTAGTACCTCCGAACCTGGATTAAATCCCACCCCAACACCTGAAAGTGTAGACTCATCAATAGAATCAACTATGACTGATTCGCCAGAAGTTGGCACTGTTGATTCTACCGAGGAAACACTAACTGGAGATAACCTAGAGCCATCTTTGAATACCGCTGAGAAGATTACTGACTCCGCCGATATTTCTCAGTTGCAGGATGAACTCCGGGGAAAAATTAATGATGCTTGGAAACAAGAAATTAACAAAGATTTGATTTATCGCGTTACAGTAGCATCCGACGGGTCTATAATCGGCTACAAACCAATAAGTCCAGAAGCTGCTGATGAAGTGGATAAAACTCCTCTGCCAGATTTGCTGAATCGACAAGCAGTAAGTGAGGATAATAATCAATCAATAACTGAGTTTAAGGTTTTGTTTCAAGAAAATGGCATATTGAAAGTAGAGCCTTGGTGAACAAGTTATTTTCCAAATTCCGGTATATTGTCTTATATCTCAAAACTACTTTTTGAGGTAGCATCGGATCAAAATTATCACCAATGGAAAAACCGTGAGTAAATCTTCTCCCGATCGGACATCTACCCCTAGGTCTCCAGGAATGGGTTTATTGATATTGTCTTTGATATTTAGATCGCTACTATTGATTGTAGCTAGCGGTTTTTCCTGGGTGTTGGGAATAGCGATCGCTTTTCAATATCCTTCTACTTCTCAAGAAATACCTTTGGCGGAAAAGTTACTTCGCGGTACCAAAGGTTTGCTATCTAATGCTAAACAATTCCCTCAGTCTTCTACCCCCACTCCTACAGTTATTCCAGAAACACTTACACTCGAAGTTGAGCTAACCGAGGCACAAAGACAAAAACTACAAACAGAACAACAGCGACTACAAACCCAGTTAAATAATCTAATTGGTCGTACTGCTACCTTGGAATCTGAATTAGGCATTAGTAGGCCCAATGAAGATTTAGAGACTAGACTCGATTCGATCGCTGAACAGTTAGCAACTCCCCCATCCGCCAGCAAGCGCAAACAAATAAGTCAACTTACTCAACCTATTTTTTCTGAAGATGCGATGATGGTGACGCTTCCCAGTGAGGTTTTGTTTGAGTCTGGCAATAATACAATTATTTCTGGGGCTAGGGTGATTTTAGACAATTTAATTAGTGAATTGAAAAATTATCAAGGGGCGACAATTAGTGTTTCTGGCCATACTGATGACCGAGGTAAAGCAGAGGCAAATCAAGAATTGTCATTTTTGCGGGCCGAAGCAGTAGCAGAATATTTATCTAAGAATTTGGGCGATCGCTATCGTTTTCTAGCTATTGGCTATGGAGAATCTCGCCCTATAGCGGAAAATGATTCTAGAACTAATCGACAACGTAATCATCGAATTGAGGTAAAAATTCATCCTTAAATTAGGTATTATATCATGTCCGGATAATCAGTGATAAAAAAACCTTCTCCCTTTGAACCTTTCTTTCCCTTCTGCCCTCTGCCTCTCTTGGTGAGCATTCCCTTGCGCCTTTCGGCGGCGCGGGGTCTCACCGCTTCTGCCTTCTGCCTTCCTTTCTCCTAAGTGTAAGTATTCAAGCGGACATGATATTAGGTTTTTAACTTGTTTGTCTAAATTTATTTA
The DNA here is from genome assembly GCA_049647275.1 of Microcoleaceae cyanobacterium. Classification (GTDB taxonomy): domain Bacteria; phylum Cyanobacteriota; class Cyanobacteriia; order Cyanobacteriales; family Microcoleaceae; genus JASJEE01. The sequence continues at coordinate 8,340 of JBARXI010000284.1, forward strand.
TCAGTTTCTGTTATTTCTTTTTGCATCTTGATATTATATCAAATCGGCTAGCTTTGGAGCAATAAGAAACCGGGTTTCTCCTGAGAAAAACCTTACGATCGGACATCTAATACAAACCCGGTTTTTATACCCTTTTATACCGATACTACCGGATTTGATATTAGTTAATCATCGGGAAATTGCCAACAGGAAATACGTTCAATATGGGAACTTTTGCAGCTCGGACATATCGCTTCAAATGATGAGTCTACCCATTCATAGTGACAAGTACGACAATGGCAAAAAATATTGTTGTGGTTGGCAACTTCTATTTTTTCCTGCCAAGCTTTTAATAAGGAAGTATCTGGTTTTGAAGAATTTTTTGACATTTATATAGCTTGGAATTAGGTTTTTCTCCTGAGTTAAATAAATTCGTTTGATCGGGAGTCATATCAAGTCTAATTAATTAGCCATAACAAAAATATTCTTCTGTTTGACAAGAGTATCTTTTAAATTTCTTCCCTACTCCCGTACGGGCGCGCTCGCGATTCGCCCCTACTCCCAAATCCGGTGCTCCCTAAAGTTTTTATTGTGGGTATCCAAACAGACATGATATCAGGAGAAAGACCAGTCAAATTTGTTGTTTCTTTTTATATTCACTATAGCAGGAAGTAGCTAGTATAATATTAAGTCTTATGTCTATTTGCTTGATGTAATATCGTATCCCGATCGTAGCGCCAACAAAAAACTTTCGCCTCCTCTTCGTGACCAAAAAATAAGGTCAATAGCCTCCCCTTTCAAGGGGATGAAAAAAAAATCAACTTCAGTATTTCAATCCCAATACTTCAGGCAGAGGTACTGATAACTGATAACTGATAACTGATAACTGATAACTGAAATGACTCTTCCCTCCTGACTACTATACGTCGCCAATCAGACAGCTACCCTACCTGACTCCTATCTCGTTATTTACAACTATTCAACCGGACATCATATAATTCCAGATTCATCTTTACTAGAAATTTAGGGGTTTTAAAGCAGTTTTTTAATTACTAATTTATCGGAAGTAAATAGTTGCTAAAAGTGCAAAAATTTGATATAGAGAAAGAGCTAATTTAAAGAAATATTACTTTTTTCCAGAATATATTTGAAAGACACCTTCAAGGTATAATGACTACCTGACATCCATAATTTGTTGCCGATTTTAACTTTAACATCACTTCCAGTCTTTCTAAAAGTCGATATTAACTCTGCATAACTACTAAAATGAAAAAAAGTCAAGTCCTGAACGTATCTTTTTTAATATATCTGGTTTCCGCTACGGCTTTTGCATCTGCTGCTACAGGTACGCCGAACCAAGATAATTCCGAGAAAGCAACTTCTCAAATAGATATTGAAAATTCAACCCAACATTCACAACAGTGGCAAAATCCAAATCCAGCGATCGCTCAACCTCAAGTTCGAGTTGCCAACCTGGAAGATTTTGACAGTAGAAATACCAGCAGTCAGACAGATATTTCAACTTCCCAGAACACTGAAAATAATACCCAACCAAATAAAATAATATCTGTTGACCAACTGTCCAACTTTAATCCAGAAAGCGAGATACCAACGAATAAAGAAAACGAATATAGCGATCCATTAGGCCAAATAACATCAGTCGAACAACTCTCAGATGTCCAACCCACAGACTGGGCATTTCAGGCACTACAATCTCTGGTTGAAAGGTATGGTTGTATAGCTGGTTATCCAGATGGCTCTTTTCGAGGTAATCGTGCCATAACTCGCTATGAATTTGCCGCTGGATTGAATGCTTGTTTAGAACGCATTCAACAATTGATTGCTGTCCAAACAGCCGACCTAATTACTCAGGAAGACTTGGCTGTTTTAGAAAGACTCCAAGAAAACTTCGCGATCGAATTAGCTGATATTAAAGGTCGAGTAGATGCACTGGAAGCGCGAGCAGATGTTTTAGCAGGTCAGCAATTTTCCACAACTACAAAATTAAGTGGTCAAATTGTGATGC
>JBARXI010000285.1:0-6656 GCA_049647275.1 Microcoleaceae cyanobacterium
TAAAACCAACTCATACCACAGACTTTTTTCAAGGGAAAAAACTGATGTCTTGGGAGATGATGGAACGATTAGCACAAGACTGTGGCAAAGCTGGAATTACCGTTTTTATTGGCAGTGTTGAAGAACCACTCCTTCATCCTCAACTTGTGGATTTTATTCAACTTTGTAGACAACAAGGAGTTCCAAAAGTTCATCTGACAACTAACGGTCAACTCCTGGATGAGAATAGAACTACAGCATTATTAAAAGCCGGATTAACCAGTATTGATATTAGTATTGATGCAGCGACTCCAGAGACTTACTTGAAAGTTCGAGGAGCCGATTTTAACCGAGTAGAATCTAATGTGATTAATTTCCTGAAAATTAGAGATAAATTAGGAAATTCCTGTGAAGTCAGAACATCATTTGTCAGAAATAACGATGTAACAGAAGCAGAGGAAAAACTATTTTTCAATCGTTGGTTGTCGAAAGTAGATAGTATTTTTATTTTAAATGTTGCCGAGTATCAAGAAACCAATATGCGACTTAAAAACACTAATCAAGCAGTACAAAAATCTCTCCAATATTATCAACAAAAAACTCAAGTCAGGTGGGCTTGTTTATTTCCTTTTATAGAAATGGCAGTCTTGCCCGATGGCAGAATATATTATTGTATAGAAACTTTATTTAGATTAGGTTTTGATAAGGATATTGAAAGTTTAGGAGATTATCATCAGCAAACATTACAAGAAATTTGGTCTGGAGATTTATTTCAGCAACTGCGACGAGATTTAATATTGAATGAATTAGAAAAAAGAACAGCTTGTAAAGATTGCGATATGTGGATGTCACAAGTTATTAATATGGAAACAAAAGATGAATGTCAAGTTCTGACAACTACAGTCACAGAAATTTATTCTCAAGTCTAATTAAATTTTTTCCTTAATTTCGGGTTGGCCTTTTAATATGTGGTGGCGGTTGGATGAAGAATACAAAAATTAACATTGGGAAGTCAAAAGTATGGTAAAATTGATGCGTTTAGAATATTTTCGCCGTCAATGTTATATTGCGGTTGACCCATCTGAATCTTATCTGACTCAGATAATTGAATACATTTTGCTTTTACAAATTTCAAGGTTGATTTTGACCATGAAAATTTATATACTTACGTAAAGTTATTAACGATGAAAACAAGAGAAGATCTAACTCCACCAGCACTATTGATGACCCAAGGTAAGCTACTCTCTCAAATGGTTGCCTACATTTGGCGATGGGCTTATGATGATGATGACAAAGAAAAAACTCAAGAAGAACAGGAAAAAAACAAATATGCAATGGCTTTAAAGTACTGTTTTGAAAGGAAACATAATCCACAGATCAGATTGCCGGGTTTACTTAAACAAGATCAATTTCCAGAAACACCATATCTTCTAGAAAAATTACTGACTGTAGATGCCAAATCATATCTTGATGACACAACAAAAAAACCAGAAAATGAGTGCGCAAAATTAGCTGAATTGCTGATTAACGTATTTGGAAAAGACAGAGTTGCTCAAGAAAGCTTTCTTTCTCCTATCTTTGAACCAGAGTCAATTGAGATGCCAGGTAATGATACCAAATTACCTGTCTATCAGATTCATATCGATCAAAATACTTTTACGGGAACTCTTAAAGATCCTAATATGGAGGAGCGTATTGCTTATAAGTTTTTAATTAGCTACCCTCCATGCCCAAAATTCTCAAACTCAACAGTGACAAAAGAAGACTTAGATCAGTGGTTAGCAAATACAGATGAAGAGACTTTTCGCTCACAATCCCCTTATATTCCAGTATCCTCATCCTGATGTGAAATATGGGGTTGAGTAAACACTAGCTCTGTTCTACTTGGGAAGAAAATAATTTGAGTAGGGTTAAGGGAAATAACAGGCAATCGGCTATAGTTTCTCTTAACCCCAAGTTATAAGTGTTGACTATATTACATCATATCATTCTCTTCACGCGATCAAATCCACGAAATTGAGCATGAACCAGACTTATTGTTGAAAGTATCAGATTATGCAATTTCCCTACAGCCTAAAACTATTAAAAGATTAATAGCAACTGTATGACTACCCTTTCTTGAATAACTAATTATTTGAGCAAAGTTAATAAAAAAAATTAACTAAAAACATGGAAATCATCAATAGTAACTATCAACTGAACGACCAAATATACGAAAGTGATAATTCTTTAGTTTTTAGAGGTACAAAAAAGCTAGATAATCAACCTATTATTCTTAAAATACTTAAAGAAAATTACCCTACTCCTTCAGAACTCACGCGCTATAGACAGGAATATGAAATTACCAGTTATTTTAGTATAAATAGCATTATTAAAGCTTATGAATTACATCGATATGAAAATAGTTTAGTAATAGTCTTAGAAGATTTTGGAGGAGAATCTTTAAAGTTATTACTCGACAAGAGGAAATTAAGCTTAGAAGAATTTATTACTATTACCATTAAAATAACTGAAGGTTTAGTTGAAATTCATAAAGCTAATATTATTCATAAAGACATCAACCCCTCCAATATTGTCTATAATACTCAAACAGAACAACTAAAAATCATCGACTTTGGTATTTCTACCCGTTTATCCCAAGAATTTCTAACAGTTATCCCCTTCAATCAACTAGAAGGAACTTTAGCCTATATCGCCCCAGAACAAACAGGTAGAATGAACCGAGGAATAGATTATCGTAGTGATTTTTATTCCCTAGGCGTAACTTTCTATGAACTTTTAACTAACCAACTTCCCTTTGCAACAACAGACGTAATGGAGTTAGTTCATTGTCATATAGCACAACAACCATTACCAGTACATGAACTAACTTCTGATATTCCTTTAACCATCTCTAATATCATCAGCAAATTATTAGCAAAAACCTCAGAAGAAAGATATCAAAGTGCTTGGGGAATAAAAGCAGATTTAGAAACCTGTCTGCATCAATTAAAAACTTTAGGAAAAATTTCTCAGTTTCCTTTAGCAAGTCAAGATATTTCTGATAAATTTCATATTCCCCAAAAACTCTATGGTCGAGAACAAGAAATTAATCAACTTTTAAATGCTTTTGAGCGAATTAGTCAAGGAAAAACAGGGATGGTTCTGATTTCTGGTTATTCAGGAATTGGTAAATCTGCTTTAGTCAAAGAAATTCACAAACCTATTACAAAGCAACGAGGAAAATTTCTTAGTGGTAAATTTGACCAATTGCAGCGAGATATTCCCTATTCTGCTATTACTCAAGCTTTTCGATTGTTAGTCCGTAAACTGCTCAGTGAGCCAGAGTTAACTCTACAAACTTGGAAGAAGAAAATTTTAGGAGCGCTTGGAAATAATGGTCAAATTATTATTGATGTGATTCCTGAAGTGGAAAAAATAATCGGGGAACAACCAGCAGTTGAACAGTTAGGAAGAACTGAAAGTCAAAATCGGTTTAATTTATTTTTTCAAAGATTTTTGAGTATTTTTTGTAAAAAAGAACATCCTTTAGTTATCTTTATTGATGATTTACAATGGGCAGATTTACCTTCTCTACACCTAATTGAGCAATTAATATCAAATGATAATAACCAATATTTTCTGATGATCGGAGCATATCGAGATAATGAAGTCAGTCCTGCTCATCCTCTAATAAAGACATTAGAGAACATTAATCAAGCGCAAGTACCAATTAATAAAATTACCCTTTACCCCTTAACAATTAACCATATTAATCAATTAATTGCTGATACACTCAAATGCTCAACAGAAGTTTCAAAACCTTTGGCTGAATTAGTTGCAAAAAAAACAGGAGGCAATCCATTTTTCTTGACTCAACTTCTTGATTCTTTATACCAAGAAAATTTATTAGTATTTAATCCAGAGCAATCTTCCCTAAAAGTAAAAGATAATCAACAATGTTATTGGCAATGGGATATAGAGCAAATTGAAATAATTTCCATTACTGATAATGTAGTTGATTTGATGATCGGTAAAATTGAAAAGTTAGATGAGAAAACTCAACAGGTTCTCAAATTGGCAGCTTGTATTGGAAATAATTTTAATTTAGAAATTCTTTCAATCATCAATAATAAATCTAAAATAGTTACGGCTAAAGAACTACAGATTAGCTTAAATGAAGGTTTGATAATTCCTCTAGACAATAATTATAAAGTTCCTTTGCTTTGGAATTCAGAAGAATTATTAAATAATAGCTCAGATATTTCATCTAATTATTATACAGACATTCCCTACAAATTTTTACATGACCGAGTACAACAAGCAGCTTATTCTTTGATTCCAGAAGTAGAAAAAAAACAGGTTCATTTACAAGTAGGTCGTTTGCTACTGAAAAATATTAAAGAGGATGAGTTAAAAAATAAGATTTTTGATATAGTCAATCAACTTAATGAAGGGTCTGCCTTAATTTCTAAACAATTAGAAAAAAATGAGTTAGCTAAATTAAATCTTCAAGCAGGTAAAAAAGCTAAAGCCTCAACAGCTTATGAATCAGCATCAATATACTTTAAAAAAGGAATTAATTTATTGCCTTTAAATAGCTGGAAAAATCACTACAATTTAACAATAAATCTTTATTTAGAAAATTTGGAATCTCTCTATTTAAATGCCACTGTAGATGAAATAGAACCTCTCTCTGAGATAATTATTAATTTTTCTCAAACAACCGATCATACTATCAAAGTATATCAAATAAAAAGCTTATTCTATATGATGCAGTTAAAATCTGATAAAGCTATAGAATCTACTAGAAAAGCTTTGGCTAAATTGGACATATATTTTCCTATTGATGCCTATGAAATAGAAGAAGGTATTAATCAAAAACAACACAAAATAAATTTATTCTTGAAACAAAATAGAGATTTAGCAGTTCTTCCTGCTATGACTCAAAATGATAAGCTCTTAGTAATATCAATATTACAAAATATTCTTACTCCAACACTAACAACAAATTTTTCCTTATTTGTTTGGGTTATACTAACTCAGTTCTGTCTTTGTCTTGAACATGGTAATCCTCCTCAAGCTCCTAGTATATACAGTTATTATGGGAGAATTTTATGTTCAGGAAGCAAAGATATAGATTTAGGCTATAAATTTGGCAACTTGTCTAAACAATTAATGAAAAATGATAAAATGTCTAAATTTGAGCCTTTAGTACATCATGTTTATTGCGGCTCGATTGGACATTGGAAAGAGTCTTTAAAAGAACTGGACTCAGAAGAAAATTTACCAAAAGGGATTGATGAAGCAATAAACATAGGAGATAATCACACCGCCAGTTATGCAGCAATAACTTTTTGTTTCATCAAGTTATTTGGTGGCTATAATTTGGAAGAGGTATTTCTAGTCTATGAAAAATACCTAAAATTGATTAATCAAACTAGACAAGAATATGCCAGTTTTTTTATACAAATTTGTCGAAGTATTCCCAGGAATTTACTTGAGAAAAATTATACAACACTTGGATTAGTTATTGGTGATTCTCCAGAAGAAGAGCATAAGTATTTAAAACGTTGGCTGGATATTACTAATGAATGGTTATTGTTCGTTTTCTACCTGGCAAAAACAATAACATCCTATGTTTTAAAAAATTATGTTCGTGCTTGTGATTTTGGATTTAAAGCAGAGCAGTATGTGAAAAGTCTTGGAGCTTATTTACCCATAGTACAACATAACTTTTATAGCTCTCTTTCTTTTATCGCCTATTATAATAACGCTAACATCAAGCAAAAAAAAGACTTGCTCGAGCAAGTTGAAAATAATCAGAAAAATCTTAAAATATGGGCTGGACATTGCCGAGAAAACTTCCAGCACAAATACGATTTAGTAGAAGCGGAAAAAGCCAGAATATTAGGACAAACTTTACAAGCACAAGAACTGTACGATCGCGCCATTCAAGGAGCAAAAAAATATGAATTTATCCATGAAGAAGCTTTAGCTTACGAACGAGCAGCAGAATTTTATCTCGCCCTTGACAGAATAGAAATCGGTCAACTTTACCTCAGAAATGCCCATCATTGTTACATTCGTTGGGGAGCAAAAGCTAAAGTCAAACAATTAGAAGAGGAATATCCCGAATATTTATTAGGAGTAGCAAATAAAAGTAAATCAAAAGGTATTAGTACAACCATTTCTTCCTTTGGTAATGATGGAGAAATTCTCGACTTAACCACAGTAATAAAAGCATCTCAAGCAATTTCTGGTGAAATTAAGCTCGAAAATCTCCTCAACAACTTAATGAAAATTACCATCGAAAATGCCGGAGCGCAAACAGGATTTTTAATTCTCAACCATCAAGGAAATTGGGTTATAGAAGCTCAAGGAAAAATAGATAGCGACCAAGTAACAATTTTACAATCAATTCCCATCGAATCTACAGACCCCCAAACATCAATTCCCATATTACCAACTACTGTTATTAACTATGTAATCCGCAGCCAAGAAAATATTGTACTTAACGACGCAGCAAACCAAGGACAATTTATTAATGACCCTTATATTATCGCCACACAAAGTAAATCAATTCTCTGTACACCCCTAATTAATCAAGGTCAATTAAGCGGAATTGTTTATTTAGAAAATAATTTAACCACAGATACATTCACCTCAAAAAGAGTCGAACTATTAAATATATTATC
>JBARXI010000286.1:0-5096 GCA_049647275.1 Microcoleaceae cyanobacterium
TACCTAAATCTATACCTACTGAATTATCAGTTTGAGGTAAGGTTTCTGGTAAAGTTTCTACTACAAAACTTAAGAAATATCTATTAGCTGAGTCCTTGATAATAGTTACTGATGATGGAGCAGCAGGCAATTCTCACAGGCGAAACTATTTTTAACTTTCCAATTTTTGCTAAATAAACTTTATGTCGAGCGACTTTAAATCCTCCTTTTGTAAATCTTGCAGTTTGTTTTGACTTTCTACTTTTGAATTTAGGAGGTTTAACAGGTGTACCCTTTCTCTTACCTTTAGTAAACTTAAAAAAGGTAATTCATGAATTACCCCTACGGTTTAAATCATTCAATGATTGCTGTAATGGTACAACTGAAACCTCTGACAACCATTCTCTGTCTTCAGTCTTTTTAGCTTGAGTAATAAATAGTTTTTGTAGTTCGGAATTACTTGGTTTCTTTTGTCCTAGTTTATACTTTTCCTGACAGCAAGCTAGACTATCGTTCCAGACAACACGGACACAACCAAATAGCTTTGCGCTCTCGGTGTTTTTGTCCTACAGTTGGATAAATTCGATATTTGTACCTAGCTTTCATTATTATCGTTTTCAACTAACAATACTATAGCATATTTGTGGGTATCAAATCAAATAAAAAGTCGCCCTAAAAGGGCGAGGCTTCAGACCCAGTTTTTCGGTGAAATTAGCACTCGGCAAATAATCTAGCATTATACTATTGATTAATGGTAAATTTTAAAAATTATCAATTTAATTATTACGTAACTACCAAAACTAATAAACCAGTTATTTTGTTACTACATGGATTTATGGGGAGTAGTAATGATTTTATGGATGCCATTTTCCAATTATCTGAAAATTTTTGTTGTCTAACATTAGACTTACCAGGACATGGCAAAACTAGAGTTATAGGTAGTGATGAATATTACAATATGGCAAATACTGCTATGGCATTAATTAATTTATTAGATGAGTTAAAAATTGATAAATGTGATTTATTTGGTTATTCAATGGGTGGGAGATTGGCATTATATATGGCGATTAATTTTCCCACTAGATTTGATAGATTAATACTGGAGTCAGCATCGCCAGGATTAAAAACTGAAGCAGAGCGATCGCTTCGTCGTCGGTCAGATTTTAAATTAGCTGATAAGTTAGAAAATAGTAATTTTCAAGATTTTTTATCTAACTGGTATAACCAACCATTATTTGAATCGTTAAGGGAGCATCATAATTTTGATAAAGTCAGAGAAAGACGGTTAGAAAATAATCCATTAGAATTAGCAAAATCTCTCCGAAGTCTGGGAATAGGTAATCAACCTTCACTATGGGATAAGTTGGGAAATCATCAGATTTCTACATTATTGATGGTGGGAGAATATGATGATAAATTTCAAGCTATTAATACAGAGATGGCAACATTCTGTCAGATGGCTAAGTTGAAAATAATTTCTGAATCTGGTCATAATATTCACTTGGAAAATCAGAGAGAATGGGAGGGAAGTATTATAAATTTCTATAACCTCTCTCCAAACCTCTTTATTGCAAATAAAGACACTTAAACTCTTTTCTTTTTTCCCAGGCATGGCTGTTTCAAAATAGAAGAAGTTATGAATTTTTGGTAATAGAGCGATAGGGGATGAGGAAATAGAGAAATACAACTAAATGTACTTACAAAATATTCCAAGTTGATGAGGTATAGACAATCCCATCATAATTTTGAGCGGTAGATATTGTGGTTATGCCGATGTACTTCACTGACTTAAAAAGTGGTGTATTATTTAGTATTTAGATAATAAGGTTATTTAAATCTGACTAACTATTCTGCTTAAATCAACTCAAATGACTAACAATTGCTTAATTTTAAAAAAGAATTGTTGGATAAATTTAGCGATTTTGCAGATTATTTGTCTAAAATTATCCACATCTTCCTATCCATTTTTTATAAAAATGAAACAGCTTTACACTTCTAGGGAAGGGCTGGGTTGTTTCATTCTCGGCTAAGATTTTGAACTTTTATCCTTTCCAATTCTCTACCACTGTTCAAAAACTAATAATTAAAGAAGAGGCTTTTTACCTGAATTATTCAGTAATGGCAAGAGTTTTTCTTTTAAGTAGGTACACAAAATTAATTACACATTTTCCAAAAATGAAACCTTTTTACTGCAAGGGTTACAGAAAATTAGAGTAGGTAATCAATTCTGTGTTGGTGCTTAATTCATAAATTATGAATAAAAGATCGGCTTAAGATATTACTGGCTTAACAGTTTTAGGGATGACTTGTAAATTTGGCTTTGAGTCAGCTCGGGAACATCTCAGATAAGTAGAAAAGTTAGGTTTTTCATGTCATACTTTGAAAAAATATACCAAAAAATCATGCACTTTCAACTAAAATTCTATCCGTATAAACGTAATTTCAAACAACCGCTAAAAACCAATCATGGCATCTGGGATATTCGAGCAGGAATTATTTTACAACTAACGAATAAAACTGGAGAAACAGGTTTAGGAGAAATTGCACCTTTAGATTGGTTTGGATCCGAAACATTGCAACAAGCTTTAGATTTTTGTCACCAATTACCAAAGAAAATTACAGAAGAAACAATTTTCTCTATTCCCGATCATTTACCTACTTGTAAATTTGGCTTTGAGTCGGCTTGGGAAAATCTCAAAGAAGTACAGGAGAAAGAAGAATTAAATAACCCTAATTTTTTTAGTGCTTTATTGCCAGAAGGAAAGGCAGCTTTAGAAATTTGGCAGCAACTTTGGCAAGAGGGATATCATACTTTTAAATGGAAAATTGGAGTTAGTCAAATTCAAACAGAGCTACAAATTTTTCAGCAGTTAATCAAGATATTACCCACTGAAGCAAATCTCAGATTAGATGCTAATGGCGGATTAAATTTTGACGAGGCAAAGCAATGGTTAGAAATATGCAAAAATATCAACATAATTGAATTTATAGAACAACCTTTACCTGTGGATAAATTTGAGGAGATGTTGAAATTAAGCCATTGCTACTCTACCCCCATCGCCCTAGATGAATCTGTTGCTAACCTCAGCAAAATGCAACAATATTATCAACAGGGTTGGCGCGGAATATTTTCGATCAAACCTGCTATTTTTGGTTCGCCTTCGCAACTCCGTAACTTTTGCCAAAACCATCCTATTGATGCAGTTTTCTCCTCTGTATTTGAAACAAAAATTGGCAGAAAAGCAGCACTTCAACTCTCTACAGAATTACAACCAAACTTATTACAAAATCGTGCTTTTGGTTTTGGCGTTACCCACTGGTTTGATGAAAAAGATGAAATCTGGGAAGAGAATTTATGAATCAAATTTTTAACTATCTGAGTGCAAATAGTGATTTACTCATTGGTAATGATAGTAGTGAGTTTCCTCCCATTATTCACCAAAAGTTTGAATACTTAATCAAAAAAATCCACCGAGAAGCCTCGTCAAAAATATTCATATCTGAACCCACGCCAAGCAAATTTATTACCAGTTTTATTGCTGCTGTTGCTGCTGGTGGTCAGGTATTTTTATGTAATCCGAATTGGGGTAAACAAGAATGGGAACAAGTCTTGAAATTAGTACAACCAGACATCATTTTTGGCACAACTCCTGTTTACCAAAAATTCTTAGGGGTGACTTTAGAGAAAAATTCTGGAATATTTCTAAATAAACCTTGTATGAAGTCTATTCCTACTGATAATAAAAGCCACGAAATTTTTCCAGATAATTCTATTATGATTCCTACTGGTGGCTCATCTGGAAAAATTAAATTTGCCATTCATACATGGGAAACATTAATAGCATCGGTGGAAGGTTTTCAAAAATATTTCCAACTACAACAAATTAACTCTTTTTGTGTTTTACCCCTATATCATGTCAGTGGTTTAATGCAGTTGATGCGCTCCTTTAGCAGTGGGGGAAAATTACTGATTTTGCCGTCATATAAAGATATTTTCCAGAAAACTGAATGGGATATTAACCCCAAAGATTTTTTTATTTCTCTGGTGCCAACTCAGTTACAAAGTCTGCTGCAAAATGGAGAAACAGCGAGCTGGTTATCAAGTTTTCAGACAGTACTTTTAGGCGGTGCTCCTGCTTGGCAAGAATTATTTGATATAGCTAGAAAATATCAGATTAAATTAGCGCCTACTTACGGAATGACCGAAACTGCTTCTCAAGTTGTAACTCTCAAACCAGAAGATTTTTTGGCAGGAAATAATAGTAACGGTCAAATTTTACCCCACGCTCAAATTATTGTTAAAAGTGAAACTGGCGAAATATTAGGTCAGAACAAAATTGGGAATATTAGAATTAAGGCTGAGTCTCTGGCGTTGGGATATTATCCCAAGATATTTAATAATTCTGAAACTTTTACAACGGATGATTTGGGATTTTTTGATAGTAAAGGTTTTTTAAATATAGTCGGTCGTCGCAGTCAAAAAATTATTACTGGTGGAGAAAATGTTTTTCCTGTCGAAGTGGAAGCTGCTATTTTGAAAACTGGATTAGTTACTGATGTTTGTGTAATAGGTTTACCCGATAAATATTGGGGTGAAGTTGTCACGGCTATTTATGTTGATAATGATTTAGAGGTTACTGTGGAAAAGTTGTTGGCTGCTATTAATGGAAAGTTGAGCAAATTTAAGCAGCCTAAATATTGGGTGAGAGTGGAAAGTTTGTCTCGTAATTCTCAAGGGAAAATTAATCGGGAGTTATTAAAGGAAATTGCCATTCAGAGAATTGGTAAATTGTACGATAAGGATTAATTACACAGATATACTGATTGTGATTTTTTTCTTTGAAGTAGGGTAAATATCTTGCCGATTTTTGGTATATCAGAATTTTAACTGTTGAGATAACATTCCTATTTTTGGTAAATGTAATTCTCCAGGGAAAATTTATCGGGAATTATTCAACGAAATTGCTACTTTCGAGAATTGGAGAAATTCCACAAGTCAGGAATGACTTTAAATTCAGGTAGATATGAAGCCTAAAGAAATTAAATATCTTGCCTATTTCTAGCATCCAAAAATTTTAACTGTTGATACAACATCCCAATTTTTATTAACTTCACAC
>JBARXI010000287.1:0-2133 GCA_049647275.1 Microcoleaceae cyanobacterium
ATAGCAATCCTATTTCAGTTATAAATTTTTGGTGGTGGTAGGTGGTAGGTGTTAGGTATTAGGTGGTAGGTAGAAGACAAAATAAATACATCTAAATTTTTCACAAATCATTTAGGATTGCTATAGGGGCGATTATATTAATCAGATACAGTATTTTTTTTCAGCTCCGGTGCTCCTATGTTCCCTAAAATTCAAAACTTGTATACCTCATGTATTTGAGAAATGCGGGTACAGCAATCAAGAATCAAATGTGATAATTGTACTGTTGCCTAAAAATAGAGAATATAGTGGTTTTCATCTTTATAAGATACAGTTTTTTCTTTCTTGCTTGTTGCCTAAAAGACTACAATATCTCACAATTAAAATAAGATTGCTATATATAGCAATCCTATTTCAGTTATAAATTTTTGGTAGTGGTAGGTGGTAGGTGTTAGGTATTAGGTGGTAGGTAGAAGACAAAATAAATACATCTAAATTTTTCACAAATCATTTAGGATTGCTATATAACCCTTGAGATTGTCGTCCCTAGGTATTTTTAAGTTTGTAAAATGTGAGAAAGGGGGAAGTCAAGTGCCACTTTTTCCACTTCCTTAAATTTTTCTTTTTTCTTGAGTAGCGGATAAAAGATGCTCAATTTATTTATTAAAAAATTTAGGGGATGACAAAAAATACACCTGTTGCCAAACGGCAAGTCAAATAAATTGCCATACATAAATTATGAATTTATCTAACTTTTAACTTTTGAATTACTTATGTAATAAGTCTATTATTTCCATGATAAAATCACTAACAGATACAGACCAGGTATCATGTTATGGCAAAGGCTAAATCTAAATCTGACTTACCAACAAAAACTTGTCCTATTTGTAATCGCCCTTTTACCTGGCGAAAAAAATGGGCTGACTGTTGGGATGAAGTAAAATATTGTTCCGAAAGATGTCGGCGACGGAAGTCAAAAATTGACAAACAACTCGAAACATAGCCTTAAACTCAGATTCAATTCACAAATAATTAATTTACAACAAAAAATGCAACCTAAAGTTATTATTCACGGTGGTGCAGGTAGTTCCCTTAACGAAAAAGGGGGGCTCGAAATAGTTCGCAAATCCCTACATCAAATAGTAGATGAATTACATGGGTTGCTTCTGAAAAACACAAACGCCCTAGATGTGGTTGTGCGTGGTTGTCAACTATTAGAAGATGACCCTATTTTTAATGCTGGCACGGGTTCAGTATTACAATCTGATGGTCAAATTCGGATGAGTGCTTCCTTGATGGATGGTATGAGTCATCGGTTTAGTGGGGCGATCAATGTCTCCCGCATTCAACATCCTATTGATTTAGCTAAAGCTCTACAAGAATCCCCCGATCGCGTATTATCGGATAATGGGGCGGCTGAGTTTGTACGAGAGTTGGGGTTGCCAGTTTATAACCCACTGACAGATAAGCGATTAAATGAATGGCTACAGGATCGCAAACAAAATTTTAGTAGAAGTATGGCAAATGTAATTGCAGAATCTCCAGGCACTGGCACTATTGGTGTGGTGGTGTTGGATGGTGAGGGTAAATTAGCTGCTGGCACTTCTACTGGTGGGAAAGGTTTTGAAAAGATTGGTCGGGTCAGTGATTCGGCAATGCCAGCCGGAAACTATGCTTCTGGTAGTGCTGCAATTAGTTGTACTGGTATTGGGGAAGATATTATTGATGAGTGTTTGGCAGCAAAAATTGTGATTCGAGTAACGGATGGTTTTTCAATGAAAGCAGCTTTTGAACGTTCATTTGCTGAAGCTCACGAACATAAACGGGATTTGGGAGCTATTGGTATTGATGCTAATGGTATCATTGGTTGGGGAAAAACCTGTGATGTGATTTTGGCGGCTTTTCACGATGGACAAAATATCGGCGATAGTTTGGAAGCCGATCCGGGAACATTAATTTTTGCTGCTGAATAATTTACCAGAAAATTGGGTTTAAAGCCTCGCCCTTCTAGGGCGACTTTTTAGTTGATTTTATTTCAATCAATATGTTATCATAGTGTTAGTTCAGATAGGAATTATGAAGGCTAGATTTAGGTATCGTATTTATCCAACAACGGGACAAAAATATCAATTAGCCAAGCTATTTGGTTGTGTC
>JBARXI010000288.1:0-2815 GCA_049647275.1 Microcoleaceae cyanobacterium
CATAGCTTTGTTTCCTGCTGCACTGCGACTGTTGTTAGAAACGCCTGTAGTGACAAAGCTATAACTATTCCGTTTTCTTGCTAAAGCAGCACATTGGTTTTCCACTAATACCTCTACCGTACAACCTCGACTATTGCAAATAGAGATTGCACGGTCTCTGGCTGAACTAGCAGAGTTATGTTTCCAAGAATAGCCAGAATAACCTGTGGAACGAGAATAAGCGATCGCTGCATAATCTGCTAAAGCTGGCATTGATGCTAAGATAGTCATAGGAATAGCTATGAGAGTTGCTACGCCCAATAATTTTGGTTTTTTCATGGTTAAAATATCTAAATGTGTTCTATTTAATAAACGTTGTGGGGAAAGATTTTTTATGCAGAAAAAAAGTTTGTAGTTGGGCTTTAGCCCTAAGATCGTTAGAGGGGCTAAAGCCCAACTACGAGTTTCAGTAGGGTGCGTTAGGCGCTTACGAAAAATGAGGTTTAGTATGTCAAATATCAGCTTGAGCCGTAACGCACCATTAATTAGGGTCAGTTATAGGTATGGTGGTGCGTTAGTGAAACGTAACGCACCCTACAACTACAACTACTCAATTTACCCTTCTCCCTGACAGACGAAACCTGCCCAATAATAAGGATGATTAAAGGGTTTTTCCCCTCCTATCAAATTTTTGGCTTCCATTACTAAATCATAAACTTTCTGACAGTTATCAAGTATTTTCTGCTTTTCCTCATACTCTTTGCTCCCCTCTGCAAACTCTTCTAATTCTTTCTCTGCATCGTCCCCACTTTCCTCCGCTTTTGCTGATGTTAACTCTTTCAATTCCATTTGTGCTTTCCATAACGCATCTGCACTCCCAATACCTTCGGCGCGGTTGCGGTGGTAAAAATATGATAATATTGTTGTGGCTAAATCATTGACTGCCCACAAACTACTAATAACATTCGACGCTCCTGCTGATAAAAATGCGGCGCTGAGGGTAAAAATATCGTCCGTTAATTCTGAGTTGCCTAATGCTGTTTCACAACAGGAGAGAAATAAGTCTCCTAACTGCGGGAAACGAATACTGGCATTCAGCAACTCCCCTAATGTTATATCCGTGTCTCCTAGTAATAACCTAGACTCCAAGGGTTCCGTTAAATTAGATTTGGCGTGGTGACTGGAGAGTAAACCCAATACTTTCTCTATTGTCAACAACTCCCGATACTTAGCTTTGGTTGCTTGTTTGCTGCCTTTGAGATGGTGTTGGGGGGCGACTCCATAAATTTGTGCGACTAATTTACATTCTGTGGGAGTGTATGCTAAATCATCTCTGGTATTTTCGACGATACCATAGCGCGGTAAATTTGCCTCTGGGTTTTGGGGTTGTTGCTGACAAAAACCTAATACCTGAGTGCTGGGTGCTATTCTCACCCGGAATTTATCGCCTAAATATTCGCCGTTTTCTAGGGGTAACGCTGGTAACGGAATTTGATGCAGATACATAAAGGGCACCAGAATAATTTCTTTGATGTCTGTGAGTTTGGCTACGAGTTGGTTTATTTGCAGTCTGTCTGCTAATTCTTTTAACATTCCCTCCATTTTGTTTTGCCATTGTTTGTATAACTCCTGTTTCTGTTGTTTGCGGGATGCTTTAAAGTCGGAAAGACTAATTTCTGTTGTGGTGCCATCGGTGAGTTTAACTACGACATTGGATGGTTTGAAGTTAATAGACTCAATGGCATCAATATCGCACTTGGCTAAATTTGCTGCTGCTTGAAACGCTGCTAAATCATCTATTTCGGAGTAGGGTATTAACCAATTATTCCGTAACCACAGTTGGAAATTTTTGTAACCTTCCCCTTGACAACGGTGCAATTTTACCCCTGCTTGAGTGAGAATAAAAATATAAGTATCATCATCCGTAGTGTAGAAACTCAACAAAGCCACATCATCTCTCTCCATCTCCCTCTGCTCCATCTCCCTCTGCTCCATCTCCCCCCTTTCAAAGGGGGGTTGGGGGGGATTTTCTCTTTCAAAGGGGGGTTGGGGGGGATTTTCCCTTTCCAAGCGGGAACGCAACAACTCCTTCATCCCCTCCACACTAACACTCGGCGCCTGAATACCCTCCGCTAATACCCTGTCTAACCGACGCATCTGTTGCCAAATTTCCCGTTTTTCCGTCATCAACTTTTGAATTTCCTCCGTAATATCATCCCACTCATCGCGGGTGACATGACGACTCCCTCCAACTTTTTCCTGATTATCCTCCGGTGTCTCTAACTGCCGACGTAAAATGTCAATCTCCCGTTGCTTCTCTTCCATTTCTGCTTCTAACTTGCGGATATCATCTGGCACTTCGCCATTTTTGTATAAATCTTTAGTGAGAATTAAATCTAGCAAGCGACGACAACGGAATCTTTCTACAGTTTCTAAAGCTTTGTCATATTGTTCGGCATTAACGCAAGCTTGAATCATACTTTCATAGACATATATATTGTCACGCAAGATTTCTTGCCTGGCAATTTCGTCAGGTATCCAATCTCGACTTTGCTCAATGGCGGTAATTGCTAATTCATAGTTATTGATGGCGAGTTGATAGTTTTCTTGTTTTGAGGCAAAGTTGGCTAAGTTACGGGCAGTTTGTAAACAGTCTGCTGGTAAAGTGTCTGGTTTTGCAACTCTCAAAGCAGCTTCAGAGCAGGCAATAGCAGTTTCAATATTATCGGCAGTCTCTCCTTTGATTCTGCTATAGTAGGCATTAGCTAGATTGTTTTGAGTCATTGCCCAATCTTGAGGATAAGCAGATTCGGTATACACTCTCAAAGCAGCTTCA
>JBARXI010000289.1:0-6920 GCA_049647275.1 Microcoleaceae cyanobacterium
CCCTTTTAAGGGGATAAAAAAAGCGGTCGAGAGATGGCGAGGTCTCCTCGCCATATCTAATCGACCAAGACAAGAGCATATTCCTTATGTCAAGCCTCTTGCTTTAGCTAAAGGTACTGATAACTGATAACTGATAACTGATAACTGATAACTGATAACTGATAACTGATAACTGATAACTGATAACTGATAACTGATAACTGAAATGACCTCAACAATTTCAGCACAATATTAATATTAGTTAGTGGTAAGTATAGCACTCTTAAATGATTTGTAAAAAATTCAAAAAATATCTAAAAAGTCTAAAACTCTTATTCTGGTCGCCTGTTGCCTTTTTCTAGAATATTTCTTACATAACAAAAATATAACTGCGATATCATCAGGCGATCGCCTGAAAATTATGGAGTGGTTCAAAAGCCAAAATTCGAGAATTATATAAAAGATAATTATGGAGTAAAGTTTTACTTAAAAAAAAGTTATTAGAGCATTTTCAAAGAAGCAGGAATCAATTGAAACAAAACTCAAGAAAAAATCTAAACGATATGATAAACCGATCGAAGATAAATATCTAGTAAATCTGTTATTTGTGAGAAAAAAATCCTGACTTAATAGAAAGAATAAATATCCTTATCTATTTGATTGACAAATGTTATTTATCTGCGGAGAGGTTTATGGGTATGTGTGGGAATTAACCGCAGAAAACCCTAGAATTTATAATCACTAATGAACGAAAGCGACAAACATATTATAAAGTATTAAAGTATGAAACTCAGAAGTTGGAATCTAACCCAATACGGTTTAGATAAGACCAAAATTCATCTGCTCGAAAATGTAAAAATGGGCTTTGACAAATCACAGATTTACCACAAAGATTCTTAAATGAACCGTATTGGAATGTAACCATAATCATTTGTCATAAATCACAACAGAGATAAAAAATCTGAAACTATCTTGCCTGACGGAGCTGTTGCCTGTTGCCTTTTCCTTGCGCAAAAACGCAATTGACAATACCCAACTTTCGCTATTATTATCTTTAATAAATCAGCTCTGAGAATGCGGTTGAATTGTTGCAAGATTGAATATAGCAATCCTAAATCATTTGTCATAAATTACAAAGATAAAAAATCTGAAACTATGTTGCCTGTCTTTCTGGCACTCTTTTATCTTTAATAAGTAGGACAATTCCTGTCAATGCTGTTGCTATAGCAAATCCAGTATTTGAGGAAATAGGCAATGATGTCAAGGTAACTTTTGATTTAGATGAGAGGCTTGGAGACTAATCTAATTCTTGTAATTGAGTCATAACCATACCTCACTTACTAACAGGATAACAATTTGTTAATCTAGGAAAATTTTCTCCTGTACGAATTATCCAAGCAACTGTCAAAATTTATATTAATATCCGAATATTTCATCAACAGTAAAAGTGACATTAGGCAAAGCTTGAATTGCCACAATTTCACCCCTTTGAAAAGTCTGCACATTCTCATAACCATTCCCTGTAGGTTGCCGGTAAACTTCCAGACATTTTTGAGAAAGATTCACCAACCAAACTTCAACAATGTTATTCTCAGCATATAAAGGAATTTTTACTTCTTGGTCATATTTAACTGTTGTATCTGACACTTCTATGAGGAGAAATACATTTTCTGGTTGAGGATGTTGACTCTCATAAAAATCTTGCTTTCGTTGCAGCAAACTGATATCTGGTTCTGGTTCAGAATTATCGTTCAATCTTACAGGAGCTTGAATTCCCACAGTAACAGTCTTTGCTAAACGCAAAATGAACAGTTCGTTCAGACGTTTCACACAAGCTGAGTGATGAATACCAATAGGAGACATTTTGACAATTTCTCCTCGGATTAGTTCTACTCGTTCATTTTCAGTTAATACTCCTGCTTCCAGCATTTTATAATACTCGTTTACAGTAAATAGTCGTCGCAATAATTGTACAGACATTACCAACTCCTTGTGTAGCTAACTAAGCATTAAGAAACAACTTCTGCTAACTCATAATGTAATTGTAATAGTTGATTACCTAAAATAGTTTCCATAGCATAAGTTGTTCCATCATTATCAGAAAAATCTACTTCAAAAACATTGTTATTAAATACAATAACAATTGTTCCTACTTGTCCTTTAGATAGAGTAATAGGTTCTCCTGTTTCAAAATGAGTTGTTTGTCTATCTTCAGTTAATGCAACTATATCTAACTCTTGTAATTGAGTCATAATCATATCTCACTTACTAACGGGATAACAATTTGTTAATCTGGGAAAGTCTTCTTCTGTACGAATTATCCAAGCAACTAAAATCTGGGATTCTCCTATATTAGTTTTGAGAAAAAACTTCATATTATAGTGTGTACCATATTCATTAACTTTACGAATAACAACTGATTCATTGATAGCAGCTTTCTTAATGGCACTTTTCAAAAGTTCTACATTTTCTAAGGTTATTCCCAGCTTTTCTTGAAAAAGGGTAGCTTTATTTTTACCTTTTTGATGATTAAAATTAAGACAATAGCTTTCATTTTTATCACCTAAGTTAGCTTGAATTCCATTTGGAAGCTTCATAATTAAAAACTCTTTAATTATCGCATTTTCTGCTGTTATTATTACTCATCTAGATTAGTAATGAATTATTCAAATAACTCTCTTTGCTGACGATCGCTCTTGCTTGACCATAACTAGAAACAAAGTTAGTATCAATTTAGCGATCGCTCATACCTTACCTAACACTAAAGCAGCATTCTGCCCACCAAACCCAAAACTCAAACATAAGACATTTTCAACTTGAGACTGACGGGCTAACCTCACAAAATCTAAATCAAATCCTGTTTCATTTAACCCTACACAAGGAGGTAAAACTTGATGCTCAAGAGCCATCAAACAAAATGCAGCACCCAATGCTCCAGATGCTCCCAATGTATGACCAGTCGCTCCTTTAGTCGAACTAACTGGCACTCTATGAGGAAAAATAGTTTGAATTAAATTAGCTTCATGTCTATCATTTAATTTAGTAGCAGTTCCATGAGCATGAATATAGTCAATATCCTCAGCACATAAACCACTTCTGTCTAAACATTGCGCGATCGCCACCCTCCCACTTCTACCATTCAAATCCGGAGCATTACCATAACAAGCATCATTTGTCAATCCAAAACCTCGTATTTGACCAAAAATTCTTGCCGATCTTTTTTTAGCAAATTCAGCAGACTCCATCACCAAAACAGCACCTCCCTCTCCCAAAACCAAACCTTCCCGGTGTAGATCGAAAGGATAAGCACCTGTTTGAGCCAAAGCTCCCATTTTACGAAATCCTGTCAGAGTTAAAGGTGAAATCGGAGCTTCCACAGCACCAGCAATAACTTGCTGACATTGGCCAGTTTCAATTAACTCTACACCTTGAGCGATCGCCCAAATTCCAGTAGCACAAGCAGCCATAGGAGCTAGCACGGGTCCAGTTGAACCAATTTGATTGGCAGCACCAATGGCAACCATATGAGGCAAAAGATTTAGAAACAGTTTGTTAAAACTTGCTTGAGGTAGATTTTTATCATTCTGTAGCTGCAATGCTAACTTTTCTAGCATTGCTTGATAACCACGACTAGAGCCAATGACTACACCACATTCAGGTAGTGGAAGAGCCAAACCAGCAGATACAATAGCATTTTCTACAACTTGCTTGGTTAACCCACTTAAATCTGCCGGGTGAGAATCTATCAAACCCAAGGGTTGGGGAGGTAATTCCCCAAAAGGTTGATATAACTTAATAGCAGATTTACCCTTGAGTAAATTTTCCCAACTATGATTTAGTTTTCCTAAACAGGAGACAAGACCGATACCTGTAACTACAACTTTCACTTCAAACTATGACTAGTGCAACAAGGCAGGAGGCAACAGGGAAAAAAGCTTGTATAATCAGATTTTTAACCTTTTTTAACTGTTAGGTTATTTCCGCCACGCTGTACTAGTTGCTAGTGGTTAAATTTTCCAGACCTGCCACTACCTCTGCTGACTCAATGCGATCGCCAGCCTCAATATTATCCACCACTTCCTTCATTCCTTCTGTCACATACCCAAATACTGCATAGCTACCATTTAGGAAAGGTAAATCGCTCAAAGCAAAGTAAAATTGGGAAGAAGCAGAATCAGGAGGATTAGAGCGAGCCATTGCCACAGCACCTCTAGTGTGAGGTAAAGCTGGCTCCTGAGCGATACCAGCTTGCTCAAAAGTTTGACTGTAAATCGGTTCTGAAGTTTCCTTGGGTTTAATCTCCAAAGGAATATAACGGGACTCAGAAGTTGTTGGGTCTGTAAAACCACCCGTACCTAATCTAGAAATAGGGACGTTAATATCTTTGCTTTGAGGATCGCCACCTTGAACAACAAATGGTTGAGGTTTTTGTACTACCCGGTGAAAAGTCAACCCATCATAAACTCCCTTTTGAACCAGATCCACAAAATTACCTGCTGTGATCGGAGCATTTGTGCCATCAACCTCTATAGTTATGGGAGAGCCGTTAACAGTCATTACCACTGTTGCTTTACCATTGAGCCTGGGTAAGTTGCTATACTTAGCAGCCAATGTTGTTTGATTGGATGGGGTAGATATCTCTGCATTAGTAGCTGAGAT
This sequence comes from Microcoleaceae cyanobacterium, assembly GCA_049647275.1. Taxonomy (GTDB): domain Bacteria; phylum Cyanobacteriota; class Cyanobacteriia; order Cyanobacteriales; family Microcoleaceae; genus JASJEE01. Next base: position 4,639 of record JBARXI010000289.1, read on the forward strand.
GTTATTGCATCCTACTGTGAGTAAGGTTGCAATTATTATTAGTGGGAACAACCACTTACCAATTTTTTTTTGCATTTTCACCAATATCCTATCCAGGACTTTTAATTTGACACTTCCGGCACTTATTAGCGAGGGAATTCTTGGTTTAACTACGGCATCACCATAGCAGGATTTGCCTAACTAAATTAGCCGGCAAATCTTACCAAGCTTAGGCTCCCGCCCCAAGGAACATCACTAGTGTCTAATTGTATAAGTTAATTTATTTATTAGACGAATGAAAAAAGCCTAAACTCAAAGGAAGTCAACTCAAAAATAATATTACTAATTTTTGCAATTAGACACTAGTTGATTTAGCTAATGCAGGATGGCGGAAATAACTAACCAGTGTAAAAAGGTTAAAAAGCTAATTTTACCGAATAATTAAGGTAAAAAGCCTCTCCTTTAAAGGGGAAATAAGCGGTCGAGGGATGGCTAGGAGACCTCGCCATATCCAATCGACCAAGAGAAGAAAAAATTTTTCCTTTTAGTCAATTCAATCTGTTTCAAGGAGAGGTAATTATTAATTATTAATTATCCATTATCAATTAATGAAAACCTTTCTTCACTTGTGTCTTCTTGCACTAGTTTCCGATTCTTTACAATGCCTTTAACATTCAAATATGTCTCCGGCTCGCCGCTTCGCGTATGCCTATGCTATTAAGTGGATTAAATTACGCAATATGCAAAGTAAAGTTGCATATTCTTTACCTTTCTTGTCTAGCTAATCAGCTTCTTGGCGTTGCACATTGATAGGATGATTTGGGATTAATCGAATTCCTGATAATCTTAATATTGAGTTTTTTTGATTATCTTCAGGAATTCAATATTGCAGTATCATCAGTCGAGCGTGCGACCTTAACTTCTTAGAAATTAATTGCCTTAACGAGCAAATTAAATTTAGACCTGCTGGCAGATATAAATAATGAGAATATGAGAACCTCCCATCCTGCAAAACTTCCCTGGGAAGTCCTAAAATCTAAAAATCTTACAGTCCTTCTAAAGGAACTTGAAGAAACTTAGCTAATTGAGCTGCTTCATTTTCCAACTGTGACAAAGGTAATGGCTGTCCTACACGAGTTAGAGGTATTTGGCGACGGTCTTTGAGGCGAAGATACACAGCTCTACGGGGATTTAGACCTTCTTTAAGGTCTACCTTAATTGATTGTACATCTTCAGTAGTACAATTAAACTCTACTTTACGGTTCTTACCAGGAAATCCCCAACGAAAAATACTAACTTGATTTGTCTCTTGGTTAAATTCATTGTAGCCACCACCAATATCCCAAAAAATACTCAACCATAGATAAAGCCCATAAATTGTACCAATTAGGCCATAAAAACCCATAGCTATACCTTGGGGTAAAAAGCTAAGTTGGGTGGGGTCAGCAAAAGGTAACAGGTTGACTTTTAAATAGCTAGATATTCCTGACAGGAGAAAACCAATACCTCCCATACTGACAATTATGGCCCAGAAATAATTACTGAAACGACGAGACCCAATAATTTGTTTACGCAGTAAGCGATCGCCTGTAAAAGTTTGCGCGGTCATAAACCCTCCATAACACTAACTTTAGATTGTGAAGTACCCAACACCAAACCAAAGGATGTTTGGAGTGGGTTTCGTGTCTCATCTGCTCTGGCCTCACGATACTGGCCATAGATTGGTCCTACAAAAAACAAGCTTGAAAGCCTTATTTTTTTAAACCGGGGATGAAAACCCACTACAGATTTTAATCTGCCCTTACCTAATTTAAACAAGTTTGGGGATAGACAAATTTTCCAATTGCAAAATTTGTTAAATCTATATATACTTATGTTAACTTGCTTAAGAAAGCAAAGATAAATAAAAATTTCAGCCCACTTTCTACGGGCTGCTGTCTTGATTATTCTATGACGACAGAGAAATACTCAATCAAGTCATAGATGCTGTATAAGGCCAATATCAGCTTGCTATGAAAGGCATAATCAATCAAGACAGTAAACCCACATCTCACTCAAAAGCAATCGGGAGTTTGAAACCCCCTAGGTTCAAAACCAGGGGATAAAAACAACTGGCTTGTTTTAACCAGAGGTGAGTGTTGGTAGTTCAATAAAAGCAAGAGAATATAAAAGTACTATGACTGTAGCAGTTGGACGCGCACAATCTCAAAGAGGATGGTTTGATGTCCTCGATGACTGGCTCAAACGCGATCGCTTTGTATTCGTAGGCTGGTCTGGTATACTCTTATTTCCATGTGCCTTTC
>JBARXI010000290.1:0-15113 GCA_049647275.1 Microcoleaceae cyanobacterium
ATTTCATATTTATCTTCTAAAAGTTCTGCAATTAATTCTAATGCTTCATCTCCACTTTCTGCAATTTCAATAATATAGTCATTTCCCATTGCCTCTTGCAGTTCTGCTTTTAAACTTCTGAGTACAATAGGTTCATCATCTACGCAAATAATTACCAATTTACTCATAGTTTACCTAAAGCAGATTTAATTGTTTCTATTAATTCACCTTCTGACCAAGGTTTAGATATACAACTATAAAGGTTAGCTTCAGATTTTGCTCTTTCTATTGCTCGCTCGTCAGCTTGCCCTGTTAACATCAGTTTTATCACACCAGGAAATCGCTGATGAACCTGAATTAAAAAGTCATCACCCTTCATTTTTGGCATTAACCAATCTGAGACAATAATAATCACATTACTACCTTCATCAGTTAGTTCATCAATTACTTCTAAAGCCTCTTCAGGGTCTTCCGCTATTTCATAACTATATTTATCTCCAAATGCTGCTTTTAACTGAGTCCTCAAACTTTTTAAAATTACCATTTCATCATCAACACATAAAATAGTTGGTTTAGACATTTTGTTTCTCCTTCTGTATTGAAATAGGTAGAAAAATAGTAAATTTTGTTTTGCCTGGCTGGCTTTCTAGCTGAATTTTACCAGAATGTTTATCAATAATTTTTTTTACAATATCTAGCCCCATTCCGCTACCCTCTCCAAGAGGTTTTGTGGTAAAGAATGGCTCGAATATTTTTGATTTAATTTCTTCAGGGATACCTTGACCACTATCAGTAATATTTACCTGGGCTTGTTGTTCAATTTGACAGATATCAATAGTTAATGTGCCGTGGTATTCCATTGCTTGTAAGGCATTATGAATCAGATTTGTCCATACTTGATTTAGTTCATCTGGATAACAAGGAATCAGAGGTAATTCAGTATAGTTTTTAATTACTTCTATGCCGTGTTTCAGATGGTTTTGATAGAGGGTTAAAACTGTTTCAATTCCATCGGTTATATTGGCTAAAGTCATTTCACCCGAACAGTGAAAACGAGCGTAATTTTTTAAGGCAAATACTACTTTTGAGGCTCTTTCTGTGGCGGTGTTAATAGTGGTAGTAGCTCTTTTTAATTCTGAAAGTTTATAGGCAATTTCTAAAATTTTGGCACAATCTAATCTTGTTAAAATGGGTAATAAAAAATTTATTTCATTGGTGATTCCCATCCATACCAGTTGTTCGGCAATAAAATCTGAATTTTCAATTTCTAAAGCTTCTAATTCTCGTCTGAGAACACGCTTGATTTGACGTTCTTCTTTTGTAGATAAAATAGTTTCTTGTTGTAGCGAGCGCTGTAGTAAAACCAAGAATTTTTGTGCTTCTATAGAAGATAAAGACTCAAACAAAGCGGGTAACTGTTCGATAGTAGGAGTTAAAAATTTATTAATATTACCAGCACAAGAACTAATTGCCCCTAAAGGTGTATTAATTTCGTGAGCAATACCTGCTATTAACTGTCCTAATGCTGCCATTTTCTCTGAATTAATTAGTTCATCTTGAGTAGATTTTAGCTCTTGTAAAGTTTGGCTTAAGTCTTGATTAGTTTTAGCTAATTCTGCAGTACGTTGTTGAACTCTGATTTCTAATTCTTGATAGCTTTGGAGCAAAGCTTGTTCTGCCTGTCTGCGCTCTAATTCTGCTGCTGCACGAGCTGCAAAAATTGCTAATACTGAGCGGGCGCGTTTTTCTTGAAGCAGCGGTTTATCATCTAAAATACACATATGACCGATGATATGACCTGATGTGGCAAGTAGAGGCACACCCAGATAACTTTCTGCTTCCAAACCCACTAAATCTAAATCCAGTGGGAAAAGTTTTTGGAGGCGATCGCGAAAACAGGACATTCCTTGATTTATCACTTTTTCGCAGGGAGTGTTAGCGAGATTATATGTGTAGTCTTCGATGAATTTATCTCCTGCCCAGAATCCTAAAGCGTGAAGTTTTCTACCATTTTCGTCTTCTTCAAGTTCTGTTACCATTGCATGGCGGATACCCAAGGCTAAAGCTAGATATTGAGTAAATACTGGGAAAAAGTCGGCTCCGCCATTAACAGTCGCAGTACCTCTGACTAAAGCTTTAATGATATCTTCGAGTTGTTTTCGATCGCTAATTTCTTCAAATACTACTAATAATATCGCAGAGTTATCGGCTAAGTTTTCTATTTTTGATATGCTCAGATTTACCCAAATTTGATAACCTTGTTTGTGAATCAAACGTTTTTCTGTACTATAATTATCAATCTCACCTATGATTAATTTTTCCCTCAATACTTCATCTAGAAAAATATCATCTGGATGGGTTATTTCCCCCAAATATTTGCCTGCTAGTTCATCCCAATTATAATCTACTATTTCTTCTAACTTTTGATTAACTTTTAACCACTCATTCTCTAAACTTAGATAAGCAACTCCCACTGCTTTTTGCTGAAATATTGGATATAAAAAATCACTATTGTTCTTAAAATTTATATTCATTTTTTTATATTACTCCTTTGTATTTATGATTTATCAAGAAATAATTTAGGTGGGTTTGCCCTCGGATTCGCGACCCAGGTACAAAAATGAGAATTCCCATGGTTAATTATAGGTGAATTATATAAGATTTGCGGATGAATAAGTGAGTTATCAGACCCCAAAAAATCTAGGATTTGTTGGTATCTAATTAGTAGGAAATTGAGTCGCAACTAATTAATTATGTCTCCTGGCTACCATGGTCATTTCATTCTAGATTTTAGCAATGAATTTACTTACTTTCAGATAGGGAAAGATAAATTGTATAAAGCTCGAAATAACGTATTTTAGTCAAGACATAACATGGCAAAGTTTAGAATGAAATAGCCCTGCCTGGCTACCAACTCACAGCTCCCTCTTCAAAATGAATTATTTAATCGGTAAATAGACGATAAATGTTGTTTTACCTGGCACTGAATTAACCTCTATTTTTCCCTGGTGTTTTTCAATAATTTGCTTGACTATATCTAACCCCAAACCACTGCCTTGCCCAGGCGGTTTAGTAGTAAAAAAAGGGTCAAATATATTTAATTGAATCTCTGAGGGGATTCCCGACCCAGTATCAGTAATACTAATTTTAGCTTGCTGGCCAATTTTTGTCACTTCAATAGTTAAAGTTCCTTCATATTTCATGGCTTGCAAGGCATTATTAATTAAATTTGTCCAAACTTGGTTAAGTTCATCTGGATAACATAGTATCGGGGGCAGTTCAACATAATTTCTAATTACTTCTAGTTTTTCTTTCATGTCATTTTGATACAGTGTTAAAACCATATCAATTCCTTCAGTAATTTGAGCAGGTATCATTTCTCCAGACTGCTGATAGCGAGCGTAATTTCTCAAAGCAGATACTACTTTCGAGGCTTGATTTGTGGCTATATTAATCGTATTTGTACTTCTTTTGAGTTGAGAAAGTTTATAGGCAGTTTCGATGATGGGCAAATTATTTGTTTTTTTTAAAAGATGAATATATTGGTCAATGGGATTGTAAATTCCCATGATTACTAAGCGGTCGGCAATAATATCTGCTGATTCAATTTCTAAAGCTTCTAATTTTCCTCGAAGTACCCGTTTAAGTTGGCGTTCCTCTCTAGTTGAAAATCGGGAGTTTTTTTGAATAGATTCCTCTAATAAAGCTAAAAAATTATCCCATTCTTCTGGCGTTAGAAATTGAAAGAGTTGGGGTAGAGATTCGAGGCTTTGGTTCAAGAAATTAGAAATGTTTCTGGCACAAGAACGAATGGCACTTAGAGGTGTATTGATTTCATGGGCAATGCCAGCAATTAGTTGTCCTAAGGTAGCCATTTTTTCAGATCTAATTAATTCTTGTTGAGTGGTTTTTAGTTGTTTGATCGTGTGGGATAATTTCTCATTTTGAGCAGCTAATTCTTGATTTTTGCTCTGCAGATTTTGTTGCAAAAGTTGCAAATTTAAGTGAGTTTCTACTCTAGCTATTACTTCTTGCTTATAAAAAGGTTTAATAATATAATCTACTGCTCCTATATCAAAAGCCTTGACTTTATCCAAAATGTCATTTAATGCACTAATAAATATTACAGGAATGTGCTTGGTTTCTGGGTCAGTTTTGAGACGATCGCAAACCTCATATCCATTTATTTCTGGCATCATAATGTCAAGTAAGATTAAATCTATTTTGACTTTTTTGACAATGGATAAAGCTTGATATCCATCTCTTGCTGGTCTGACTTTATAACCTTTTGTAGCTAATATTTTCATTAAAATTCGCAAATTAGCTGCTGTGTCATCTACAACTAAAATATTTGCCGTTTTTTGATTAAAAAGTGATTGATTCATAAATTAATTGACAGAAAAAAGTTCAGATTTTTATATTAGTCTGTTCCAGAATTTCGTATTTTTACACAATCCAAAACTTCCTACCCGATCTAATAGATAAATACTATAGCATTTACAAAATAGTTGTAAAATTATCATCGCTAAAAATAGAGAAAATAAGACTGAATATCTCGAACAGTTACTGGTAGTTTCAGTGATTATTGAGTCATTTTGTTTCTTTACAGGAAATATTCCTGCCCAATTTCACATCTCAAATAAAAATATTATATAAGCAATCCTCCGTTGGTTGTGAAAGATTTAGAAAAGTCAATAAGTAGGTGTGCAGAAATAAACGTTTCCTAGGTCATGCTGCGCAAAAAAACTAAAAATATTAAAATCAAGCCAGAACTTTGTTTTAAAGAAGTTTTAACCGTTTTGAATCTCCATAGCTATTTTACGCATAATTAAATCCACCTACTTATTAAGTTAAAACCTGTTAAATTCTATAGGTTGCCAATGCTACAGCTCTCCTTCCTAACTCCTAAACACCATAAAAAAACTACAACTGAAATAGAATTTCTATATTATAGTTTTAAATCAGGTAGAGCTAATTAATTGTAAATATATTTATAAAAAGAAGCTGTATTTTTGTCTGCCAGATAGATGATATCTAGAAGCGGTACATAGGGCTATTGCCTATTCCTCCTAGTTTTTCAAATCAGTATCAGCTTTTTTTGGCTTTCGAGCAATTTGCCAGAATTTGAACATTTCTGTCAATATTAATTTGAAAAAAATTAGTGATTTTTTAAATACAATTAAAATTGGTGAGTCAGGAATAATTTTCATCAACTTTCTCAGGCAGCACTAGAGTTAGATAATGATTGGATGTTAAAATTGATGGCAGAAATTCCAAAATCTGATGCTTCTTTAGCAGTAAATTTCATACATTTGGTAAATGATTTTTGAATAGATAAAATTATGGAAATTATGGATATAATAAATGATTCCTAAATAACGAAACGACGGAGTATGGATAATTTCGCTCCGAATACTTCCCTTGCCTTTTGGGTAGGAACTTAAGGTAATGCGGAGCAAATTCTTTCCATGTTTGCTCCGCATTCCGCAGTAAGTTACCCCCACTCGCTTACTCCTCCCTAAATTATTTATAAGTATTCAACCGAACATGATATTATATCAAGTCTCATTAACTAAACCTAATAAAAATGCTATCCGTGTGTCTCAAAAGAATCTCGAAAATTTCCTCCTATTCCCTACTCTCCCTACTCCCTACTCCCTAATCTCTCACAGCTTTTATTGTGAGTATTTAGAGAGACATGATATTACTTATTATCTGGTAGTTGCCTCTTCAATAAAATTAATAATCTTGTCATATTCAAAGTCAAGACTCAATCTTGCAAATGCCTCAGAAACAGTACAATTGTAACTATAAATTCTATCAATATATTCATCAATCTCTACACTGTCGCATACCATAGCAGCATGAACTAAATTATCTAACAATTCAGAGGGAATAGTCACAAAAGCTTCAGGAGTTAATACATCTTTAATATTATTTTTAGCGACACTCAAAATCTGATTAACAGATTCCGCAAACACATAACACACCCCAATATGTTTATCGATCATTTTCAGTACATCTGTCTCTCGATATGGCTTAGGTAAAAAGTCATCGCAACCAGCAGATATAATCAATGTGCGTTCCTCTTCAAAAGCATTAGCTGTGAGCGCAATAATCACAGTCTGTTGACCTTCTGAATTTGATTTAATATATTTTGTCGCTTCATAACCATTCATTACTGGCATTTCCATATCCATCCAAATTAAGTGCGGTTGCCACTGATGCCAAATATCGATCGCTTCTTTCCCATTACTAGCTTCCTTAAGTTTAAAACCAATAGAGCTTAAAAGCTTCATCAACAGGAGGCGGTTGTCTTTGTTATCGTCAACAACTAAAATTCGATATCGGGGTTGGTTAGCTTCGAGAGCAACAACTCGCTGGATAGGTTGTGGGTTTTCTATATCTATTTCATCCACCAAGTCAACTTGAATATTAAACTTAAAAATGCTACCCACTCCCACTTTGCTGCTCACACTGACGTTACCTCCCATAAGCTGTACAAACTGCTGACTAAGAGCTAACCCTAAGCCTGTTCCTTCGTGGTTTTTTTTACCAGTTTGAGTTTGCACGAAGGGTTGAAATAAGCTATCTAATTCATCTGCGGCAATACCTAAACCCGTGTCTTCGATTTCAAAATCTATTTTCATAGTGGGAGATAGAGTGCCATTTGGTGCCATGACTCGAACTGAAACTCCACCATATGATGTAAATTTGATTGCGTTACTGAGTAGATTAATTAAAACCTGACGTAATTTTACTTCATCTGTTTTGATGTATCGGGGGAGAGTGGGTGAATAGTCAAATAATAATTGCAGACCTTTATTGGATGCCTTTAGTTGGAACATATCTTCCAAGTCGTTGAGTAGGTGATGTAAGTCAAAGTCATTTTGATTGAGAGTAATGCGACCTGCTTCTATTTTGGATAAATCTAAGATTTGGTTGATTAAAGTTAGTAAATGTTCCCCACTGCGACTAATAATATCGAGGTTTTCTTTTTGGTCTAGGGGAAAGTTGGAGCTATGGCTCATTAGTTGAGCAAAGCCGAGAATAGCATTGAGTGGGGTGCGTAATTCGTGACTCATGTTGGCAAGGAAAGCACTTTTGGCTTTGTTGGCTACTTTGGCTGCTTCTTCAGCCTGTTTTCGCACCATCATTTCCTGTTCGAGTTGCTCCGTGCGTTCGGCGACTTGTTTTTCTAGGGTTTTGTTATAGTCGGATAAAAGTTTTTCTGTTTGTCTGCGTTTGGTGATGTCAAAAAAGGCATTGATAGAATAAATAACTTTTCCTCGCTCATCAAAAATAGGTGTAGAGTGAACTTCGAGGGGAATTATTTTTCCATCATCTCGATGAATTTCCATATCGTCTATTCTGACACTTTTACCTTTTAGAGCTTGCAAAGGTGGCATTTTATCCACGGGATATAGTTGATTTGTTCCGGCAATATAAGCTTTATATGTTGATGCTATATCTTCTTTTGTGGTGCTTTTTTCTTTTTGACCAAGCAAATTTTGTCCGGTTTGATTAATAAACAAGGCATTTCCATTTGGTAGAAATATAGAGCTGCCTACAGGTAGAGCATCTAAGAATTGTTTTAATTGGTTTTTCCTGTTTTCGAGCTGAGTATATAGTTTGGCATTTTGAATTGAAGTCGCTGCTTGTCCGGATAATAGTTGTAATATTTCTAATCTATCTGAGGTAAATACGCCTGCAGTTAAGTTGTTTTCCAGATAAGTTAGACCGATGAGTTTACCTTGATGAAGCAGAGGTAAACATAAAATTGATTTGGTTTTATTAGCTTGAATATAGGGGTCTTCAGTAAAGTTTCCCTGATGGCTAGCATCGTTCAAAATTACTTTTTCTTGAGTCCGAATTACATAGTTAATAATAGATTCAGGGAGATGATTTGTAATCGGAAGTGACTCTAAGATACTAATTGTCTCACCATCTACTCCCCCTGACGCTTCTATGAAAAATTTTCCTTCATTTTCCAAGATTAAATAGCCAACTTGCGCTCCCGTATTCTCTAAAATAATTTCTATTAATTTGCCGAGTAATTTATCCAGCATAATTTCACCAGAAATCGCTTGAGATGCTTTGATAAAAGTAGTTAAATCTAAAGTTTCTTTGGCGTAACTGGTGGTGGAGGTACTTTTATTTATGGTGTAGGTGGAAGCAATATTTTTAATTATACTTAGAGATGATTTAAGCAGTAACTGCGGATATTTTGTTTCTAAATCTTCAACTTTTGCTGTTGCTCCCCAACGAGTATAAGTATAGTGTGCTTCTTTCATATAAGTTTCAGCAATTTTCCCTCTGCCAAGTTCTAAATAAAACTTGGCTGCTAACTCATAAGCTAATGCTTCTTCTTGAATATATTTGTTTTCAGCAGCACCAGATATGGCTAGTTCATAAAGTTCTTGTACTTCCCAATATTGACCTAAGATTCGTGCTTTTTCTGCCTCGACTAAATGAAATTTATGTAAAAAATTCATGGGAGCATGATCTGCCCATTTCTGCATTTTTTCTTGGTTGGAATTTACCCGATTTAAGTAAGTTTCTTTTTCTGATTCTGAGCCATTAGAAAATAAACTTAAATGCGCCAACGAATCATAAAAATAAAGGATGGGTATTACTATTCGTGCAGTAACTCCATCTAAATATTGTTCTGCTAAAATAGAATTTTCCCTGGCTTGTTCATACTCACCAAACAAATAACATAATATCAATTTGCTAGAATACAACAAGTGTATTTCCGTCCGATTATTTGTACTCATAATTCGGGATAAAGATTGCTCCTCATTATAAGCAGTGCCAATTAAATAGCATTTATTTTCAGCCAGCCCCAATAAATTAAAAACTGTTTGTAAAAATATCCTATTCCAATTCAAACTTGCTTCCTGCCTAAGTTGACTAATACCTTGACTATAAGTCTCTATTTTTTCGGCTAAATTTGTAAGTTGGTGACCAATGAAATACAAATTTTCGCACAGATGAGTCGCACAATATCCAGCATATTCAAAGTCTCCTGTTTCCGTTCCAACTTGATATCCATCAGTTAAAATTGGTATGGTTTTACTAAGATGTTGTTTCCAAAAAATTACATGACTGCCCAAAACGTTAAATGTTTTGGCATTACCTTGTTTTAGATTCAATTTTTTAGCTAAATTTAAACCTAACTTCCCAAATTTATCGCCAGACTCAATATCTTGAACAATTCCACATAAAACTAATCCATAGGCAGCATAGCCAAAGGGTGAGTGGAGAGTATGACCATATTTTATTGATAAATTCACTATTGATAAGATAATTAATACCATTAGTTCTGGAGCAGAAATATAAGCAGGAGCCCCAATACTTGATAAAATACCCATTGCTGCTAGGGGTTCAGCTTTAGTCATTTCAGGTAACTTAATTAACTCTTCTATCTTCCTTCCTTTTAATGCCAACTTAGTTGCATCTAACTCTGTTTTAATCTCTAATTGGTTAGGATTATGTGGTAAAACTATTCCCAGTTCTTTTAAGACTTCTAACCCAATCTTAATTGCTTCTTTAAATTTTTTTTGAGCGCTTGCTGCTTGAATTTTTACATTATAAACTTTGACTTTATCTAGCACATTTTTCCCATGGATTAGCACTGTCTCTGCTAATTTTTCCATCAGCTTAAAATTACCATTTAGATATGCTGCCTCTGCTGTTTCTGAGGACAAAATTAAACTTAATTGATACTGACTTTGCCAGCTATCCCCACTCAATAATTTTAACCCTACTAGAAAATAATTAACTGCTGCCTGATAAGCCGTTGCTGCCTTTGCTTTCTTACCAGCCATTAAATTCAGTTTTGCGATTTTATTTCGTTCCGTTTGCTCCCTCACTAACTCAATTCCTAAGTTGAGATGATCGACAATTTCAAAAATTTTATTTAATAAATTTTTTGGTGGAGTCTTTTGCCACAACAAACGACCAATTTGTAAATGAACAACTTGCTTTTGCTCTTGACTAATCAAAGAATAAGCTGCCTGTTGTACCCGGTCATGTAAAAACTTATAATCTTGAATCAACAAATCAGAATCTAACTGAGACATGGGTACAATTAATCCAGACCAAATTGCTATTTTTAAATCCTCAAAAATTAGTTGTTGAGATGTTTCACAAATTATTGATAAAGTAATTAAGTCAAAAAACGCCCCCATACAAGCAGCTAAACGTAAAATTTCCTGGGTTGACTCAGGTAGTTTCTTTAACTTCCTAATCATCAATTCAACCACATTGTCAGTGATATTCTGCCTTTCTATTTCTGCAATATTCCACTGCCAAAAACCCAGGCTTACATTAAATTTAATCAAATCTTCTGTCTGTAGAGTCTTGAGAAATTGATTTACAAAAAAAGGATTGCCTTTGGTCTTACGCTTGAGCAATTTTGCTAAATTTTCTACAGATTCATTATTCTGATAAAATGTGTCAGCAATAAGTTGATTAATTGCTTCTAGTGCTAAATTTTTTAAGGTAATTTGATTAACTATTCCTCCTTCTTTTTTGAGTTCCTCCATAGCAAAAATGAGAGGATGAGTGGAGTGAACTTCGTTATCTCGATATGCCCCTATCAAAAACAAATACTTAGTTTTAGTATCTGTCATCATCAGTTTTATTAACTTCACAGTGGCAGAATCTACCCACTGCAAATCATCCAAAAATATGACTAAAGGATGTTCTTTTGCGCAAATTACCTGAATGAATTTTTGGAAGACTAAATTAAACCGATTTTGCGATTCTGTAGCTCCTAATTCTGGCACTATTGACTGCTTGCCAACTATCAATTCTACTTCGGGAATTACATCAATTATTACTTGGATATTCGCGCCTAAAGCCGTGAGTATTTTGTTTCGCCATTGATTAAGTTGAGCTTCACTTTCAGTCAAAAATTGCCCTACTAATTCTTTAAAAGCATTGGCGATCGCTGAGTAGGGAATATTACGTTGAAATTGATCAAATTTTCCTGAGATAAAATAACCTCGTTTTTCTGTAATTGGTTTATAAATCTCTTGCACCAAAACTGATTTACCAATACCAGAATAACCAGCCACTAACATCACTTCGTTTTGGCTTTGCCTCCCTTTAGTAACAGATATTTGAGAATCATTGCTTACCCTTTCAAATGCTTGAAGTAAAGTTTCGACTTCTTTTTCCCTACCGTAAAGTTTTTGGGAAATTTGAAATTTATCAGCAATATCTTGAGTAGCAATAGCAAAATTAGATATATTTCCTGTTGTTTCTAACTGACATAAACACTTCTCTAAATCTACTTTTAATCCATAAGCACTTTGATACCTTGACTCAGCATTTTTCTGCATCAATTTCATCACAATATCTGACACAACTTGAGGAATATATTCTTTATTTGCTAATGTCAGAGGCATTTTAGCAATATGGCAATGTACCAATTCCAGAGCATCTTCCGTTTCAAAAGGTAAACATCCCGTTAACATTTCATAGAAGGTAACACCCAGAGAATAAAAGTCTGTACGATAATCTAGAGAACGGTTCATCCTGCCTGTTTGTTCCGGAGAAATATAACCAAGAGTTCCTTCTAAAATATCGGGATTTTTTAGAGTGGGATTTTCCCTATTGAATTTAGTAGAAATGCCAAAGTCAATAATTTTTATGATTCCGGTTTGGGGAGCAATAATAATATTTGCTGGATTAATATCTTTGTGAATTATATTTTCTGCATGAATCTTTCCTAAAATATTTGTAAGTTCAATTGCCGTTTTCAAAAATGTCTTTAAACTATATTTTTGCTCACTCATTAATTTTTTTAATGACGAAGCTCCAATATCTTCCAGAATAATTGCCAGAGTCCGATTCCATGGTTCTAAACTATAAGCTTTAATGACACCTTCAACTTTCAAATTATGGGTAATTTCATATTCTTGTTTATATCGGGTTAGTTCCTGTGGGGAGGGATAGTCTTGTTTTAGAACTTTAATAATTACATTTTGACTATCTTTTTTCCGAATAGCTCGATATACTAACGAGTTAGCACTTTCATAAATTTTTTCCAGGATTTGATAACCTTTGGGAGCAATCATAAGTCGAAAATTAGGTTGGAGAATACTACAGGAGTCTTGACATCAGTTCTACCTCTAATTGTAAAATAAATATTTTAAACCGTGTCAAGAAAAATTATTATGCACCCAAATTTTACAAACTTTAACATATTTCCTCTATCGTGGCAATATATATTTAGATTTCCAGAGGTTGTTTATAGAGTAAATCTCAAGAAGATTAGAGAGAGTGTTTAGTTTAAACAGTTGAGTGAAGCTATTTACAATTATTAGTAGTGCTTTACTAACTAGCCCATAAATTCATTTGTGAGCTGATAGTTGAAGTTCTTTAAAAAGAATTGAAAAGCTATATTAGTCCTCCTACCCTAAGAGGACTTCTTGTCTAAGCCAGGGACTTTAATCCCTCATGGGTATTAACCTTTAATATTTAGCCGCTCGACACTCGATTAATTGATTAATAGGATTTTCCTTTTTCCTCATTCAAAGAAATAAATCCCCTGAAAAAAAATCTACAAAAAAATGGATTGATGACAGTATTTAAAAAAAATATATTTTCAGTCAAAAAGCTGCCTTCAACAATTAATGATTAATAATTAATAATTAATAATTACCTCTCTTTGAAAACGGATAGGATTGACTCAAAGGAAAATTTTTTCTTGTCTCTCCTTTAAAGGAGAAGCTTTAAACCTTAATTATGCGATGAAAAATTAAATATACTTTTTTAGTAAGTTTTACCCTAAAATAGAAATTGTTGTGAAAGATTAAAGAATAAAATGACCTCAGAAAAAGAATCCCTAGGGAACAAAATAACAAATAACTCTACAACTCCTTGGTGGTTAAAAATATGGCGTACACAAGGAGAAAATATTAGAATTCTAGCGATCGCATTATGCTTATCTTTATTAGTGCGAATATTGATTGCAGAGCCGAGATATATACCATCAAACTCAATGATGCCAACTTTAGCAATAGACGATCGCCTAGTAGTTGAAAAAGTCTCCTATCATTTTCATCCACCAAAAGCAGGAGATATCATCGTCTTTGAGCCACCCCAACAATTACAACGTTACGGTTATGCCAAAAATCAAGCTTTTATCAAACGAGTTATTGGTCTACCAGGACAAACTATTAATATTCAGAATGGTCAAGTATATATAGATAATCAACCTCTCACAGAAGATTATATTGCCGAATCCCCTGCTTATCCTTGGGAAAGACCATTAAAAATTCCCGAAGATAAATATTTTGTCATGGGAGACAACCGCAACAATAGTAACGACTCTCACGTTTGGGGCTTTTTGCCCAGAAAAAATATTATTGGTAGGGCAATATTTCGCTTTTGGCCCTTCGACAGATTAGGATCTATTTCACATTAAATTAGAAAAAGGGAAGACAAAAAACGGATTTATAGCACGGATGTAGCGATAATTAAAAGGAAGAAAATAATCCCATCAATTAATTAATGGGATTCAATATTATAGAATTTTTTCTGTAACAACCTCGTTGTTTTCAAGATTTTTCCTCTTTCTTTCTACAAGTTCAAAAGCAGGGTTACATCTCAATTTTTTTTAGACGATCGGAACTTACCTACCCATTCTCTGTCATACACTATTTTTCAACAATTAATAATTAATTATTAATTATTACCTCTGCTTGAAAAGAAAAGGATTGACTAAAAGGAAAATTTTTTCTTTTCAAGTAGAGACTTTAAACCTTAATTATTCGGTAAGTAGTGTAAGGTGGGTTGCAACTGAGCGTAAAAGTAGAGTTACGGAGTTAGTCCTGATTATTTTATTCCTATTCTTATTGGCTAAACAAAAAGCGATGCTCCTCATTTTTATTATTACTTAAAAGTTACCTAACATCTAACACCAGGCGCGCTCGATATTTGCTAGAAATAATTAGACTGTTTCTAGTAGGGATAATTTCGCTCCGAATCCGGATCAAACATCTAAAGCGGAGCATTACCTAGGAAAGGAAATTGCCCCTACAGTAATCACAAAGGCAAGAGTCTCTGAGCATTTGGTATGTGAAGCTTAATCAAAGAGCGGCATCTTGCCCTGTACTCTATAGAACCCATTTTATATCTATATAATTACCATAGTTAAGTCTTTTCGCGCATCAATTTTGAGGAAAAATATGCGTATTTTGTGGAATTTTTATTTCTTACTTCTCTCCACACCTTCCCTCTTATCTCTCCACACCTTCCCTCTTATCTCCAGACTCGGTGACTCGGTGACTCGGTGACTCCTAACTAAAAAACTTAACATTGACAAAGATACGTTTAGGGGTTCTATACATACTGGCAATCTAAAATATTTCTCACTCAAGCTAGGGAGTGCAACATTCTTTTTTCACCCTTGGTATAACACCTAAAACCTGATAAATTACCATTGCGATTTCTCTAAACTAGGTGGCAAACTTAGTTTAGGAAACCGATAAAATGTATCTCCTTGTTCATCAATTTCTAACATTGCTGAAAATATTTGTGCTTGCCTTTCTAGATATTTTTGAGCTGCTTCAGCATCAATTTTAGCAGCAGCAGCTAATTGAATCAAAGAAATTTTACCATTTTGAATTTGTAACAACCGATAGAATGCGTCATCCAAAACACGCTGCTGCTGTCTATCATTAGACATATTCACAATAAATGCACCTAATACAATCCCTAATCCTGTAAGTATTACAAATTCTATAATAGCCATTATCTTATATAAGAAGTAAGAATAAACCAGAAAATATTATTTTAAGTAAGTCAGAATAAACCAGCAAACCTTATCAATAATTATCAATAATTTTAGAGCATAAGTACATAAATATTTTCAAATTATATCATGTCCGTTTAATTAATGATAAAAACTTTCTTCTCCTCTTCCTTCTTCTTCCCTCCTGTACGTCGCCAATCTGACGGCTCCCCTACCTGACTCCTGACTCCTCCGTCATTATTTATAACTTAGATTCCGCACGTCAATTTGTCACATAAAAAGTAGCACAAACATCAGTGGGTTGCTCAGTATTTATACTCTGTAAATCATCTAGGTTTAACTGAGACGGGAGCCAAATCATCAG
>JBARXI010000291.1:0-18120 GCA_049647275.1 Microcoleaceae cyanobacterium
ATATGTCTTTTAGTAGTTATAAAAGTATTAGTGCAGTTATCCAAGAATTTCAAATTACTTACACCGAAGCTGATTTTATTTTGGAGACAGAATTTAGCATTCCTGAATATTTCAGAAATGATATACAAATAGTCATGCGGGAAGGAATAGTTGATAATTCAGAATTTGCTATCTGTGAAAACTTAATTTATCCAGTCTTAAAAGAAGTCTGGAAATCTTATTGTAGTAAATTGATTTTGTGGAGTCATCAGTCGCTGGTTTATAACGATAATCTTGCGGGTTTTCCAGAATATATTCTAGCGAAACGTTCTCCACTAGGAAAAGTTGTCTTTGACAAACCTTATTTACTTTTAGTAGAAGCAAAACAAGATAAATTTGAGGAAGGATGGGGGCAATGTTTGGCAGAAATGGTAGCTGCTCAAAAATTAAATGAAAACCCAGAGATGATAGTTTTTGGGATTGTTTCAAATGGCAAAATTTGGCAATTTGGTAAACTACAAGCAAATATTTTTACTAAAAATCTGACTTTTTATACCCTTCAAGACTTAGACCAATTATTTGCTGTAGTTAACTACATTTTTCAACAATGTGAACTACAGCTAGATTCTCAAATCTTTGCTTAATATTTTATTTAACAAGAATTAAATTTTTCCTAGTAAACGTAGCGTACTTATGTAATTCCTGACTTAGTGCTAAAATAATAAATATCTATAGCTCTATTAAATTAAAAATAAACAGATAAAAGTGTAATGATTGACCCCTTAGAAGTAGCCAAATATTTCATCATGCGGGCTTATGAAGATGGTAGAGAAGCTCAAATAACCAATATAAAAATACAAAAACTTCTCTACTATAGTCAATGCTTATATTTAGCTCTTAATGATGAACCTTTATTCGCTGATGAAATACAAGCTTGGCGATATGGTCCTGTTTGTCCTCCTGCTTACAAATTTTACAGTAAATTTGAAGCCGAACAATTACCTATTCAGATTCAGGAAAATATCGCAAACTTAACCTCAGAAGTCAAGCAGGTTTTAGAGGAAGTATGGCAATATTTTGGTGAATATCATGCTTACTATTTGAGCGGTTTAACCCACTTAGAATTTCCTTGGAAAAAAGCCAGAAAAGATTTACCTAGTGATGCAAGTTCAACCGAACCTATATTATTAGAAGATCTGCGTTTATTAGGAGAAGAAAAACTTTTAGAAATTGAGAAAGAACATCCTTACTACACCCCAATTGTTTCTCATATTTTAAAAACAGCAATAGAATCTAACGAAAAACCTCAATATATTCAGCAAGGAGAAGTAAATGACTGGCTCAACTCCCTTCTTAATTGAGAAGTTTACTAACTTTGAACGGAGTTTGAAAAAGTTAGTCAAAACCTATAAATCTAAATCTCA
This sequence comes from Microcoleaceae cyanobacterium, assembly GCA_049647275.1. GTDB lineage: Bacteria > Cyanobacteriota > Cyanobacteriia > Cyanobacteriales > Microcoleaceae > JASJEE01. The sequence continues at coordinate 1,404 of JBARXI010000291.1, forward strand.
ACAACAGGAATTTATTCAGGTTATTAGTAAACACCTGGAAGAACTAATTATTAACCCTTATCCACCTCAAGCAAGGGCTGAACCTTTACCAAGTAGTCTGAAATTACCTGATGAATGGCAATTTTATAAATTAGTTGTAACCATTGCTAAAGGTGCATCAGGACAAATTAGATTAATGTACTTAGTTGACGAGAAGGAAAGAGTGATTAAGCCTTTATGGATTTATAATCATCAACAATTTGAAAAACGACCTCCCGATCGAGATATTAAAGATGTCATTCAAGAAATTTTTGAGGAAAAATCTATTGACAGAGAAACTACTAAAAATCAAATAGTTGCTTGATTATTTTTGCCAAAGGTATTGTTTATGAAACCATTAATATTAGATATTTTTTCCGGTGCAGGTGGATTTAGCCTCGGTTTTAAGTGGGCTGGTTGTCAAATTATTGGTGCGATAGAAATAGATAAATGGGCATCAGAAACTTTTGCTTATAATCATCCAGATGCGGTTGTAATTAATCAAGATATTACTACAGTTACTAATAATGATTTAGCCGCAATTTGGGGAAATAATAAACCACAGATTGTTATTGGCGGTCCGCCATGTCAAGGATATTCTATTTGTAATAAAAATTCTGGAGACCCTAAAGACCCTAGAAATAATCTTTTTAGAGAATTAATCAGAATAGCTACAGTTTTTGAGCCAGAAATATTAATTATGGAAAATGTACCCAACCTGATGAAATTTCGGACTTATTCTCAAATCAAAGTTATTGACATTATTGAACAAGAGTTAAAAAAGATTGGGTATCACGTCTACATAAATATATTAGAAGCTACAGCATACGGAGTACCTCAAATCAGAAAACGTTTATTTATTGTTGCTTCAAAACGGGAACTAGAAAATCCTTTTCCCTTGCCAACTCATGGAATATTAACCAATCGGCAAATGTCTTTATTTGGAGAATATTTAAAATTCTGTCCGACATTATGGGATGCTATTTCTGACTTGCCGACCTTAAAAGCTGGTGAAGGAAAAGAAGAGTCAAATTATGTCAAAAAGCCATTGAATGAATATCAAAAATTGTTGAGAAATGGAAATAAAATTCTGTTTAATCACAAAGCAATGAATCACACTCAAAGAATGGTAGAAAGATTTGCTACAATGACTTGGGGAAGTTCTGTAAAAGATGTACCAAAACATTTACAACCACGGCAAAGGAATTCTACAAAAATATCTCAAAAAATCTACGACCAAAATAATAGAAGACTCCATCCAGATCGACCATGCCATACAATTCCAGCTTCATTTTATGCTAATTTCGTTCATCCTTATCAACATAGAAATTTCACAGCTAGAGAAGGTGCAAGAATACAGTCATTTCCAGATAGTTTTAAATTCATGGGTAAGCCAACAGTTGTTAGTCAGAAACTACTATCCAGAGAAGGTCGTTTAGCAGAAAAACATTTATGTCAATACAATCAAATTGGAAATGCCGTTCCTCCTTTGTTAGCTAAAGCTATTGCTGATAATATATTAAAACAGTTGTACAAGTGAGCAAAAAAAATGTATGTTCATGGTCAAAATTTAGAGCAGAAAGAAAATCATAAAACGAAATATAGAGATGAAGATTCTCGGAGATATTTGAGAGAAATAAGAGAAAAATATAATGAGTGGAAATTGGCTAATGAACAGCTGATAGGTCCATTAACTGAAACAACGAAGCAAGATAGTGAGTTGTTAATAAAGCGAGTAGAATTGTTGAATGAATACAAAGATTTTCTAGAACAACAACACTATGCTGAAAAATTTGATTCTCGTTCAAATCTCCATTCATCTGTGTTAGAAGAATTTATGTATTATCTCTTCAAAGATTTGGTTAGAGAATTTTCATCACAAGCTTTAATTGGCAAGTCTCGTACTTTCAAAGATATATTTTTTCGGTCTTAAAATTATCAAGATATGCTCAATTATCCTCATGCTTTAATTGAACTGAAAGATAATGATTTTGCCATAGGAGTGAGAATTCATGCCCAAATGAATTGTCAAGGTTCCCAAGAATTAGAAAGTCATATTTGGGATGTACCTGCTGTAGTTATAGAATGTAAAACTTATTTGGATAAAACTATGCTTCAAGATGCAGCAACAGCAGCAGAACAACTTAAATATAGAAACCCTAATGCTATTTATATTTTAGTGGCAGAATGGTTAAAGTTAACAGATGCCGTAAATTTACGAAAATTCAAAATAGACCAAATATATGTATTAAGAAAACAAAAGAATACAGATAGAGAATTCCGATATCAGAAAGGGTATATTAAAAATCCTATATATGTAGATGTGATAGATCATTTATTTGTTCATATTCGAGATTACTTAACATCTGATTGGGAAGGGGGTATTAGTTTTGGTTTGAAACGAGGTTATTTAATTTAGCTGCTTATTATGATTGTACTTACTGAAGATTCAACGAAAAATTATTATTCCGCCAGTGCTAATGATATTAAAATTGCTACAGAAACAGCTAAATTAATGGGATTTCAGGTTTATTACATCCCGTCAGATTTTAGCATTTGTGAAACATCCGAAAATGCACTTGCTCATATTCCGATACAACCATAAAAAACTTTAGGGTTTTGGATTGGATATATTCCTAAGCCTGAACCTTATGAAGATATTTATTATGCTGCTATTAATAAAGGAATTAAACTACTAAATACTCCAGCACAACATCTAACTGTTCAAGAATTTGACCGTGCTTATCCGAAGTTATTAAGCTTAACTCCAGAAAGCATCATTATTACCCATCAGTCAGAATGCCAAACCATCGCCGAACGACTAGAATTCCCAGTTTTTGTTAAAGGAGTTGTACAGTCAAAAAAAACTAAAGGATGGAAAGCTTATATAGCAGAAAATTTAGCAGAATTAGAAACACTCACTCAAGAATTACTTACTCAAAAAAGTGGGGCAAGAGGTCGAGTCGTTGTGCGGAAATTAGTTAAATTACGCCATTCTCGTTATGCCGAAAATGCTTTTCCCTTGGGGCGAGAATATCCGGTATTTATTTACCGCGAAAAAGTCTTAGGTTGGGGTTATTATTGGCAAGGTGACGACCCATTTAAAAAACTTTCTCCTAGTGAATAAAAACAAGTTTTAGAATTAGCGATCGCTGCTGCCAAATCTCTATATATTCCTTATATATCAGTAGATATTGGGCAGTTATAAAATCATGAATGGATAGTAATTGAAACGGGAGATCCACAATTTTATGGAGTTAGTCAAATTCCTTTACTGGAACTTTATCAGCAGATGTTAAATATAGTTTCAATGTCTTAGTTTTGGTTTGACTAGGAGTTAGGGGTTGAAGGTTGGGAGCGATCGCTAATACCAGTTGTAATACCAATTATTTTAATGAAATAGTATAATATCAAGTCCGTTTAATTAGTGATTAAAAAAACTTGTCCTCTCTATCCTGCTCAAATATTGAAACTATTTCAACTGTGCCAGTTTATAAAAATCACTACAACTGTCTATCCTTTTCTATGACAACTAAATAACTGTCACCTCCATGCTAAGTTCTACCTTAACAGTTAGCTTAGGATTGGTGTTAAGAAAGGCAAGAACACAAGTGTGACACCTTCTCATCTGGTCAGTTTCTATTAATAAGCTGCCAGAGATAAGGTAACACTTTCTCGAATTTGCCTAAATCATTACACCAAAAATAACTTAACTGAAAAACCATGAACTTAGTAACAACAAGTAATTTGACTAATCAGACCCAATTTGACCTAGCTGGTTATTGCCATTCCACTCCTAACTATCTACAAACCAGAGCCAGAATTAATTATCTATTAGAACGTTATCTTTCCCAAGCCATTCTCACAGAAAGACTATTAGACTTACCCCAACAATTTGAAAAGCCTCAACAAAGACCTTGGCAAAAAATTTACTGGCAAGCCATTAATAATAGTCAAATTATTGGCATCGAACCAAAATTATTTTTACAAGTAATTGCTTCTGCCGTAGAAATTGAAGCACCTATTCGTTCCTATTCCCAAGAAAGTTGGGGTTATTTACAAATAGCTCATCCTCAACTAGCTAGATTTATGGGAGGTGTAAGTGATGAAAATGGGAAAATAATTGAAGTTGGTATTTGGGAAAAAGAAGAACGACAACACGCTCCTGCTTTTAGCAAGATTTATCAACAACTTACAGGGAAAAAATTACAACCAAAACCTAATATCGTTCATGGTTATCAACCTACTGGAAATGTACGGGCAGAAATATATAGTCATGGAGTAAGTAGAATTAGTTCAGAATGGAGTGCCGTATCTATTTATTTATGGTTAATGTCTCATTCAACTGGGGCATTACAAATGGCGATCGCTCAACCTTTGCAAGATGAAGTTAATCATTTGGCTAAGTTTTGGGGAATTACTAGATGGGGTTTTGGTGATTCAGCTTTTCAGCGAGTTATTGGTAGTATCTCTCGACTACTTAGACTTTTCAATCATCACCAAAAAGAGCGAACTTCTGGTCAAGATATTATCAGTTTTTCTCATCTCAAATATGGTATCGAAATTGGCTATACTTTGATGAAAGTAATGACACAAATGTGTCGTTGGAATTATCATCTCAAAGCTGATGCTTTGAATCATGTTTTTGGTAGTTAAGTAGAGAGAGATAAAAAAATGGAAGTATGTAACGAAAAGTCAAATCCGACCAAATCCCTTCTCTATTGCCTGTTGCCTGTTGCCTGTTGCCTTCTGATAACGACCATTTTTAAGTTCAACCTACTTATCTGAGTCATACTTCCAAACTGCCAAAACAAAAATAAGTGATAGTCATTGGGAGGAAAACTTTGTTATAGCACTGCGTTTATTGGTCAGAATATTACTAAATGATCGAACGAGCGTCAGAGATTACTTCTGACTTGCACGTAGGGCTATAACTCCTTAAAAAAAGCATTAATCATCAGTAATTTTGGCATTGCTAAAATCAGGTATGAAATTCGTGAGTAAGTAAGATTGATAGTCAGGAAAAAATCTGTTTTGACTACTGACTACTAATATGAAATACGTTAATGTTTGCTACTAAAGATTGATGGGGAGATGGGGAGATTCGTATATTTGCACAATTTTTTGTATTTCATATAAAAATCATATAATCATTCAGCAACGCCGTAATTTCATTAATAGATATTTCTAATAAAGAATGTAGAGATGTTCTCTAGAATGTTTTTACAAAGATTTGAGAAAAAGTATAATTGTGAATAAATACTTTCTCCTCTCTCTTAACTATGATTGTACTTACTGAGGATTCAACAAAGGATTTTTATTCTGCCAGTGCTAATGATCTTAAAATTGCTACTGAGGCAGCAAAAATTATGGGATATCAAGTTCATTACATCCCAGAAGATTTTAGTATTTGTGAAACTGCTGAAAATGCACTTGCTCATATTCCAAAACAACCACAAGAAACATTAGGTTTGTGGATTGGATATATTCCCACCCCTGAACGTTATCAAGCTATTTATAATACAGCTATTCGTAAGGGAATTAAACTGCTAAACAGTCCAGAACAACATTTAACTGTTCAAGAATTTGACCGTGCTTATCCTAAATTATTAGATTTAACTCCAGAAAGCATCATAATTACAAATCAGTCAGAATGCCAAACAATTATAGAAAGACTAGAATTTCCTGTTTTTGTCAAAGGTGTTGTACAGTCGAAAAAAGCCAAAGGATGGAAAGCTTGTATCGCTGAAAATTTAGCAGAACTAGAAATACTAACTCAAGAATTACTCACTCAGGAAAATGGAGCGCGAGGTCGAGTAGTTGTGCGGAAATTAGTTAAATTCAAGTATAGTCGTTATGCTGAAAATGGATTTCCTTTAGGGCGAGAATATCGAGTATTTATTTACCGAGAACAAATTTTAGGTTGGGGTTATTATTGGGAAGGAGAAGACCGATTAAAAAAACTTTCTCCTAATGAAGAAAAGCAGGTTTTAGAATTGGCGATCGCTGCTGCTAAAAATTTGAATGTTCCTTATATATCAGTAGATATTGGGCAGTTAGAAAATGATGAATGGATAGTCATAGAAACAGGAGACCCACAGTTTTCAGGAGTTAGTCAAATTCCTTTACTGCAATTATATAAAAAAATCTTAGAGCTATCAGGAGTCAGCTATGAGTCTTTCAGTTAGAGAAAAGTATTTTCGTAGAATTTTGCCGATTTTTTGCAGTCAAATACTTTTGTTTCACTTGCTATAAAATGAGAATTAAATAAAGTGGAGAACTTTTTTTTAGTGGCTCATATTATAGCCAGATTAGGCAATTCAACTTGTTTAGATAATAAAATTCTCATTCTTTAATCTTTATGTTTACAAACACTCTCCAAACATGAACAACTGAAGTTTTGTAGCTAAACCCGCCCCTAAATTTATTTATGGAGTTTCCCAACTTGTCTCATCCGTATATCCGTGTTAAAAATCTCTTTTGTTCCTTGCTGTTTCAATATTTTTGATAACTAATTATTGTACCTACCACAATTATTAATGCAGAAATTACTACTATTGGCACTACAGGCAAAAATCCAAAGGCAAAACTTTCAGGAATCATACCTACCTGAAAACCAATTACTGCAATTTCACCAAATAAAATCGAAATAATACAACTAATAGGAGAAATATTTCTGCCATATAAAGCAGCAATAACTGTGGGAAATAATACTGCCAAACCTGTAAAAGCTTGAGTAGCGATCGCTGCAATTGTAGCAGGTGGATTAGCTGCGAGAATTAAACCAATTATTGCTAAAATAACGATTAATATTTTGCCAACAAAAGTTTGTTCTGCCAAGGAAGCTTGGGGACGAATATAAACAATATAGACATCTCTAGTAATCATCGAACTTAATGCTAAAAGTTGAGAGTCAAGAGTAGACATAAATGCTGCTAAAGCTCCCACCATAACTAATGAAGCAATGCCAACAGATGTATATTCTCCTAACATCATCGGAAAAATTTTATCCGCTTCCTTTCCCACTAAATCGGGAAAATTAATATGACCCCACATTCCAATTAATACCGGGCAAATAAAAATTACGGCTGTAATTACTGGATATAAACTAGCAGAAACTTTCAGAGAATTAGCAGTTTTAGGAGTGTAAAACCGCATAAACATTTGGGGAAACATCGGCACACTTAAACCCCAAAGCAACATATAACTAAACCATTTGTGGGGAGTAAAAAAAATATTCAGGCCAGAGCGAGAAAAAATTTCCGGTTTCAGTTCGTAGACAGTGCGATTAGCTTCAGAAAAACCGCCGAGACCGTGAGCGATCGCTACTACTGCCACTATCATAAATACCAACATTAATACCCCTTGTAAAACATCAGTTAGAGCTACACTTCTCATCCCGCCCATAAACACATATAAGACAATGATAAAAGTTAAAAAAGTAGCTCCCCAAAAATAGGGAATTTGCCCGTTAGTTAAATTTTCAATAATATAACCACCGCCAATTGGTTGTAGAGTTAAGTAAGGCATAGTAAAAATTACCATCACAGCTAAAAATAATAATTTTAGCTGTTGACTGGGGAGGCGACTTTCAATTAATTCTGAAGGAGTAATTAAAGCTTTTTCTTTTCCCAATAGCCAAACTTTATAACCGATGAAATAAAATGTAATTCCAACCAGGGCAGTGCCAAATCCCATCATCGGATAGTAACTCATACCAATGCGATAACCAGCGCCGGAAAATCCGAGAAAAGTAAAAGCACTAAAATTTGTGGCAATGAGAGTAAAAAATAGAACTATCGAGCCAATTTTTCTATCTGCTAGAAAGTAATCTTCTGGTGTATTTTGTTGGCTACGATAACCGATAATTCCAATGACTAGAGTACATAATAAATATGCACCAATAACTAAGTAGGGAATTAGGTTTTCCATCACGATTAATTCTCCTCTTCAGATTCAGTTTTCCAGAATGTTTGAGAGAATATCAAAATAGCACAAGCTAGGATGATTTGCAAAGCGATAAAATAGAAAACCCAGGCTGGTAAATGGAATAATGAAAAAGAAATTGTTTGTTTCCAAGACCAAAAATCTAAGGAAAGGAAGAAAATTATCGTAAAGCAGAAACACCATAAATAGCCGGAATTTAAAATTTTCATTGGGCAATATTTTGTGTTTATAGAGGTTTTCATTAACATAGAATACAACTATTTCTGTGAACTTCCACGCGCTTTAGGCATATCTATAATTTTTACTGTAGTCAACATGAGTGAAAACCGCTATAACCAGGCAAGCACAACAGATATTTTGACACGATGTAGGGATGAGAGAAATTGGGAAACTTTATAAATAAATCGCAGAGATTCATTAACAATGCTTTGTTGAGCACAATTTGTGTATCTAAGTATATTTTCTTGCTTTTTATTGTTATCAATTATTATAAACTTGGGGTTTTAAAGCGTTTTCATTGGTAATATGATGTCTGCTTAATAGCGCGATGAAAAAAACTTTCTCCTGCTTATACCTTCTCTCTTTCCCCTCTACCCACTTCTAAGTTCTGACTTCTCCCTAATTATTTATAACTGTTCAACCAGACATCATATAATACCAATTTAAAAAAAGAATGTTACGAATAATAAGAGTGATTAAAATATTTTATATGAGATGTCCCTTTGACTAAGCGGTGCGACCCCGCGACGACGCCAGTCGCAAGGGAACGCGCACCAAGAGAAAAATAGAAAATAAACGGTAATAAATGGTATTTAAGTTATTCATTCTGACTCCTGACTCCTGACTCCTGACTCCTAAGAAATAGCCTAGTTATTTGTAGCAAACATTTATCACGCATGGTATAATTCTGTGCTTTGGTTTTACTTCCTTCTACCAAACCTACAGATATTAACGTAATTTTTGGATTTCTTCTACTGTTAATCCCGTGGTTTGACTAATAGTTTCATCACCCAAAATATCTAATAATTTTCCAGCAATTTCCAAACGAGCTTCTCTTTGTGCCCTAATTATAGAACCTTTTTGGTCATACATAAATATCTCTTGTTTTTCCAATGTCTCTAATTCCTCTCGACTCAGGTTAGCACCATTCGCAATTTGGAATGCCCGTTGAATTTCTGATATATTTTCCATATTTGATGGAATTGAATTTAGGTGTGGAGCCGTTTTGAGGAAGTAAATCCATTTGTCTGTTAAACTTTCTAATTCTTCCTGTTGTTTGAGAAACTCCAGATTTTATTTGCTAATAGTTTAATCTTCATTTATTCAGAGTAAAATAAAAAGTTGTCCCTTGTTCTACTTCAGAAGTACACCAAATTAAACCTTGGTGACGATTAATAATTCTTTTAACTATTGACAAACCAATACCAGTTCCTGGAAACTCATCATCTGAATGGAATCGCTTAAAAGGAGTAAATAATTCTTTGAAGTTTTCCATATTAAAACCTGCTCCATTATCTTTGATAAAATAAACTAGTTCTAATTTGTGTTCACATAAATTTTGGTCTTTGTAATATAAAGAGCATTGATTAATGATTGAATCTAATTTTCGTTTTTCTGCGGATAAAACTCCAAATTCAATATGACTAACATCTTTTTTAGATGAATATTTCCAAGCATTACTAATTAAATTTTCTAAAGCAATTGTTAAAAATCTTTGATCTGCTTTAGCTGTAACATTGGGCTGAATTACTAATTTAACTTTTCTTTGTGATTCTTTTATTTGGAGTTTCATAAGTATGTCTTCAACTGTACTACTTAAATTCACTAATTCAAGAGTTATTGCACTTTTTTTAATCTTTGACAACAGCAGTAAATCTTTAATTATATGCTGCGTCCGATAAGTTGTTCGAGAAATCAAATCAAAATAATCTTGAGCATTTTGAGTGATATAATTAGAATCTTCATATTCTTCTTTGAGAAAATAAATTAATGAGTCAATATTCCCTAATTGATTACGGAAATCATGAGCCACACTATAACTAAAAGCCTCTAATTCTTTATTAGTTTCTTCAAGGGTTAATTCTAAGTTTTTCCTTTCTGTAATATCTCTGACTGTAATAGCAAAACCATCCCCTAATTTAACGGCGATGAAATGATACCATTTTCCTTCTTCTTGGTCATTATAATAAATATCTTGCTCTAAAGACTTTCCAGTTTCTACCACATTAACCAAATTAGAAAATAAATCATAATTAATTCTATTTAAAAACTTTTTAAGTACTAATTTACCAATTAAATCTTGTGGTTCTCGATTAAAAGCTCTAGCAATAATTGGATTAACAACTAAACAAGAAAAATCAATAATATTTCCTGTTCTCTTATCTCTCAATGCTTCCATCGCTGCAATACCATCAAGAGAAGAATTTAAAATGCCAGAAATTAATGCTCTAGATTGATATAAAATAGCCTCTGCTTCTTGGCGTTGTTTAATTTCTTGTTTCAGACTTTCTCTTTCTTTTTCTAATAGTTGTTTTTGTTTTTGAATGATTAACTGACTTTTAACTCTTGCTAAAACTTCTTCTTCTTGAAAAGGCTTAGTAATATAGTCTATTCCTCCCACTTCAAATGCTTTGACTTTATCAAAAACTTCATTTAAAGCACTAATAAAAATTACTGGAATATCCTTAGTTTTAGGATTAGCTTTTAAACGTTCACAAACTTCATAGCCATTCAGATCGGGCATTTTTATATCTAATAAAATTAAATCAGGAGTATCCGTTTCAATAGAAATTAATGCACTTTCTCCATCAATGGCTTTTTTTACCTTATAACTATTATCTTTTAGAAGAGTAGCTAAAATTTTTAAATTAGAAAGTTGATCGTCAACTATTAAAATAGTACCTTCTGAATTTTCCTCTGATATAATATTCATAGTATTCATATTTTTATGGTTTATCCTGATTTAAGAGATTCAAGTAATTGTCTAATGGTCTTAAATTGAAAATTATCGACCAAATTAGTTAACTTTTCAGCTAATAAAGACTGCTCGGCAGGTATTTCGTCAATCAATTCTAAGATCATATCATCATTTAAAGCTTTGGCAGCATAATACAGTTGTTCTAACCATTCTGTGGGCATTTGCTCTAAATCTTCTACTGTTAAACTTGGTAATTCCGTGGTAGTTTCAGATTGACTTTCTTCTTCATAAATATATTCCACTCCTAAATGCTTTTTCATGGTTTCAAAAATCATTGCTTCTCGAAACGGTTTTCTGACAAAATCATCACATCCTGCTGATAAAATAATTGCTTTCTGTTCTTCTAATACACTTGCTGTTAAGGCGATTATTGCTGTAGCATTTCCTTTAGTTGTGCCTTTAATTATTTGAGTTGTTTCGTAACCATTCATTACTGGCATTCTCATATCCATCCAAATTAAATGAGGTTGCCATTGTTCCCAGATTTCTATTGCTTCTTTTCCATTTGTAGCTTCTTTTAATTCAAATCCTAATGGTTGTAATAATTTTATTAATAATAGACGATTAGTAGAACGATCATCTACAATTAAGATTTTATAACGGGGTTGATTGGGTTTTAATCCAATCACATGACGAGGATAATGTTGATTTTCTATATCTTTTTTATTGGCAATCTCAACGGGAATTTCAAATCTAAAGGTTGTGCCTTTTCCGACTTTACTTTTGACTGTAATATCTCCTCCCATTAAGTTGACAAATTTACGACTAATGGGTAATCCTAAACCTGTACCTTCTTGACTATTTTTGCCGGATTCTGTTTGGGAAAATGCTTCAAATAATTTGTTCATTTCATCTTCAGCTATTCCGGCTCCTGTATCTCTGACTTCAAAAATAATTGTTGTTTTTTCATAACTTTTCCCTCTTTCAAAGGGGGGATTAAGAGGGGATTCTGCTTGACTCCCTACTGTGACACTCACACCCCCTTCAGATGTAAATTTAATCCCATTATTGATTAAGTTAATTAAGACTTGACGCAGTTTAGTTTCATCAGTATTGATATATTGAGGTACATCGTCTTGATGGTCAAATATTAATGTTAAGCCTTTATTTTCTGCGGTTATATGTAATAAGTCTTCTAGTTCGTTTAACAATGAATAAAAGTCAAAGGTTTTAGCATTGAGGGTCATTTTCCCTGCTTCAATTTTAGACTTATCTAAAATATTATTAATTAAGGTCAATAAATAGTTGCCACTTTTATTAATAATCGTTGTATTTTCTTGATTTTCTGTTGATAAACTTTGAGAACGGAGCATAATTTGAGAAAAGCCTAAAATAGCATTTAAAGGAGTCCGTAATTCATGACTCATATTGGCAATAAAACTGCTTTTTGCTTGGTTTGCTACTTCCGCCTTTTCTTTAGCAATGGATAATTGTTCTGTTCTTTCTCCAACTTTTTCTTCTAAAACAATATTTTGTTCTTTAATTAATTTTTGATTGAGTTGAGCATTTTTTAAGGCTTCATTTTGTGCTTTTTCTCTTTCATATTTAATAAGATTAATTCTATCTGCTAAAGCAAACGAAAGTAATAATATCGGTAAACTTAAAGCTAAATCCCAAAGGTTAAGTAGATGAATATTATAAGGTATAAAACCCAAAGCACTCAAATTAAGAATAATTACTCCTAGAATAGGGACAAACATAGCTAATAAAAAATATTTAGCTGGCTTATATCCTTGTCTCCATCTTATTAAAGCACTTGTTAATATTATTAAACGAATAAATATAGAATGAAAAATTTGGATAATATTAATCCATTTTGTTGATATGGATATAATAGTTATTATAGATATAACAAAAGATGTAATAAATAAAAATCTATCTATTTTAGGAAGATATTTTTTAGTTTTTAAGAAAGATTGGGTGAATTTGATAAAGGAAAAAATAATTAATAATACTGCCAATAATTGGAACTCTAAATAGTTAGGAAAATTCTTCCACAATAATTGATGTCCTATTCCCTCTCGACACAATTTAAACCAGAAATAACCTGTAATAAACAAGACAAAATGTAGATAAATTTTGTCTTTTAAAGAAATAAATAAAAATAAGTGATAACCAATCATTATTAACATAATTCCATAACCTATTCCTAAAGATAAAACATTCTTTTGCTCCTCCTGTAAAAATGTTTTTAAGGAATAAATATTTAAAGGAAGAGCTAAACCTCCCTTTGAAGTTAAACGTAAATAAATAGTTTTTTCATTATCTTCAGTAAAAGTCAAACTAAAGATAAAAAAACGATGGTTAAATTCTCTAGTCCTAAAAGGTAAAAATCTGCCAGTTTTAATTATCTTAAATGCTTTTTTGTTTCCTTGAGAAGAATAAAAATCTACCGTACCTATACGAGCATCATTTAAAGTTAATATCCATTTTTGTGTCAAACTTGCTTGATTTTTGACTCGAAAACGAACCCAGATTGCTGATGTTTTTACACCTAAGTTGGGGACTTTTTGATTACTAGGAGTAAATTCTCGATCGACAACATCTTCAATAGTTAATTCCCTAGTTTGATCTTCAAATATTTCTAAATTTAATCCTAAAGGATATTTTGTCTGTTCATCCGTTAAAATAACAGGATTATTGATATGCTTTAAATTCTGATTATTTTGAGCATAAATCTTAGATACAGGAATAAATAAACAGAAACTAACAATTATCAAGATTAAGAGTCGTTTAATAAAAATTTTATTCATAAATAATTGTATTAATTATTTTCATTAATTCTCTAGTTTATTGTCAAAAATTAAATGATTCAAGTAATTGTCTAATAGTCTTAAATTGAAAATCATCCACTAAATTAGTTAATTTTTTAGCTAATAAAGATTGTTCAACCGGAATTTGTTCAATCAATTCTATAATCATATCATCATTTAAAGCTTTGGCACCATAATAGAGTTGTTCTAACCATTCTGTGGGCATTTGCTCTAAATCTTCTACTGTTAAACTTGGTAATTCAGTAGTAGTTTGAGATTGAGTTTCCTCTTCATAAATATATTCCACTCCTAAATGCTTTTTCATAGTTTCAAAAATCATTGCTTCTCGGAAAGGTTTTCTGACAAAATCATCACATCCTGCGGATAAAATAATTGACTTTTCTTCTTCTAAAACACTTGCTGTTAAGGCGATAATTGCCGTGGCATTTCCTTTGGTTGTACCTTTGATTTGTTGAGTTGCTTCGTAACCATCCATGACTGGCATTCTCATATCCATCCAAATTAAATGAGGTTGCCATTGTTCCCAGATTTCTATTGCTTGTTTTCCATTTTCTGCTTCTTTTAATTCAAATCCTAATGGTTGTAATAATTTTATTAATAATAGACGATTAGTAGAACGGTCATCTACAATTAAGATTTTATAACTGGGTTGATTTGGTTGTAATGCAATAACATGACGAGGATGTTGTTCTATTTCTATTTCTGTTTTATTGGCAACATTTACTTCAATTTCAAATCTAAAGGTTGTGCCTTTTCCAACTTGACTTTCAACTGTAATATCTCCTCCCATTAACTGCACAAATTTACGACTAATGGGTAAGCCTAACCCTGTACCTTCTTGACTATTTTTGCCTGTTTCCGTTTGGGCAAATGCTTCAAATAATTTATTCATTCTGAGAGCGTAGGGAGCAGCAACTTTACCTTCCCAACCAGGCACCGTTGCAAATCCAATATTATCAACAACTTCAGGGTTGACGATCGCTGAATTAACGATGTGAACATAATTCCACCACCAAACAATCGTCATTGCTGCTTTACCTTTACCAACTGCTTCGGCCGCTTGTATTTCATACATAGTTAATGTTTGCGGAGAAGCGACATGATGTTTAAGAAGTAGATCGACATAGCGTTGAGTTGCTTTAATCCCTTGTTCATTATTAAAAATAGGTTGCCAATTCCGATCAAATAACTTTCCTCCATTACTCCATAAATAGGTCAACCAGAGGATTAAATTCTGTCCGTTACGCTCTCCCCTATAATAGGGAGCGATACCAAATAAATCAGTTTGTTGGGTAATAATTTTGGCAACTTTTTCTAATTCAGCCCAAGTCTTTGGTGGTTTTAAATTTAACTGCTCAAAAATATCTTTGCGATAAAAAAGAATCAGAGGGTGTCCTCGTAAGGGCAAACCATAAAGTTTTCCATCATAGGTTGTCTGGTCGCGATATACTTGAGGATAACGACTAACCTCTAAATCATCAGCAGAAATCCATCGATCCAAAGGTTCCAAAAAATTACGATATCTTGCCCCCCAAGTACTTGCATAGGTGAAAAGATCATATTCACCTGTTGTTGCTTCTGATTGAGACTGTATTGTGTTATGTAATGTACTCCAGTCCATCAACTGATAGTTAACTTCAATTCCTGTTAATTTCGTAAATTCAGGGGTTCGGTTCATAATGGCAGTGTATTGTGGAACATTGGGTAATAGGAAGTTTATCGTAGTTCCTTTATATGGTTTGCCTGGTTTCAAACTATAGGGTAAAGTTTCTAGGATCATATTTGATGGGTTTGAGTCTGTCTGAGTTTCTGGACGACATCCACCCAGTAATGTCGGAAACCAACTCATAAATAGGATCATAATTATTATTCTGTAATTCATATTTATAGCAATCCTGACTTTTGACTTACTTCTGTAAAAAGTCTAATGATTCGATTAATTTTATAATGGTTTTAAATTGAAAATTATCCACTAAATTAATTGACTTTTCAGCTAATAAAGACTGCTCGGCAGGTATTTTTTCAATTAATTCTAAGATTATATCATCATTGAAAGCTTTGGTCCCATAATAATATTCTGAGTTTTCATCAGTTAGAAAAACATCATTCTCAAACCGCTCTAACTTATTTTCTTACTGACTATTTTGTTCCTACCCATGAGAAACTGAAATAAATAAACATAAGCTAAAAAGTATCACCAAAAATATTATTTTGAAAAATACATTGTCTGCTATTGTCTTTGAGTTCATAATATTTATTTTGTTTTTGAAGTTCATCATGTATAAACCTACAAACGTTCTTCACGCATAACAGTTAGATCATATCTAGTTAATTAAACTTAATAAAAGTAGGTTAGGTAAAACGGAGTGAAACCAAACTATAAGCACCTTATGTATTGGGTGTTCTCCTGTAGAGACGCACCACAAAAGTTTTATTATTATTATTAATGTTTGGTATTTTAGGGACAATGGTGCGTTATAATTATCTAACGTACCTTTGGTTTTGTGCCTCAACAACAAAGTTTAAAACAAGAATATTAAATCAGGAGAAAATGATGATTTCTCAACCCCAAAAATCTCAAAAAATGACGGCTGAAGAATACTTAGAATGGGAAGCCAAACAGGAATTTCGCCATGAATATATTGATGGTGAAATTTTAGCTATGACTGGAGCAAGTATCCCTCATAATAATATTGCTCTTAACTTTTGTATGGCTCTAAGACCCCATCTCCGTCAAAAAGGCTGTCAAGTGAATGTGTCGGATGTGAAAGTTAGGGCGAATGAAAATAGTCGTTATTTTTACCCAGATTTAGTTATTACTTGCAATGCTGAGGATTTAAAATCTCGCGACTTTATCGAACATCCTACAGTAATTATTGAAATTCTTTCTCCAAGTACAAAGGGGTATGACCGCGACGAGAAGTTTAAATATTATCGTCAAATTTCAAGTTTGCAAGAATATGTTTTAGTAGATTCAGAATCAATGTCTGTTGAGATTTTT
>JBARXI010000292.1:0-15782 GCA_049647275.1 Microcoleaceae cyanobacterium
TTCGCTCTTTTGTTTCTACTGCTTCTAAGCATGGTTTGAATCTCTAGAAAGTTATTACTGAGGCGCTACTTGGTAATGTATCTTTTTTTCTCACCTCCATTATTACTAGCTAGGCAGTTACATAAAAAGTAATAGTGATACCAAGGATGATAAATATTGGCTAAAAATAGTTAGGCTATTTATAGGGTTCAGGAGTCAGCACGAATAGCCTAAATACTATTTATTAGGGCGAAGATATCTTTTTAGTTAAACATAAATCTTAGATAAAGTCTTGTAATTATCCTGATTATTCGTAATATTATTTTTTCAAGTCGGTATTACAAAAATATGGTAATTATCAAAAAATAAAGAAAAATCTGAATAAAAATATATACTGTTTATGAATAAAAATTTAAACCCTGGTTATGGCAATACCAAATCAATCATTTGTAAAAAATTCCAAACAAATATAGATAAACAATCTCAAACTCTTACCTCTGTTGCCTAATTATGTGAATATTTTTTACACAACTATGCACAGGAGTGCTATAGCCAAACCTCTGTAGCAGTGGTTAAAAATTTCGGTGTATTTATTTGTGGCTTCAACCTACAAACACAAAAAAAATAACGACTTAAATAGAATTGCTATATCATTATCTATGATCAAATAAAAAACTATCCTGTTACCTGTCAGTATTTACAGTTTTTCCTTGGATTATATATGAAGCATTTAACTCTCTATTAATATCTCAAATATAAATGTCATATTAGTTAAATAAAGAGAAAAAATATCAACACACCAAAACTTAGGAATCTTAAAGAAAAAGTAAGTTTTTCAGAATAAATGCTTCAGTATAAATAAATTAGAGAAACTGATTCAATAAAACAAGACAAAGGAGCAAAAAAATGGATGACAAACTGATGTTAATGATTCCTGGACCAACTCCAGTGCCAGAAAAAGCATTATTAGCTATGGCCAAACATCCCATTGGTCATAGAAGCGGGGACTTTTCCAAAATCATGGCCGAGGTAACAGAAAATCTGAAATGGCTCCATCAAACCAAAAATGATGTCCTAATATTAGCCTCCAGTGGCACTGGGGCAATGGAAGCAGGTATGATTAATTTTCTCAGTCACGGCGATCGCGTACTATGTGGATGTAATGGTAAATTTGGCGATCGATGGGCAGAAGTAGCTGCAGCTTATGGTCTCCAAGTAGAAAAAATTACTGCCGAATGGGGAAAACCTTTAGATCCAGAACAGTTTCGCGAAAAACTAGAGGCAGACACAGAAAAACAAATCAAAGCTGTCATTGTCACCCACAGTGAAACTTCCACAGGTATTCTCAACGATATTAAAACCATTAACAATTATGTTAAAGCTCATGGCGAAGCCTTAATTATAGTAGATGCAGTGACAAGCATTGGAGCAGTTAACTTGCCAATAGATGAGTTAGGTCTGGATGTGGTTGCTTCTGGTTCTCAGAAAGGATATATGATACCCCCAGGTTTGGCTTTTGTGGCAGTGGGGGAAAAAGCGTGGACAGCATATAAAACCGCGAAGTTACCACGTTACTATTTAGACTTGGGTAAGTATCGCAAAGATGCAGCGAAAAATAGTACTCCCTTTACCCCACCTGTAAATCTCTTCTTTGCCCTGCAAGCTACACTCAATATGATGCAGGCTGAAGGTTTAGAAAATATTTTTGCCCGGCATCAACGTTTGATGAATACTACTAGGGCTGCAGTAAAAGCTTTGGGCTTACCCCTGCTAGGGCCAGATGATGCAGCTAGTCCCGCTATTACAGCAGTTGCTCCTCCACCAGAAGTAGATGCTGAAAAAGTGCGGGCTATTGTAAATAAACGTTTTGATATTGCTTTAGCTGGTGGACAAGACCATCTGAAGGGAAAAATTTTCCGAATTGGACATTTAGGTTTTGTGGGCGAACGTGATATTCTCACGGCGATCGCTGCTTTAGAAGTAGCTTTACGAGAGTTGGGATATGAAAGCTTTACTCCTGGCTCCGGTGTGGCCACGGCTGCTAATATTTTAGGCCAATCTTAAGTTACCTTTTCTTGTTACCCTGGGTAGTTGATAGTTGTTTGTAAGGAGTAGGGATGTTTAATCAAATGTCCCTACGATTGGAAAATATTAATTGCGTTGAATTCTTCTTTTGATACCATTTCTGTGTAACAATTACTTTAATAATTATTGCTCAGACCTTATTGCATTGACAATTATCATATTTGATTAAGTTCAGCTTCATAAAGAAATGGTATGAGATACTTAACATTGACTGTTTGAACGCTAAAATTATACTCAATTAATAATTTTGCTGATTAACTAATTACCAATTATCAGCCGTAATTTAGCCTACCAAATAATTAACTTTTACCCAAGAACAATTCAATTTGTAGTTCTAGTTTAGTATTTCTATAGTTGTTCAATTTATTCAATTTAGTTGAAATCATATCTGGTTTCTAGCCAATCAAATATTTTGTCTAACTGTTCCAACGTTACCAAACCGTATTGCCAAAGAATCATAGGCAAAGCACTTGAATCTGGTTTAGGATATGGTAATTCAGAAGTATAACTCGCTCTTTCAGCAACTGCTATCGAAGCTGAAGAGATAGCCAACTCATCTTTCAAAAAGCCGATAAAGCGAGCATAGTTTGTTGGTGTCATTTTTCCTTTCACCTCCTAGTTTTCAGACACCATTCTCCTTGTAACTCTTTAATTCTGATAGTGAATAGATAGTGTTACATATTTCAGAGAATTATCATGTCGATGTAATTAATGGTTTTTATGGTTTTTGCTGTTATTAGCAGAATTGCTTACTAACATAAAGCAAAGATATTTCTATATATAGCTAGCTTATGCCAGTTCTCAATCTGTTTGCTAAACTCTACATTTGTTCAATCAAGTTAGAGTCAAACTAAACAGACTTATTTTTATTAGCTACACTTAAGTTTTAGACCCGTTATGGTTAACTTATCTAGGTTCGCTAAACCATTAATTTTGCTATTCAGACAATAGAATAGCTTCACTTGAATATCTACCTACAAAAGTTAATATTGCTATTCCGCACAAATTCAGCAGTAGTCGCTAAAAATTTTGGTGAAGTCAAATATCCTCAAAATTATCTCTGTTGAGAACTGAAATTAATCCCCTTTTGATTTTTGCTGTCAATATCAAGGTCAAACTATTATTAACTGCTATTACATCAGTACCTAGGTTTCTACTTCATCCATCAAAAGATAGAATAAGTAACCTATAGGATTTCAGGATTCGTATTTTTGGCTAATTATTACAACCAATCAAGCAAACTTCAAGCAAAGTATTTCATCAAAATATAGCTCTACTTTTCAGTTTGTATATATTTCACTTAAAATACAAACTACGAGAAAAGTATTTAAACTTGTTTTGTATGCATAATCAAAGAAATTTTTAGATGAGCATCAGCCTTTACTATCCTCACACTAATAAAAATCTGAGAGCTTCAGTCATCTAAAGGCAAAAATACACTACCATCAAGCCAAGCTCTTCCTTATTCTTATTCCCTCTCAACCACACCAAAAATTTAGTTTCTCTATCTTTTCACAATGTTTTCTCTAGCATCTAACAAAGGTCAAGATTAAAAACAACCAGAGACTCGAAAAAAATACTTCTCAATCTGAAGTCGGAAAAATCTGGAGTTTTAAATGTCAGAGTAATAAGCTTAACAAACAAAATCTGTGATGTACAGACCTAATCGATAAAATAATAACAAGTTTTATGAAATTTTGTAAAGGAGATAGGCATCTTGTTGTGATTTACCCAAGAATCCTGGTTTCAGGAGAATCTCCGTGTCTGACCACCGGAGAGTCTATCAATCCCAGGAAGTATTTAACTATTCGGCTTAATTACTATGCGGTCTCCAACTTTCAACTCTAGTTCAGCTGCACGACCACCCCGTAATTCAATCACTTGATCGATCGGTACATTAGGCCCATAAGTAGGACAAGGATCGGCTACACATGGGGGTACATTCTCAGCGATCGCTCGAACAATACCAGACCTGATGAATATCATATCAAGAGAAATCAGGCAATTTTTCATCCAAAAGTTTGTTTGCCTAGGTGGGTTGAAAGAAAATAACATCCCTCTATCATCTGGCAAAAAATTCCTATACATCAGCCCGATAGCTTTTTCTTGGGGAGTTTTAGCTACTTCTAAATTTATTTTTTGATTTGATATGATAGCCTCGGCTGTAATTGGTAAAGCCTGGCCTTTTTTTGATTCTTGAGTATCTGGTAACTGTTGAGCTTGTGCTTGGGGAAGAAAAATTTCTGGAGATAAAACTGGAGTCATCTGTAGCGAATAGCTGACCAAAAGCAAGTTTATGCCAAGCTTAAACAAAATAATGTTACCTTCCATAATATCTCAGATTTTCTAGTGGATTTTAGTTAAATAATGATACTTTTTTTTGTTTATATCATATTCGTAATTTCAAAGGATACCAAATATTTGATTAAAGTGGTGTTTCAATACCTAATAGGGATTTATCAAAGTTACAACATCTCCTAGATTATCAGAATCAAAAAGACCTGTAGGTTTTAATCTCTAATAGGGATTTATCAAAGTTATAACATGAGAAATTACTACTGCTTGAAATGGAGTCTATCACATTATGTTTCAATCCCTAATAGGGATTTATGAAAGTTGCAACATTATTGTTTGTATAAAAGGTACTATAATGTAATAAGTTTCAATCCCTAATAGGAATTTATGAAAGTTACAACTCCAGTCAGTCTCTTGCTTTTCATGTAATGAATCAAGTTTCAATCCTTAATAGGGATTTATGAAAGTTGCAACGCACTAATTCTCCATTAACATAGCGAAAACCTGGTGGAGTTTCAATCCCTAATAGGGATTTATAAAAGTTACAACCTGACTCTTCCGAAGGAATTAAGAAATCTTTGCGAGTTTCAATCCCTAATAAGGATTTATAAAAGTTACAACCTTTCAACTCGCATTCTAAATCTTCTCCTTCTGCTAGCCAGAGTTTCAATCCCTAATAAGGATTTATAAAAGTTAAAACAAATTATCTAGAGATTTTTCTTTTCCAAAGTTAGTTTCAATCCCTAATAGGGATTTATTAAAGTTAAAACTCTACATCCCTTTTCGTAAAATGATTTATTTTTTGTTTCAATCCCTAATAGGGATTTATTAAAGTTAAAACAGTACATTCACTTCCATATTTGATAGCTTAAAGTTTCAATCCCTAATAGGGATTTATTAAAGTTAAAACATGCTTTGGGTAAGCCAGAATGGAAAGGTGATGATGTTTCAATCCCTAATAGGGATTTATTAAAGTTAAAACCATAAGCAGCATCAAGGCGATCGCTACTAGTGTATCTCCAGTTTCAATCCCTAATAGGGATTTATTAAAGTTAAAACCTCGCATTGACCCGGAACTTCAAAAGTGGGTTTTGGCGTTTCAATCCCTAATAGGGATTTATTAAATTTAAAACAGAATCCAGAGATAGGCTCTCCTATTCTTTCATTGTTTCAATCCCTAATAGGGATTTATTAAAGTTAAAACAGAAAACAGCCTTTTTATTATAATAAATTAAAAGCGTTTCAATCCCTAATAGGGATTTATAAAAGTTAAAACGAAAATGTAAATGCTGCTTTTTTTGAGTCGGCTTTGTTTTAATCCCTAATAAGGATTTATAAAGGTTAAAACTATTGAAATACAAGTTCCAATCAAATCCTGATAACACTTTAGTTTCAATCCCTAATAAGGATTTATTAAAGTTACAACGTAAAACTTTTATTCATCAAACTTATAGTTTTTCGCGTTTCAATCCCTAATAAGGATTTATTAAAGTTACAACAGCAGGGTTGTGAAACCATTAATATATTTACTTTTCAAGGTACAATTGCGATGACCTACTTCAAAATAACATAACCAATCCAAAATTGACAATAACATAAAAATCAAATATCACCAAAACCCTTGCCAGTCAAACAACAGAGCAACTGCGACGATCGCCCATAACCCTCCAATAACCTCAAACCCTTTCCCTTCAAACAACACAGGCATTTTTTTTAACCACTCTCCATCTACAGCTAGCGATCGCCACAAAGAAACAAGTCCTGGCCCAAATCTAACAAACCTCACCTATTTTATAGGCCCTAATTTTCTGAGACCCAAACCAGTTAATTGCCATTTCAGCTTGACTAGGGGACACCAAAACCACAAAACCAATCCCCATATTAAAAGTATTAAACATTGCCTCCTCCTCAACATTCCCAACTGTAGCTATCCACTGAAAAATTGACGGCACTTCCCAACTACTTCTATCCACATTAATAGACATTCCCTGTGGCAAACAACGAGGTAAATTTTCAGGAATTCCACCACCAGTAATATGAGCCAAACCGTGAAAATCCAAACCTTCTTTTTGCGCCTCTAAAATAGGTTTAACATAAATTTTTGTCGGAGTTAATAAAACCTCTCCCAGATTTTTTTCACCCATTTTTGAAACAAGCAAATCCGGACAATCTTCAAGAGAAATATTACCCTCACTAATAATCTTCCGCACCAAACTAAAACCATTACTATGAATTCCGCTACTTTCCAAGCCAATAGCTATATCACCAACCTGTACCAGAGAACCATCTAAAATCAAACTTTTCTCCACAACACCAACACAAAAACCAGCCAAATCATACTCACCCGCACCATAAAAACCAGGCATTTCTGCAGTTTCTCCACCAACTAAAGCACACCCCGCTAACCGACAACCTTCAGCCACACCATAAACAACTTCAGTTAACTGTTTTTGATTAAGTTTTCCTGTTGCCAAATAATCCAAAAAAAACAGAGGCTCCGCCCCCGAAGTCAATACATCATTCACACACATAGCAACCAAATCAATACCAACAGTATGATGATAATTTAGAGTATTTGCCAGCTTCAACTTAGTACCCACACCATCAGTACCAGAAACCAGCACAGGTTCCTTATAGCCACTTGGCAGAGCAAAAAAACCACTAAAACCACCCAATCCACCCAAAACTTCAGGTCGATGGGTACTCGTTACCAAATTGCGGATATTGTCAACAAATTCACGACCAGCCTCAACATCAACACCAGCTTGTTTGTAATCCATATTCTTTAACTCAAAAGTTCAAAAGAAAGCTATTTCTACAGATTGTTTTCGATCGGCACTCACCCATTTTTGAGTTCTAAACACTATATATCTATAACGTTATAGTTTTTTCACACTATATATAGTGTCTTTCCTTAAGCCCCAGGGTCATTTGATTCTAGATTTTAGCAATTAATTTACTTACTTTCAGATAGGGAAAGATAAATTGTCTAAAGCTCGAAATAACGTATTTTCGTCAAGACATAACATGGCACAGTTTAGAATGAAATAGCCCTGGCTTAAGTCCTAACTTTATAGATAGTATAAAGTTATTTCTGTAGATTGTTTTCGATCGGCACTTACCCATTTTTGAGTTCTAAACACTATATATCTATAACGTTATAGTTTTTTCACACTATATATAGTGTCTTTCCTTAAGTCCTAACTTTATAGATAGTATAAAGCTATTTCTGTAGATTATTTTTGATCGGCACTTACCCATTTTTGAGTTTTAAACACTATATATCTATAACGTTATAGTTTTTGAGCGCTATATATAGTGTCTTTGCCTAAGTTCTATTTGTAATCTTTGAAAGTCTACCCAAATTAGGACTTCTATATTCTATCTTTAAATTAATTAAAATTTTTTGTGATTAGATTCCCATTGTTAAAAGTTTGTGATACTGTGTTGCAGTCCGTTAATAATACTTAAACATCCAAGAGTCTGAGTAGTCCGGAATAGCCCAAGTTGGACTATTGCCCAGACAACTTAACATAAAAATTATAGGTTTATGAAGCACAAACTTTGGACTTGTCTAACTGCCTTCCTTCTCTTTTCTACTGTAGGTGTAGCCTCCTGTTATGCCGATGCTCTTAACGAAGGCGAAGGTTATCAGATGAACGAACCTGTAGATGGAGGTTCACAAAAAACTGATAATTTGCAAAAGCCTGATAGTCGAAGGGCAGAAGTTTTGAAAGTAGGAGAATACCAGCTAGACAACATATTAGGAGAAGATACGGTCACGAAAATAATGGCCCATGAATTGGTTGGTCGCCAAGCAGCTACTTTATATGTTCGGAATATCCCAGTTCTAACTTTTCTTGACTCTGAAAATACTGACAAGAGTGCAAATAATAGTTCCGCCTCTAACTCAGACTCTCCGGTAAAAGTAGGCAATATTCAATCCCTCGACTCAAACACACAAAAAGATCCTGTATGGCGAGCATCAGCAGTGGCTTCCCAATTAAATCAGCTTTTGCAGAATAATGCTGAGATGGATATTACCGCTAGGTGGGATACAGAAAAAGAACGCTACATGATTTTAGTCAATGACCAAAAGTTGGTAGAAATTGATGACCAAACTATCCTGCCAGATACTACTAACGACTTAGCGATCGATACTTTACAAGCTACTAACCGCTTACGACGACAAGTTAATAACGCCCCTCCTCTAGCAGAAATAGCGGGTAAACCAAAACCACAACCAGAACCACAAAAAATTGCTGTCGGGCCAGTTACTTTCCAATTCCAAGGTGGGGCATCTTGGTATGGGCCAGGATTTCATGGTAATTTGAGTGCCAGTGGCGAACGTTTTAATCAGTACGCAATGACGGCTGCCCATAAGACTCTACCTTTTGGCACAAAAGTACGAGTGACTAATTTAAATAATGGTCGTTCAGCAGTGGTGCGGATTAATGACCGGGGTCCATTTATTCGGGGTAGGGTGATTGATGTCTCGGCTGCTGCAGCTAGGGTTTTGGGTATGATTAATAGTGGAGTTGCTCCTGTTAAGGTGGAGGTAATTGATTCTCGCGGAGCGAACTAGGGGTATTAATTTCGGATTTAGGATATTGGCTTTTTAATAATGTGCAGTCTTTATTCAATAGGCTGATTTGGTATGACATTTTAAACCTATGAGCTAATACCTAAAACCTATTTTTCACCTCATACTAATTGACTTGAAAAAAGCTAAAAATTTAGCTGTGTGCCTGGGCAGATTAGGGGTGCCTGGGCAGATCGGGAGCAATTTATGAATTATCCCTACTTTAATGTGGTTGAGTAAAGGGCGGTCTACGGGCTAGCAAAACCTCCTGACTCTATGTAAAAAAAAGTATTGGCTTATAAGTAGGTAAATGAAATTATTTGTATATTTACTGTTGAGTTATATTGCTTTTCCAGAGATACTTTAAGCTAAGTTATTTTAGTAAAAAATGCAGTGGTTATGTTGTGTTAGTACTTAGAAGTGAGGGCTAATAATATTAAATTTACGCAAAAAAAGGTAGTTATACCAAATTAATATGAAGTTGCATAAAATAAAATGTACAACATAATTGACCGCAGACAATCAAATATAAGAACTGATGAATTAAGATATTTCATAATTCTGTGTAGCATCACATAAAACTGGTATTAAATCTTAAAATATAGCCTTTATCAGGTTAATGAGGTACAGTTATCTTTTTTATTCCTATTCCCTGTTGCCTAAAACCTAAAATTTTCTACCTCACGCTTTTTGAGAATTGCTATATGTGTTTTCTGTCTGAATAGTATAAAAAAATATCGCTCACAGATATAGCAGTCCTATTTTAGCCCTTGTAAAAATATCTCACAAAAAGGAAACAGCTCCGTCAGGCAGCAGAGTCTCAGATTTTTTATCTGTGTTTTGATTTATGATAAATGATTTAGGATTGCTATACTTTGAAAAATTAATTATTAATCATTAATCATTAATCATTAATAGTTACCTTTCCTGAAAACAGATAGAATTGACGAAAAAGATTTTTTTGATTTTTTCTCCTTAATGCTTAAATGCCTTATATAGCAATTTTTATACTGGTGAGGTACAAAGTTCGAGATTTTAGGGAGTAGGGATTAGGGCACAGAAAAGAAGAAAAACTAGTGTACCTCACTAACCTAAACAACGCTATATCTTAATTATTCAGTAAATATAAAATCTTTTTTTCTCTTTTTTCATACACTGATCTTTTCCTGTTAGCTCTGCTATGACTGTAGCAATATTTTCTAAAATTGGTATAAAACTGAAAGTCTAAAATTTTAGCGCAGCTCCTCTTTTAATAATGAATAATTAATAACTACCTTTCCTGAAAACAGATAGGATTCACTAAAAGGATTTTTTCTCTTTGATGTGTAAGGGCTTTATACCTTAATTATTCGGTAAGAAGTAAACAAAGGGAGAGTGATTCGGTAAGTCACTAGATGAAACAGGGTAATATTAAGAGCTGATTTATAGAACCCCTAAACGTATCTTTGTCAATGTTAATTTTTTGTAGTTAGGAGTCACCGAGTCACCGAGTCAGGAGATAAAAGGAAAGAGGGAAGAGGGCAGAAAGAAAAATTTCACAAACAGACCAGATTTTTCCTCAAAATTGATGCGCCAGAAGACTTAACTCTGGTAATTATATAGATATAAAATGGGTTCTATAAACTCAATATTAAACTAGAGATACTGCCTATTAATGTCATTGCGTTTTGCTGACGCAAAGCTCCGCTAACGGCTGTCGCCGACATTAAAAGCGTAGCTTTACGATAGCAAAAAGGCTGAGGAAGTAATTACTTTAGTTTATTTTTCGATCGCCCGGTTCGCCGTGGCAATAAGCAGGCGTAACAGTCAAGTTCAGAGATTGCTTCCTTTAGAACAGGCTTCGCTTATGACTAAAAATATGCTTTCTTCAGGAGGTTAACTTGTTTAATAGTCGCTTTGCAATTGACTTCATCAGACTCTTTTTATATCATCTTTATAAATCAACTCTAAGGGTAAGTTAATATAAAACCTCAAATCTATCACCTAAGACCTAAGACCTAAAACCTTAACAACAAGGTTGGAGGAAAGTAGAAATTTTTTCCTCGTTTGTTTTTGTATTTATGAAAAAAAATTATAGCAGTTTGCTCTCAAGATAGACTAGGTAGAAATAAAACTATATTACTCAATTGGTTGACTTACTTTTATTCCAGGGCTATTTCATTCTAAACTGTGCTATCTTATATATTTACGAAAATACCTTATTGAGAGCTTCCGAAAATTTATCTTTCGCTATCTCAAAGTAAGTAAATTCATTGCTAAAATCTAGAATGAAATGATCCTGCTTTTGTTTCTATAGTTAGTCGATGTTAAAGACAACCACTATAATTAATTATTTATCAATCGACAAATGCGTCTATTAACTACTATTGCAGCTTTGAAGTGCTACCTAAATCTCCTTAGAAAAGAGCCAATAAATTCCGCTCATAATATTGGTTTAGTTCCAACAATGGGAGCTTTGCACGCCGGACACTTAAGCTTAATCAAACGTGCAAAACAAGAAAATAATATTACAATTGTCACTATTTTTGTAAATCCTTTGCAGTTCTCTCCTACTGAAGATTTTCAACAATATCCCCGTCAATTAGAAGCAGATAAAAAACTGTGCGAAGAAGAAGGAGTAGATATAATTTTTGCTCCTACTCCTGAAACAATGGGAATACAAAACGAGTTATCTACTAATGCTCAAAATTCTACAACTACAGTAGTACCTCCATCTACCATGACATCAATTATGTGTAGTGTTTCTCGACCTGGTTTCTTTCAGGGAGTCGCAACTATTGTCACTAAATTGTTGAATTTAATTCAACCAACAAATGCTTATTTTGGGCAAAAAGATGCTCAACAATTAGCTATTATTCGGCGATTAGTCAAAGATTTAAGTTTGCCAGTTAATATAATTTCCTGCCCAATAATTCGGGAGTCTTCAGGACTAGCTATTAGTTCTAGAAATCAATATTTAACTGCCGAACAAAAACAACAAGCTTCTGTACTGTATAGTTCTCTTTGTCAGGGTAGACAAGTATTTTTAGAAAAACGAAAATCACCACATATTTTAGAAAAAGTCAAAAAAACAGTAAAAGCAAAAATTACAACTGAACCAACCGTAGAACTAGAGTATGTGGAAATAGTTGACCCAGAAAGTTTGCAGCCTTTAGAAAAAGTTCAGAGTATCGGCTTATTAGCGATCGCGGCTAGGATTGGCCCTTGTAGATTAATAGATAATGTCCTGATCAAAAACCGCCAACCAATTATTGCCATTGATGGGCCGGCAGGAGCTGGTAAATCAACTGTTACCAAGTTAGTCGCCCAAAAATTAGGACTTTTGTATTTGGATACAGGGGCGATGTATCGGGCCGTGACATGGATGGTGTTACAATCTGGTGTCTCTGTAAAAGACGAGCCCCAGGTAGCGGAATTAGTTAGTCAATGCCAAATTAGGTTTAGTGGCTCAGACCGCAGCCGTGTGGTTATTAATGACCGGGATGTGACAGAGGCCATTAGGAGTTTAAAAGTTACAGATTATGTTTCAGCTATTGCAGCTCAGCCTACTGTCAGGTATTTTATGGTAGAACAGCAACAAAAATTTGGTATAGAAGGAGGGATAGTAGCAGAAGGACGAGATATTGGCACTCATGTGTTTCCCAATGCCGAACTTAAAATTTTTTTAACAGCATCTATCACAGAGCGATCGCGACGGCGACTAAAAGAGTTACAACAAAAAGGTCAAACAAATATCAGTTTGGAACAGGTTGAAAAAGATATTGTCGGCCGTGACCAAAAAGATAGCAACCGCGAACTTTCTCCCTTACGAAAAGCTGAGGATGCTATAGAAATTAATACTGATGGTTTGAGCATTGCTGAAGTAACTCAGCAGATTGTAGATATTTACCAGCAAAAAAGCCGATAAAAAACTTAAAGTTATCCGGAACTTATTGTATATATATGATTAGTTGAATTATAGTAAGGAGGAAAATTAATTAGAGGAAAACTCAAACATAAAATTTTAGCTGTAATCTCAAATAAACAGGGTTATTACTATTTTGTAATAGCAATCATTGACTGTTATGAATATACAGCATTTGGCAACTTGTATGAGGTACAAAATTCTGGATAAGTAGACAACAGGTAATAGAAAAAAGCGTTTGCGATAGCATTCTGTAAAGAAAGCGAACCGTAGAGTGGGGGCAAGGTTTTTATCCAATTGACCAAGAGAATAGAAGGAATCGAGATTAATGTCAAACTGTACCTTAACCGTCCTGAAAAATGCTGTAAAAATAATCTAACTGTTCTAGAAAAATCACAATTTCATAAAAATCAAATGGTGTGAAGGAGAAAAATGACAAACTTTGGGATATTAAGCAGGCAAGGAAAAACTTTAGCGACCATCATCGCAGCTAGTGGCAGTTTTTTAGTAGGCATGGTATTACCTCTAGATATCTGGGCTAACCAAACAACTACTACACTTTCCACAGTTAATACAACAACAAATACAGTCAAAATACCAACTAGCAAAAGTGGCAACAAATCAGAAAACTTAGAAGTCATAAAAATCCAATCCGTAGTTGCTAAACAAGTAAATGAAGCCAAGCAAAAACTCAGAAGTCTAGAATTAAAAACTTTTAACTATAACGTTCCAAAAAGATTTCAAGGAAAAACTCTTAAAAAAGTTGACCTGAAAAGAAAACAAAAAGTTATTGCCTTAACATTTGATGACGGACCTTGGAATAAAACCACAGAAAAAATCTTAGATATTTTAGAAAAAAATAATATTAAAGCAACATTTTTTGTAGTCGGGCAACATTTAAACACCAGGCAAGAAGTAGGGAAAAAAATTGCAGAAGCAGGGCACGTCATTGGCAATCATACATGGAATCATCCCGACCAAAGTAGTAAAATGAGCCAAGACAAAATTAAAAGTGAAATTGGACGTACAGCAGAACTTATATATAAAATAACTGGTAGAACAACTACTCTATTTCGTCCTCCTGGTGGTGTCCTCGTTAATGGTTTAGTTGATTATGCTAAAGGACGCAACCATACCACACTTTTATGGTCTGCTGATTCGGTGGACTGGTATTACAAGTCGGCGGCAACAATTACTGAAAAAGTTATGAAGAAAGCTAGTAATGGTGGAATAGTGTTGTTACATGATGGAGGCGGGCAACGAGACCATGTTGTTGAAGCTTTACCCAATATTATTGCCAAGTTAAAAAAGCAAGGTTATGAATTTGTCACCATACCAGAACTATTAACAATAAAAGACAAAGAATTACATCAAGAGGAATTAGCAAAAAAAGCAAGTCAACAAGAATCAAAAAAATTACCAAAAAGCGAGGTTGAGAACAAGGTTAATTAAGGTTAGTTTAATGAGGATGAAAATGAGCCAGTCATTTAGGTTAGGTGAGGTGAATTTAGTCCGAGGAGTAGTCAATTTTGACCTTATAACCCTCATGGGGCGATCGGCAAACTGAAAGTTAGACAGGGGTTAGTCACACATAGAGGAATAATCGAACAAAACCTGCACCTAAAATCACAAGGTAGGGCAACTCCGTGAAACATTTCACCTAAACCGGTAAAAATCGTTTTTAGCATTTAGCATATAGATGATTTATTCTAAATTTCCCCCCGCGCAACCGATCTCTTTGCTTAACGAGAGTTGTCAGATCCTAAACCTTTAATCTTTGATAGAGAAAATATGGCTTCTATAGCTCGCAAAAACTTACTAGAAGATATCCCCCGGTTTATCGTAGCCCAGGCAGGGATTTTATTTGCTGTAAGCTTGGTAACAATTCAAACAGGCATATTAAATGGGTTCGCTCGCTCGACCACCCTATTAATAGACAAATCCGAAGCAGATATTTGGATTGCCTCAGATGAGATGGTTAACTTTGAGCTAACAGACCCCCTACTGTATGGTCAAATGAACCAAGCCAGAACAATAGAAGGCGTGCAGCAAGCAGAAGCTTTACTTTTAGGGTCAGTCAGATGGCGACCTCAAAATGGGGAAATGAGTCCATTAATGGTAATTGGATTTAATCCAGACGGTCAACTATTTAAACCTGGAAATGTCATCGAGGGCAATGTCAGCGACCTGAAACAACCCTATGCAATTATGGCTGACCAAAGCAGATTAGGGAGTATGCAAGCAGAGGGAGTAGGGATGACAGCAACCGCAGGGTCTTTACCAGCAAAGTTAGTTGCCATTACTCAGGGTACTCAGTCTATCGTATCGAGTACCCTATTATTTACATCCCTAGAAAATGCTAGCACCTATATTAGTGCTGGGATTAATGCTAAAGTTGACTGCAAAGTTGTAGGAGCCGGAAATCTCCAATGTACGAAAGTTGTAGAAAAAAAAGACCCGAATCAACAGTTGGAGGAAGTACCCCCACCAAAAGAGTTAGAGGTAGCAGATCCGATCGCATATATATTAGTTAAGGCTGAACCTGGTGTAGATTTACAAGTATTGAAACAAAGAATACAACAGGCAATTCCAGCGACTACTGCTTATACTACTCAGGAGTTGTCTGAGAAAACTAGATTTTTTTGGTTAGCGCGAACAAATATCGGTTTAGTTTTAGGGATGGGTGCGATCGTAGGTGTGATTGTGGGAATAGTTGTAGTGGCTCAGATTTTGTATTCGTCTGTGTCTGACCATCTTAAAGAGTTTGGCACTCTCAAGGCAATGGGTGCATCGGATAAGGAATTGTATGCAGTTATTATTGAGCAGGCAATATGGATGGCAGTTTTAGGTTATATTCCTGGGATATTGCTATGTTTGGGATTGAGTAGTTGGGTAGCGAGTAAGGGAATTATTATTTTGATTACGCCTTGGTCTGCG
>JBARXI010000293.1:0-7848 GCA_049647275.1 Microcoleaceae cyanobacterium
ATTAAACTAGTGGTAAATTTTTAGCCAAAACAACGCGTGTAAATTATACCTATTTAGTCACCGAAAAACTCTTTTCTATCTCCTGACTCCTGACTCCTATAAAATCATACATTTATTCAGCAACGCCCTTTTTTTGATATTTTATCCAAACCTTGGATAATTTTGAAATTTGTTGTGCAAGTGTTTTGGCAAAAGCAGTTACTACTAAAATTTTCTTATTTGCTAAAGCTTGAGTCCAGGGTTTCTCGGAAATTAAATAAGGTTCGAGTCCGAGAAAATTGCCGATTTTTGTTTGAGGAGCAAATTTGGAAACTAATTTCATTTCTCCTTCGTTATGCCAGATTCCTAAACAGTCTATTTTGCCTAAAGTATTAATATAGGAAGTTGCAAATTTGTGGTAACTTTCTGATGTCCGAGGAAATATTCCGGCTCCTGTTTCTAAGTATTTAGTGCTGTTCCATGATACTTTTATCCCTAAGCGAATCCAAGGTTTCCAGCCTAAATGCCAGAGACATACTAATAATTCAGTTGAGCCAATTTTTCCTGCTAGAAAAGGAGCGGATTTTTGAATAGAGGTATAAATTTGATTGTTAAGTTCTTGAGTGGAAATCATTCCATGATTCTTTGCAGCAAAAACTTCTGCCCAGTTACTTATATTTGATTTAAGCTGACGTATATTTTGAACTAAATTTTTTTTCATTAATTTTTTTTTCAGAGTCAATATTTTCTATCATTTTTTGCTCGATTTTTTCCTGGGTTGATATAAATATATCAGTTTAGGTTACTCAAACAAAAAATTATACCAATCTGTTTTGAGTTTAGCTGGCGAAGAAAACTTTTTATACATATAAGTTCAGGAACTAATTTGTTTGACAACAAAAAAAATCTGGAGGGCTACTTCACTAAAATCAGGATAATTAATTGTGAATATTTCAAAAATCTGCTGCTGAATATCAATTCTAAGTATGGATATTTATTGATTTTATTTCTCAGATTATTTGAGATTATTCATAAGTTTACCTCTCAAATTATTTATGATGGAATTAAGTCGAGCTAGAGTAAAGACAAATAAACTTTTTTAGTTTCTTGAGCTGCTTTTTCCCAAGAAAATTTTTTGATTTGCTCTCTAGCAAGTTTGACTAATTTTGTAGATTTATCGGATGAAAATAAAACATTTTCCATCGCAGAGGCTCCGATAACAAATATCGTATAATCCCATCTTCTCCATTTTGAGAAAATAAAGAGTATTCGTACCTTTCAATGCCTTGCTTATCAATCAACTCAGATAAAGGCCAGTCCTAGGAGTCAGTCCGTTTCCAGATATTATCTATATTAGATATGGTAAAATATTGTGGAAGTAATTTATTCCCTACAGATTTTAGTGGAGAAGGGATAATACTTTTTAATAACTGTAAAATAACATTCATCATAATACTCCCTTAAAACTATCTACTAATTTTGTGAATTTAGAATTTTTAATTTAGAGTAAGGATAAATAAACTTCCTTTGTTTCTTGAGCTGCTTTTTCCCAAGAAAATTTTTTGATTTGCTCTCTAGCAAGTTTGACCAACTCTGTAGATTTATCGGATGAAAATAAAACATTTTCTATAGCATTAGTGATACTTTCAGGTTGTTCTGGATGAAAAAATTCTGCAGCATTACCTACTACTTCTGGAAGGGAACTTGTATTACTACAAGCAATCGGACAATCTAGTGACATGGCTTCTAAAAGAGGAATGCCAAAACCTTCATAGAGTGAGGGATAAACAAAAATAGAAGCACCACGATAAAAATTTGCTAGGGTTATATCATTACCACTAACTTGAAATATTTTTTCTTTAGATAATCCTAACTCGTGGATTAATTCTAATTCCTCCTTTGATAAAGAACTCCCGCCAAAGCAGACTAAATTAAAATTCTTTTTAAGTTGAGCAGAGTTAGCATAAGCTTGCAAAAAAAGTCGGAAGTTTTTATGTCCGGAAATTCTTTCTCCCACATAAAGAATATAGGGTTGAAATTTTTGGAGATTAAGTTGTGAGTTGGTTGGGAGTTGTAAAGATGGTCCGTGATAAACTACATCTACTCGATCGGGATTAATATCAAATATTTCTATGAGGTCTTTTTTAGTATTTTCAGAAACACAAATAATTTTATCTGCTCGGATTATAGCTTGCTTTTTTAATTCTGATGTCTTATCTATGCCAAACATTTCTCTTCTGACAAATTGACTGAGTTTTTCGTGAATCATGTCATGGACTGTGACTACTATTTTACTGTTTTTTGGTGCTAATCTCTCTGGATGATAATAGGTTTCGTGAACAAGGTCAGGAGTATTATTTTTGAGCCAATTTTTAGCCAGATTATCGTTAATTTTTCCAATGATTTTTTGAATTTGAATCCCAGGAAATCTAGGAACAGATAATCCGACAACTAAATTTTTCTGGCAGTCTTTTAAATATTCATTGGCATAAGCAAGGGCGAGAATTTTTACTTTAAAATCATCTTTTTCAGCAAGTTTAATTGCTACTTCATAAATATATCGAGAAATACCACCATATTTTTGTCGCCAAAATATTTGATGGTCGTAAACTATGGTTGGCATATTATATTGCTCCACCTTGAGACATCTAATCTAATTCTCCATCGATCTTTTTTGAACCAAGTCTTAGTGTAACATCTAAATTATTATATTGACTAGCAATTTTTGGTAGTGAATAATAATTTTCTACATATTTACGAGCTTTTTTTTCTATTTCTTAAGGCGATTAAGTTCAGGTTAGCTATATCCTGACTTATATAGCAATCCTATTTCAGTTATAAATTTTTGGTGGTGGTAGGTGGTAGGTGTTAGGTATTAGGTGGTAGGTAGAAGACAAAATAAATACATCTAAATTTTTCACAAATCATTTGGGATTGCTATATCAGTCAATCCTGCTATGTAGTTAAATTTGTATTCACAATTTTTATGTCTGAATGTTCTGTCAGCAAAATGTAGAAAGAAGCTATTTATATATGCTGTATTGAAACAATTAGCAAGTTTTTGATTAAAGATAAAAGGCAAAAATGATGCTATTTTTCGTTCAAACTGATATGCAATACTAGGTTGTGATGAAGGAATCAAAAATGGAGGCGTTACTGAATCAAGGAATGATTTTTTTGAGCCGGTAAATCTCATCTTTAATACTTCTAACTTCTTTGTTCTCCCAGCCTACAATTCATCCCACAAATATGCAACGCCAAAATGGATAATACAAAGCCTTCTGAATCATCCATGTTAGATTATAACGATAGTCAATCCACTGAACTAGCTCTGATTTCAGTAGTTCATAAGAAACAGGTGCCATTTCACCATATCCTCTGTCTTCATATTGATAGTAAATTTCTTCTAAAATATGACGGTGATACTTTGGTGATAAGACTAATACTCCAGATTGAACAATCCGATCAAAATCACCTGGTAAACCATATTTTATATAAGTAGATTTGGCAGTTATTTCATCAGTAATTCCCCAGTGGGTGAAAAGTCGAGTTTGTGCTTCTGTAGATAACTTTTCATTTGCTGTAGCCCAACTAAGCACAGCCCCTACTTTCTCTATTGCAACATCTGTAACTATACAAGGAGCGTTGTACCAGTTAATCAAAATATCTGAATCAACCCAAACAATTCTCTCGTAATTTTGAGAAAATTCTTGACTAAGTATCAAACATTTTTGCCATGCAGGAGTAGTTGTTTAGCTCTTTGTGAATCATCCAGTGGATTTTCAAAAATTACATCATAGCCATGTTTATTTGCATATTGATGCCAGTTTTTCTGGCAAAATTTTTGCCATTGTTGCAGATACTTTTCACCAATTTCTAAAGTGATTATTGCTTTAGAGTTTTTCATCTTGATTACCTCTTAATTTAAGTCAAAGTTAAATTTTACAGTTGATTAGTTTTAACTCACATTCGGTCAGTCAATTTGTCACATAAAAAGTAGCACAAACATATGTGGGTTGCTAAGTATTTATACTCTGTAAATCATCTGGATTTAACTGAGACGGGAGCCAAATCATCAGCCATAAATTAATTATAAATACTTGCTAAGGCCAGACAATTAGCGACCATTATTCCCTACCGACTACTGACTACCGACTACCGACTACCGACTACCGACTACTGACTACCGACTACCGACTACCGACTACCGACTACCGACTACTGACTACTGACTACTGACTACTGACTACTGACTACTGACTACCGACTACTGACTACCGACTACCGACTACCGACTACCGACTACTGACTACTGACTACCGACTACCGACTACTGACTAATTGCCCTTTATGCTACGCTTTGAAGTGCGGAATGTAGGATATATGATTGAGTAGTAGATCTAAAAATGATTTTTCCTACCTAATTTAACCTGACCATCAAATATACAATTAATTTTGCTTGACTACTTATTACTACAAAAATCGAAAATTTCTCAGGTTTTAGACACAGCATCACAGTCAGCCAAATACCACCGCCACGGTAAATCAGTTCCTTTTGTAATGCCAATACGAGTTGTTTGTACTATTTTCAAATTTTCCTGAAATTGAGGTGTCCGATGCTCCAGCCACATATGTCCCCCCATTCGCAAAGGTGAACCATTCAAACTAAGGTCAATATCAAGTACGCGACAAAGTTTACCAGGGCCAGCAGCAAGACGAGAAATTTTAGCTTTTGATTTTTGTTTTGGGATACCTTCTAATAACCAATCTGGCACAGACTCCAATTGTAAAGCTCGAATTAAGACAGCACTGGGCACCCCATCTACATCTGTCACAATATTGAGACAGTGGTACATCCCATAAATGAGGTAAACGTAGCTCATTCCTGGAAGTCCAAACATCACAGAATTTCGTGGGGTACGACTGCGATAAGCGTGACAAGCGGGGTCTCCTGGTGCATAAGCCTCAGTTTCTACTATCATGCTGCGGATAATTTGCTCATCAGATATTCGTCGCACCAAAGTACAGCCCACTAAATCTGGAGCAACTGCGGGAGATGGGCGTTCTAGCCAAGTATTGTCTATAATCTCATTTGTTTGAGTAAAATTCATGATCGAGGATCATCTGCAATTATGGATGTCAAATTAATTATAGTTGGATTAACTGTATTGTTTACTATTGGTTGTCTGTTCTTTGGCACAAAGAATGGATTTTATGATACTGACAGGGGGGAACTAACCAGGGATGTAAATACGCTGATTTTTATTAAGGGTAATTAAAGTGACATGATATTACCCAGAGACGCTACCTGTAGGGGCAATTTCCGTTTGTCATGCATGCTCCGCTTTCCATGTTTGCTCCGCATTCGGACCGAAATAGCCCCTACAAAAAACACAATTTATGGATGCGCATGAGTAAGTTATTTTAGCATTAGTGAAAAACTGTCTATACTTCCAGAATAAAATCGTCAGCTTGAAGTGCAGGCGCACCCTCAAGAGTCGCAAACTCACTGCCACTGCCTAAACCTGCATTACTACCATTTTGGTTATAGAATAACCCACCAGTCGTAGAGTTATAAACTATTTCTGCATTACTAATAGCAGCATCCGCATCACTATTAACAACAGCAAACTCTGTTGCTACACCAAAACCATCACCAACAGCACTATTTAAACTGGTAAAAGTAGCTTTAGAGAGAATGATTTTATCCACTTCAGCACTACTGAAATCTTTGATAGTATCCACACCCATTTCAATGCTATTGAATGCAGCATTATTATCAAAAACAAAGCGGTCGCCATCACCGCCTCCAGCTAACCAGTCATTACCTTTACCACCAGTCAGAGTATCAAAACCATCTCCACCCTGAACAATATCATCCCCCATTCCACCGTCTAGAATATCATCACCTACCCAACCAGTAAGAGAGTCATTACCCACATCACCATTGACAATATCGTTACCTCCTCCCCCACCTAAAGTATCATTACCAGTACCGCCATTAATTTCGTCATTCCCGGCCTGACCTTGGATGAAGTCATCGCCTCCGTCACCGTTGAGTAAGTCATTACCCGTACCACCTTTAATAGTGTCAGCATCTGCACCACCGTTGATAGTATCCAAACCATCTCCACCTTGGAGAGTATCCATACCATCACCGCCATTAATTTCATCATCACCCATCCAGCCTGTGATCGAGTCGTTGCCTAAATCGCCATTAAGGGTGTCGTTACCTTCCCCACCGCCGATATTATCATCATCATTTCCGCCGTGGATAATATCGTTACCACCGGAACCTTTAATCGTATCGTTACCGCCAAAACCGTTAATAGTATCGTCTGCAGGTGTGCCTTCAAGGTTATTTGGTTGAGCGTCTCCATTGATGGGTGAGATGATGTTTGGCACAAACTCCAGCGCACCAATATCAAAAAGATTACTACCATTATTATCCCCATCCACAGGGCGAGCCTCACCCAGTTGGTCTACACTAGGAGCCCCCGTACTTGTACCCCCATCAATAGCCGGACTACCTGAA
Source organism: Microcoleaceae cyanobacterium (assembly GCA_049647275.1). Lineage (GTDB taxonomy): Bacteria > Cyanobacteriota > Cyanobacteriia > Cyanobacteriales > Microcoleaceae > JASJEE01. The sequence goes on from JBARXI010000293.1 coordinate 6,515, forward strand.
AGCAAAGGATGAACCGGGAAACCATTAATTTCTGTCAGTGAGTCTAACTGTGGGTCAGCAATGGTGATACTGGCAGTAGCATTATAATCATTAAAATTATTCGTCAGTTTCGCCGGATATTGCAAATTATTTCCCGCATCTGTTAATTCCCGACTTGTATGTTGTTGAATTCCCCAATTATTCGTACCGTTGTCTGCGGTGTTATTGTCAAAAATCGTATTTTTCACACTCACCGGGTCTGAATTAGCAGCAATACCTCCACCTACCCAACCTGCATAGTTATTGGCAATAGTGGAATTGACTATTTCTGTGGGGCCATACAATGCCATAGCCCCACCGTTTCCTTGAGTAGTCGTAGATTCAGCCCGGTTGCCCGAAAAGGTACTATTCTCTACGGTGGTGGGAGCTTTCATCATCCATACTGCTCCCCCTTGAGAAGCAGCAGTATTATTCACAAAGGAGGTATTGGCAATGGTAAATCCTTGGTTGAGGTCGTTGTTCATTTGTACTATTGCCCCACCGTTACCACCGTTGCCTCCGTTGGGTAGGGGTAAGATTTCGTTGTTAGAGAATACGCTGTCTTCAATGTTTACGCTGTCTTGAGTACCTGTATATAGGTAAGCTGCTCCTCCTTCTCCTCTGCCTTTGTTGCCATCAAATGTACTGTTTGTAATGTTTATTTCTCCGGAGGTGGCATCGCTATTTGTACTGGCTCTGTCTGTATATATTGCTCCTCCAAAACCTCTGAGGAATGGTCTGGGGTTGCCTGTGTCGTAAAAGGCTGCTGTGGTATCGTTATTGGTAAATTGAGTATTGTCTATGGTGAGGTTGCCGTTGAGGCTGTTGATGGCTGCTCCGTTGATGCCTTGGTTATTGATAAATTCGCTGTCTGTGACTGTGATGTTATTTGGTCCCCAAAATGCGATGCCTCCTGCTCCTCGTTCGTCGTTTCCGTTTACTGCTTTGTTGCTGTCAAATTTACTGTTGTTGACTGTGAGGTTGCCTTCAAAGGCGCTGAATATGGCTCCGCCTCCGTGGTCTGCTTGGTTGTTGGTAAAGTCTACGTTTTCGATGGTGAGGTTGGCTTGATGTTCGGTTCTGATGGCCCCGCCTCTTTCATTGCCGTCGTTATCTGCTAATCCTGTGGCGTTGCCGTTGATGAGGTTGAGGTTTTTGAGGGTGACATCGGTGGGGTTGACTGATGCGGATTTGATGTGGAATATTCGGGTTTGATTGTTGCCGCTGATGGTGAGGTTTGTGGCGTCTGTGCCGTCGATGGTTAGGTCAAGACCGATGGGTATTTCTAGTTGGTTTGTCAGGGTGATTGTTTGGTT
>JBARXI010000294.1:0-2173 GCA_049647275.1 Microcoleaceae cyanobacterium
GGCGCGTAAGACGCACCTGGTAGCTGACCAAGAGAGGGAAAATTGCATAGGGATTCTAACCCTAAACAATTTTAAGCACTCCAGTTGACGGTGGGGTATTAAACCCGCTACAGAAAAGATAAATATAGCAATCCTAAATGATTTGTGAAAAATTTAGATGTATTTATTTTGTCTTCTACCTACCACCTAACACCTACCACCTACCACCACCAAAAATTTATAACTGAAATAGGATTGCTATATATGTACTTCATAAAGTTAGAAACTGCTGTAAGTATCTATCTGGTAATAAATAACATAGAAAAATAGAGAATTCGATCTGGAAGTTTCTACAATAGTGTTTTAGTGAAAAGGATTATCTAATTTCACTAGACATCTAATAAGTTTTTTCTCTTTTATCGATCGCTGAATATAGAACCCATTTGAGACCTATAATAATTACCATAGTTAAGTCTTCTGGCGCATCAATTTTGAGGAAAAATCTGCTCTGTTTGTCGAATTTGTCTTTCTTCCCTCTTCCCTCTTCCCTCTTATCTCCAGACTCGGTGACTCGGTGACTCCTGTACGGGCAAACGGCCGTTTGCCCCTACTTAACATTGACAAAGATACGTTTAGGGGTTCTATAAACTAGTGCAAGAAGGTAGAAGGCAGGAGGGAAGAAAGATTTTCAACAATTAATAATTAATAATTAACAATTACCTCTTCTTTTCAAGGAGAGGATTGATTCAAAGGAAAATTTTTTCTCTCTTGGTCGATTGGATATGGCGAGGAGACCGTTCCCTCCGGGACGCTTGCGCGTTTAGCAAAGCTTTGCGGTAGCAAACGCCATCCCACCCTTCGGGAAGCTCCGAAGATCGACCGCTTGTTTCCCCTTTAAAGAAGAGGCTTTTTACCTTAATTATTCGGTAAAATCAGCTTTTTAACCTTTTTGAACTAGTTAGTTATACCAATTTTTCAATGTACTGCTATACTCGGAAACTGAGAAAAATAACTTTCCAAAGAACAAAAATTACCAAATACCAAGTACTTACTCCCAGAAATAAACAAATAAAACAATATTTTGAAATAGAAAATAAAAATATAGGAAAGTTTTTGTTCAAGAATTAAGAATTACCCCTCCTTAAAAGAAGAGGATTGGCGAAAAGGATTTTTTTGATTTATTTCTTCTTTAAAGAAGAGGCTTTTTACCTTAATTATTCGGTAATTGGTATTATTTCCGCTATCCTGCACTAGATACTAAATTTTAACCAAAGCATAACCAAATTTTAAACATTCTAATGTATGATTTATTAGCTCAAAAAAATAATTACTCATACCTTAATCTCAACTCGCTAGACTATCTTTACTCAAAACAATAAACTAATCAATATAACAGTCCTGAATATCTCTAATACTCCTGAGTTTGACAATTAAATAATATGAAGAATTAGTAATAGACCGAATTATTTCGTACCAAAACTGCTATGCTCAAATTATTTTGAGATTTCCATAAAATCTCATCTATAAGGAGACGAATAAATGGTATTTTTAACAAATCTGTGGCGAAAAGCTGTAACAGTAACAGTTGCAGCAATTACTATTTCCCTCGGTGCTGTAGGTGAAACTTTCGCCCAAAATCTTGATGGTGCAGGAGCATCATTTCCCGCCCCACTATACGAGCGTTACTTTCAACAACTAAAACAAGACACAGGAATTACAGTAAATTATAACTCAGTAGGTAGTGGGGCGGGTATTGAGAAATTCATTGCAGATACAGTAGACTTTGCAGGCAGCGACGCCCCACCAGAAGACGCAGAAATTGAACAAATGCCTAATGGAGTAGTGATGGTGCCCACCGCAGGAGGTGCAGTGGCAGTGGTTTATAATCTGCCTGGAGTTTCTAATCTCAAATTGTCTCAGTTGGTATTGCCAGATATTTTTGCCGGAAAAATTACCAAATGGAACGACCGCAGAATTGCTAAAGATAATCCAGGAGTTGACCTGCCAGATTTACCAATTCAAACTGTGGTGCGGGCTGATAGTAGTGGTACAACTTTTATTTTTACCAGACATTTGAGTGCTGCTAATCCAATATATAGCCGAGAAGTGGGTGCATCCAGAAAGCCGGAGTGGCCGGGAAATCCCTTGGAAGGTGAAAAAAATAATGGAGTAGCTGCTTTGGTGAAAGAAACTG
>JBARXI010000295.1:0-4793 GCA_049647275.1 Microcoleaceae cyanobacterium
GTAATCCCGTAAACCATAGCGTTTAGTCATGTTAGAGAAGCTCTGATTTTTTTTGATTCTGCACGCTTAACCATAAGCATACTATACTCTCAATGTCAAAATTTTAATTGATGACACGCCCTAGGAAAACTAGGGAAAGAAAGATGATTTTTGAGGTGAAAATATGCTAATCCGACTTTATAGCATTTCCGAGTGCAAGAAGGTAGCTGCGCTGGAGGGAGGCAGAAGACATAAGGGCAGAAAGCTTGTAAAATCAGTTAGTTTTTTTAAGATTTTTTAACTAACTGGTTAGTTATTTCCGCCATCCTGCACTAGTAAGCATGAGGAATAATTATAAATTGCCCATTAGTTATATGTATACAGCAGATTGCAGGTTAATGTGGTAAAGCTAACGGGCTGAATATGTGTCCTCTATTCCCACACGGACTACACAGGCCACACTTCCCACTCCCTAAAACCATAAATAAGCTAAAAATCATAAAGAATTGCATATTCCTTATTGCCTGTTGCCTGTTGCCTGTTGCCTCCCCCAAAAATTGGATATATGGTTTAAATGCGCTGGCAGCTTATATGTATTTCATAAAATTGAAAACTGCCGTATCCCCTGACCCTCCTTCAAAAAGGGAAGAAATGCTTCTGATATAGGAGGACTTAAAATTTAAGGTTCTACCTCACTTACTTGAAAACTCCTAAATACCTAAGCTAAGGATAAAAAATTTTATTTACTGAATCTACAATCTAAAATATAAAATATAGAAATAGCAGGTAAAGAAAGCTTATAGATTTATCGTTAGGCAAATCTGCTACTACCATTTTGAGAAGCTCCTACTATTACAGGAAATAACTAGGGAGTATGGGAAAAAATCCTATCCGAAAACCTACCTATAAAGAAAGTATGAGCCAATGAAATACAAAATGGTATAAAACAAAATTTATTTTAGACAAGTTTAAAAACTATGTCCTTTGCTATGCAGGGAAAAATGGATTATGAAACTTTAGGAAAAACAGGAGGGATTAGCACAACTCCTGGAACACCTCAATGGGCACTTGCTATTAAGTTAAAACTACAATCTGTTTTGAAAAAAGATGTAGTAGTTAATGCCGAACAATTAAAAGCATGGCGTGAATTAATGAAACAGCCAGTAGCTTATAGACAATTACTTGATGAGCAAGGAAAACCATTTAATAGTTATGAAGAATTGTGCCGTGCTCAACCTCCCTATGGATTAGGTTGTGAATCTTCAGAGGTTGAAGAGTTAATTGAAAAACTAGAATCAACTGAAACAAAAAAAGTTCGGATATTAGAAGATCCTCTCAAAGATTTGGGAAATCCATCGAATTATTTTCATAAATTTTCCAAACTTGTAGAAGCTTGCCCAGACAATCAACCTTTGAACGCATCCAAAATTGGACAGATATTAGATTATGCTCATAGTACAGCTCAACTTTGGAGAAAAAGATGGGAACATTTAGGATGGTTAGAACAATCAAAAATTAGTGGGAGAGGTTTTTACCAAATTACTGAATCAGGAAGAATTGCAGTTAAAAATTGGTTAGACCAACAACCAGAAGGTAAGTTGAATGAACAATTATGGATAGTAGTTCCTAATAATCCTCAAAAAGCTTCAGAAAAGTTGATTAAGTCATTCAACTCTGAAGAATTAAGAGAAATTCATAAATTAATAGGAGAATCTTTAAGTCAAGAATCACAAGAAAAAACAGGATTTCACACAGAATTCAGATGACTTTTAGTGTTTAGCTATTATCTGATGAACTAGACTTTAAAAATTAGCTGATAATAGTAAAAATAAACATTTAAAATAGCTGGATTATAGCATTTTATGCTAAACAGACAAGTTCTGTGGCTAACAACATTATCAACGTTAAGAGTAGTCCTAAGCTGTATTAAAATTAATCGTTTTTCTTATCGAAACAGACTTTTTTCATCAGAAAAATACAAAAAAAAATAGCTCGAAGGATTACTTTTAACTTAATAATTTTGAGTCAACTAAATTTTGTCAAAATCAAATATATTTTTTACTTGTCCGAAAAATTATCAACGAGAAAGAGTCACCTCAGCATCAAATAAAAATTTATATTTATTGTCAGTTTATAAGTTTTAGATAGATATAGTATATTTATCTTTGTACAATTTATTTAATTTCAGTCACGAATATAACTATTTTAAAAAGTTTGCTCGTGCCATTATTACCAGGATTAAATATTTTTATTAGTAAAATTTATCAGAGGAACTAATGACAGAGATTTCCACCGAACAAATGCTTTATTTGCTTTACACATTTGCCTACTCAACAGAGGGAACAGTTACTAGAAGTACAGTTAGAAATCGTTTATCTAAAAAATACCGCCCTAGTGCAAAACAGGTTTGTGAGAATTTATGTGAGCAGAATTTACTAGAATCTCCTAAACGAGGCAGAATTAAAGTTACTGAGATAGGAATGAAAGCGCTAGTTATTAGTCTTCAAACAACTGAATATAAATTCAGGTCTAACAAAGGGGATAAGATTGTAAATGCTCTGATGGCTTGTTTAAAATTAGCAGCAAAATATAATCAGATAAATTCCACAGTTGAATCTATGGATTTTGATACATTTGTCAGCAAATTTAAAAAACTTTATCTTGAAGAAAGAAAGCGTCAAGAATTGCAAGGTGTTGTAGCTATTCGCAGTCAGGAAATCTGCCAAAAATTTATGGAACATTATCATATTTCTGAATCACAGATAGAGAAATATTTTGATAAATTGAAATCTAATGGTCTAGTATTTGCAGTTCAAGAAAATAACAAAGAATTAATTCAGTGGGTGGAATAAACTATGGCAGAAGATGCTGGAAAGAAAAGATATATTAGAGGGTTTTTGCAACAAATTCAACCAGGAGAAGGTTATGTGGGAAATATCTGGATTGAACGTGATGTGAGATTACCAGGAATAGAGGGTGAAGGTTATACTACGGCTAAAAGTTTATCTGGTAACTCTTCAATATCAAATATAACCGAATTACTTTTAGACGATCTTAAATATACTTTCGAGCGGAGGTTTTTTACATTTAGATTTGTAGCTGCACTTCTTGGAAGTGGGAAAACTTCCCTGTTAACTTATTTGCATGAATTAACAAAAATTCAGTCTAATTATGAGAAGCATTCTGTAGTGATTCAGTTTCCGCTTTCTGATTTGCGGACAGTTGGTAGTAGTCATAATTTCAGTATTAAACTCTACTGTTATATTTTAGGAGATACTTTTTGGCAATTAATACATAATCAAAAATTGTTACCAGAAGTGAAAGAAGTCGCTAAAAATATTCTCGAAGAATTTGATGCAGGGTCATTATTAAATACAGGGAGTAGAGACAAAATAAAATTGAATCCTTTCCGGTCAAAATTTACTAAGTTTTTCGCCACAAGTGAAGTAAATTTTGCAGAATTATTTTTTGATGTTATATCCAAAGTGACAGAAGTAGACCCTAAGTTTACCTTTGTCTATCTAACAGCTGAATTAGATTCGTTAGAAAAATTTCCACAAGAGATAGAAGAAACTAGAGTATTTTTTAGAGCATTACTAAAACACGCTGTTCAGAAATTTGGAGCAAGTATTCCTATACTAATTTATTTGGTAGGTACATCAGACAATGTAAGTTCTTTAATTGAAGGAGACTCTGTATTAAAAAGTTTGGTTAAAGGTTCGGTGATAAATCTTAGTTCAGGATCTAATAAAGAATTTATGATGATTAAACAAGAAATAGATGAAAGAATTAAAGGAGCATACAAAGGATATAAAAATTTTAATAATGCCTGGCAAGATATTCACAATATACCTTTCAACCAGGCTAAAAATTTCCGAGAATTTTGTCAAGATTATGCAGGAAAAGTTCTAGAAATACATGAAAGGTATTTTTCCGAAGCAGAAGAGCAAAAATTTGAAGGTGATGCTCGTGAATTAGTCAAAGCAGAATGTCAAAAAAGATGGGTAAAATATTTAACACAGAAAGCATACACACTATCAGCGGTTGAAACTACAAAAGTAATTCAAGGTAAAAAAACAGGACAAAAACACGCCTTAGATTGTTATGTAGAATTACTTCATAATAATAGAGTAATAGCTAGAGCTTTTGGTGAGGCTAAAAATTATAAATTGATTATTGAACATTTGAATGACTTTAATCTCTGGTTAGATGATTTAGGATTTAAGCCATACCATTCAGAAAATGCTCCTCCTGACTTAGCTTTTATGATTGCTCCTTCATGTCCAGAACGTCTCAAAAGAAAGCTAGAGTTGCAAAATATTGAATTTATTCAAGCAGATAAAGTTATAGATAAAAAATATAGTTTATCATCAGATTGTACAAGCTCTACAATAGATAAAAATATTGAAATAAAATCAGATTCATCCTCAGATTTAATAAGCTTAAAGGCTATTAATATCAATACAGCAAACGAAGCTGAATTAATAGCTGCATTTAGAGGTTCGTTTGTCCATACAACAACTATTCAAAAGCTAATAACTCGCAGAAAATTTAATCCCTACAAAGATTTAACTCATCTGGTATCTGACCTCAAAAGTACTGAAAAGGTAAAAGCAAGACTTCAAGCAAAAATTGATAACGGCGAAATTTGTTTCTCAGATTAAATCAACCATTAACCAACAAAAAATCTGAAATATTCCCAGCAACCTCTGACATCTTCTCTCAAAAATTTGCACTTACTCAGTAGTAGGTTGAGAGGAAAATGTAAGATTATCTCACAGACCAAAAATTCACAGATAGGCAAATAGTAATTT
>JBARXI010000296.1:0-5813 GCA_049647275.1 Microcoleaceae cyanobacterium
CCCTCACCCATATATCCTCTGACCCCCCATTTTTTAGGTGGAAGCTTAAAAAGACCTCAGTAGCCAGAAAACTACTATACTCAATAAGTGCTTTTGATATAATTGTTGGCAATCGCAATCCTTAATATTTCAACTTTTTATTTCTATCCTCGTTTAACTAATTTATAACTTGTTCGGCCAAGTTGTGCAACCTCCTCAACTAATTATTTGCCTTTCTTCGATAAAATTGGACTCATCAAACTTGATTTGATCGTTAGTTTAAACATTTATTATTTTTGACAAACTGAGCTATTAATGTTATGTAAATATTCTTTATATGAAGCTCAATAAAAAATCAATCAACCGTTGAACTTCCGAAACTTGTTACCCTAGAAAAATAGAGTTAAAGAAGCAATATAAAATCCTGAAAAGCTTTAGTATTTTATTCAATAAAAAAAATAATTTTTTCTCAATAATCATAAATTTAATATTACAAATAATTTCGCATCCCCCCTCTACCCCAATCTCCTCATTTCCCAATATTTAAAAGATTTCATAATTATTTCTGGGCAAAGGGATCTTATTTTTGAGATGCTGACTGGGGAAAGGTTTCAGATATTAAAGTCTTTTTACTTATTAACATCTATTTCTGTTATGGGGAAAGACTTTTATCATTTAGATGCCTTTGCCCTGATAGTTATCCCTAAGAAAACATAGATTATAATAGGTACCATAAACTTCGGTAACTTTATTAACTTCCTTTGATATGGTCAAGCTAAATCAGCTAAAGCATGAACTTATACCTACATTTACATCTGTACTACATTTGCTAATCGTAGAAGACATCCCAGAAGATGTAGAGCTCATAGTACGTACATTAAAATCAGGTGGTACAAAATTTACCTATGATATTGCTGATTGTGATCTAAATTACCGACAATTGGTCAAACATAATATCTATGATGCAGTTTTATCAGATTATCATCTAGTTGATTTTGATGCTCTTGAAGCTTTGGAATTGCTACAAGAATCTGGACAAGAAATTCCTGTGATTTTAATCACAGGCTATTTACAGGAAAAGGAAGCTTTTGAATGTTTAAAAGCAGGGATTAATAATTATCTTTTGAAAGAAAGATTGTTTTGCCTACCAGTTATTTTAGAGCGAACGATTGCTGAGTATAAATTAAAAAAAGCACAGAAAATTGCTATAAAAAAACTACAACAGCAAGCTCAACAAGAAGCAATTATTAATCGCATTGTACAAGGAATGCGTCAGACTTTGTTACTTGATGAAGTGTTAGAAAAAACTGTCGATCAGTTACAGGAAGTTTTAAAGGTTAGTCGTTGTTTAATCGCAAGATCGAGTGGGCACAATCAAATGAATCTGTGTCATTTGAGGGAAATTACAGTTGAATGTAAAAATTTACGAGCTGTCTGTGACGACATTCATCAATATTATTACGACTCATTGGCTAGAGGAGAGCAGGTAAGGATTTGTCAATCTGATGCCACATTATTACTAGAGGTGAAGGAAAGCCTCAATAAATCTCAAGTTTTCTCACTCTTAATTACACCTTTGTTGTATCAGGATGTATATCTGGGTGGAATTATTCTGTATCAGTGCGACAAACAAAGACAATGGACTGAAGACGAACTATCTTTACTTAGAGCAATTGCAGATCATTGTGCTATTGCGATCCACCAAGCCGAACTCTATGAAAAAGCAAATACAGAAATAGCACAACGCAAGCGAGTAGAAAAAGAACTACGTCAAAGTCAGGAGCGTTATGCTCTAGCTATAGAAGCAGGTAATGTGGGAATTTGGGAGTGGAACCTGAAAACTAATGAAATTTATCTAGATCCAATTTTAAAAGCATTGTTAGGTTATAAAGATACAGAAATTCGGAATCATATAGATGATTGGAGTCAGTTAGTCCATCCAGATGATAAAGAACAGGTAATGGCAACAGCTAATGCTCATTTGGCTGGGTTGATACCAAAATACGAAATTGAACATCGAATGCAGCATAAAGATGGCAGTTACCGATGGTTTTTCGCACGTGGCAGTGCCATTCGCAATAGCCAGGGAGAAGTTATTAAGATGATGGGGACAGATACAGATATTACCAAGTCTAAGCAAGCGGAGGAGACTGCCATTGCCAGTCAACAACAACTTGTGGTTATGATTGCTATTATTCGGAATATCACTGAGCGTAAACAGGCAGAAAAAGCTTTACAAAATAATGAACGCAGGTTTCGCGCTCTGATTGAAAATGCTACCGATATAATATTAATTATTGATACTGAGGGAATCTCTCGTTATGTGAGTCCATCATTGAGGAAAATTTTGGGATATATACCAGAAAAAGCAGTTGGTCAGAGTATCTTTGGATTAGTTCACTTAGATGATTTACCTTTAGTTACTTCCACTCTCAACAGAGCAATTGAAAACCCAGGTATTAGTCAAGCAGCTATTGAATACAGAGTCAGACATCGTAAAGGTTATTGGTGCTTTCTCGAAGGTGTTGTCACTAACCTATTGAATGACCCAACAGTGGGAGGTATTATTGTCAACAGTCACGATATTACCCAACGCAAGCAAGTCGAACAACAGTTGAAGCATGATGCACTGCACGACCCACTGACTCATCTACCAAATCGGACTCTATTTATGGATCGTCTAGAGCAAACCATTAAATATGCCGAGCGTAGGAAAAATTTCTTATTTGCGGTACTTTTTCTAGATATTGACAGATTTAAAGTTGTTAATGATAGTCTTGGTCATCATATTGGAGACCAACTAATTATTGCGATTAGCGAACTGCTAAAAGCATCTCTGCGGGCTGGAGATACAGTTGCTCGTCTGGGTGCAGATGAATTTACGATTTTGCTAGAGGATATTTCTGGAGTGAGTGATGCCACTAATATTGCTAATTATATTCAGCAAGAATTAACTTCACCGATTATTTTAGACGGAAATGAGGTATTCGTGACTGCTAGTATTGGTATTGCTTTGAGCTCTACAAGTATTGGAGTGGCAGAACATATTTTGCGAGATGCGGAAATAGCTATGCACTCTGCCAAAAGTTTCGGTAGGGGATGTCACCAAGTTTTTTATACTTCTATGCACACTAAACTCCTCAAACTCTTACAGTTAGAGAATGATCTACGTCGTACCCTCAATACTATGACAAATCAACCCCAGGCTGGAAATTCTCAATTTCTGCTTCACTATCAGCCCATTGTTTCTTTAGTTACGAATACAATTACTGGTTTTGAGGCACTTGTACGTTGGCAACACCCAGAACTTGGTTTAGTTTCTCCAGTTGAGTTTATTCCTGTGGCTGAGGAAACTGGATTGATTATACCGATAGGTTTGTGGGTGTTGAGAGAGGCTTGCCAGCAGTTACGTCAATGGCAGCAGCAGTTCCCTCATCTATCTGAGTTGAAAATGAGTGTTAATCTTTCTGTAAAGCAGTTTGCTCAACTAGATTTAATTGAACAAATAGATCAAATTCTGTTAGAAACTCAGCTTGATGGGAGTTGTTTAAAGCTGGAAATAACAGAAAGTGCTCTGATCGAAAATTATGAGTCTGTTACGGGAAAAATGTCTCAGTTAAGGAGGCGGAATATTGAGTTATGTATTGATGATTTTGGTACTGGATATTCTTCTTTGAGCTATCTACACCGTTTCCCGATGAATACTTTAAAAATAGACCGCTCTTTTGTAAATAGAATTGGTATTACTAATGAAATTAATGATGGCTCAATTGACCCTACAGAAATTGTCCGTTCAATTATTACTTTGTGTCATAACTTAAAAATAGATGTTGTAGCGGAGGGAGTGGAAACTTCGGAGCAAGTTTTGCAACTGCAAGCCTTAAAGTGTGAATATGGTCAGGGTTATTTATTCTCCAAACCTTTAGATATGGCATCTGCAACAAGTTTAATTGCTACAGGAAATTATAGTTAATAGACATAGGCGTGGAAAATAAATAAACCTTTTAATTAGAGCGGAATCGGAAAGAAAAAGTCACCCTAAAAAATCCTTTTTCGTACCTTGTTCCTAAAAAAATCTTACCTGTTGCCTGACGGAGCTGTTGCCTACTCCTGCAAAAATCTATATCTTTTTCGCAGAGGTCTAATGATATAATGTCAAATCTGGTTGAACAAACTCACTACTTCAATTTAGTCGTCAGTAGTAGGAAAGGAAATTATTTTTACAGTAGTTCAGTAGAGGATTATAAACCCTTATATGGTTAGTTATTATTGCTATAAATTTTACTATTCCCTATTCTCTATGTGTCTAAATTCGATCTATGTGTAATACTAGTTTTATCAAAAATCTTTTAATGACCCTTATTATTCATAACATTCTTTTTTAAAATTGGTATAATTAAATTGATTTGACCCGACCGGGAAAAGGTGACAGGAATTTCCCCATGGATTCAAGGATAATTACAAAATAATTACTATGAATAAACTAAAACTTTTTCAGTCTAAAAATTTAATCAGATTGATTGTTTTGAGTGGAATACTCTTGATTTATGGTTGCAATTCATCTCCGGAAACTAAAGCGGAAAAACGATCGGAAACTTTGCCTGTAGAATCACCACAACCACCTAAACCTAGCCCTTATACTAGGTCAGCAAAATTAATTGCCGTTGGGGATATTATGATGCACGGTACTCAAATTAGGTCTGGTTACAATGCTCAAACTAAAACTTATTCATATCAGGCTTTTTTCACAGAAGTAAAAGATATTTTGTCTCAAGGTGATTGGGTTATTGGTAATCTTGAAACAACATTGGCTGGCCCTGAATCTAGATATACAGGATACCCTCAATTTAATGCTCCAGCACCATTAGCTGATGCTATTAAATGGGCTGGATTTAATATTTTAAGTACCGCTAATAATCATTCTTTAGATAGAAGAGAAAAAGGTGTTTTAAAAACTCTAGAAAATGTGCGCGATCGCGGTCTTGCTCCAGTCGGCACAGCAGCATCTCTAGAGGAATCTGAACAAATTTTAATGCTGCAAAAAAATGAAATTAATATGGCTTTTCTGGCTTATACTTATGGTACAAATGGTATTCCTATTCCTCAAGGAAAGGATTATCTTGTCAATTTAATTAACGAAGAAAAAATTATTCAAGATATTACGAAAGCCAAAGACAAAGGGGCAGATATAGTTACAGTTGCTCTACATTTTGGTGCAGAATATCAGCGTCAACCTAATACTCAACAAAAACAATTAGTGGCAAGTTTAATAAATGCTGGTGCCGATATTATTTTAGGTAGTCATCCTCATGTGGTGCAGCCATATCAAATATTTAAAATTGCTGGCAAAAATGGAGAAACTCGTGAAGCAGTTGCCATTTATTCTATGGGTAATTTTATTTCCAATCAAAATAAAAAATATACCGATTTAGGAGTAATATTTAAGGTAAATATCCAGAAAAATTTTCCTGAAGAAACTATGGAAATTGATACTGTAGAAGCTTTACCAACCTGGGTACATCGTTATCGTCAAAATGGCAAACGAAAATTTCGTGTTTTACCAATAGAGCAGGTTATTACAACTAAAAATGACCCTCTACTTCAGTCTAGAGATTATTCATTGCTAGAACAATATTTGACTCAAATGAATAGTCACCTTAATTCATTAAATATCCCAGAAGCAGCTAAAGTGTCAAGGTAATACAGTAGTTTTCCAAGTTATGAAATACATATATTGACGATTTTAGGGTGATGGGGTGATGGGGTGATGGGGTGATGGGGTGATAGGGTGATGGGAAACAAGTAAAAAATATTTACCCTGTTAAAATTCCGGT
>JBARXI010000297.1:0-17400 GCA_049647275.1 Microcoleaceae cyanobacterium
TTTTTAGTTTTTGATTTTAATGACAGATATTGACTATTTACAGATGTATTTATGACAAAGGTTTGATGCTCTTCTATTGCGTATGTCAAAATAGTAGTTTATCAGTTTTTAGTTTTTGATTTTAATGACAGATATTGACTATTTACAGATGTATTTATGACAAAGGTTTGATGCTCTTCTATTGCGTATGTCAAAATAGTAGTTTATCAGTTTTTAGTTTTTGATTTCATTAGTACATTTTAGGGTTGATAACGGTGAGCAAATATTGCAATATTGATCGTTGAAGTAGGAGACACCCAGTCACAATCGAGGAGATCAATTGCATTGGGGATTCAACCAAGGAGGAGCTTGAAGATAGCACAGACAAGGCCGAGGATTTTAATCAATAAAGCTTCCATCTAAGAGCACAGGATAGTTTGATATTTCAGATAAAAAGTGGCGTTGCATATTTGCGGGATGAATTGTAGTCTTGTCTTGGAGAAAGAGGAAGTAAAAGATTGGCTTTACCTGCTCCAAAAGATTCATCCCTTCATTCAGCAACACCTAAAACGTAGCTAACATCAATCTAGATATCAGGTAAACTATTCACAAGCAAAAATTATTAATAGAATTAAAAGGAGGAACTATGGGTGAGAAAAACCCAATAACAATTATCATGGTTATTTTCACTCTAGGTTACGGTGGTTCAATTTTATGCCTCAATAATGTGCAACGAAAATCTATCATTGAAGCTCAAACAAAAATAGCTAGTTTAGGAGATATTAATCAAAACTCTAATATTAATAAATTGAGAATAGCACGAACTCAACTACCAGAAGCCATCGCTATTTTAGAAGAAACAATTCAACTGCCAGGTGTACCCTTTCAACCTATCTCAAGAGAAATAGTCAAACTAAATTTTCAACTTACGGCTGTAGAGCGAAAACTATATTTAGAAGAATATGGATTAACCTATTTAAAGGTAGCAAAACAATCGGCAATGGCAGCAGCTTTGTTAGTACAAAATCCACCTCATCCTGTTAATACGTGGTATCAAGCACAACAAAAATGGCAACAAGCAATTAATTTACTAGAAAAAATTCCTCAAGAGAGCGCCTCATATCTAGAAGCTCAAGCAAAGTTAAAAGTTTATCGTGAAAATCATCAAGTAATAACCAAAAGATTTGAACTAGCAAAGCAGGCAATTGAAGTTAATAACCAAGCAAAAAAGAAGATGGGAAAAGGAAATTATCAAGCTGCAATTCAAGATTTAAA
The DNA here is from genome assembly GCA_049647275.1 of Microcoleaceae cyanobacterium. Taxonomy (GTDB): domain Bacteria; phylum Cyanobacteriota; class Cyanobacteriia; order Cyanobacteriales; family Microcoleaceae; genus JASJEE01. The sequence continues at coordinate 1,255 of JBARXI010000297.1, forward strand.
TAAAGCTATTAATCTGAATCCTGCTTTGAGTGAAGCTTACTTGAGTCGAGGAGTTGCATACTCAGGGCAGGGAAATAGAATCGCAGCGCTCGCCGATTTTAATCAAGCGATTAAAATTAATCCTAAAAATGCCAAATCTTATTACTACCGAGGAGATGAATATTTACAATTAAGAGACAAGCCAAAAGCACTACAAGACTTTAACCAAGCCATCAAAATTGACCCTAATAATCCGAAATCTTATTTGAACAGAGGAGTAGTGTATTACTTGCTAGGAAATCGTAGTGCAGCTAAGGAAGATTTTCAGCAAGCAGCCTTTCTCTTTGGATTAAATGGAGATTTGGAAAATCAAAAAGTTGCAGTAGAAATGATAGAAAAATTTCAATAACATCTAATTTGACTCAGGTAGAGCATAAAATCCTAAATGGTTAGCAAGTGAGCGTTGGCGCATTGGTATATTAGTATGAATTGGAGAGTTTAATGACTTAGCTTTATCTTGATATCTTACTACTAAAGTTGTTGAACCACCACCGTCTAAACCCAATGCTTTATCAACACCCAAATTAATCATAATTTCAGTTAGCTCTGCCATACTCATACCTTCACTATAAAAAGGCTGCTTACCATCTACTAAAATCAACCACAATTTATCACCTTTTTGATTAGTAGCTACTGCCGTTCGTGGATAGGGTCTCTGACTAAAAGGTGTATTTTTCGGTACAGTTACTGCCTGACCATTAGCAACTAAAATCAAGTTACCAGAAATAGCTTGTCTGGTTTGAGCTGGACAAACAGAATCATCTGATATCTGAGCATAATTATTAACAGAAAAACATAAAGCAGGCCAGTTTCTATTATCATTAATTCTAGAATAGTCATTGCCATTAGATATTGCTCGCCCCACTACGTTTACTAATTCCCCACTTTTAGGATAAAAATTCCAAGGTGTTTTTTCAGAAAAGGGGTAGAAAAAATTAGCATTAATTGCCAGTCGTAAATCAAATTCATTGACAAATTCGGAAGTGGTGCGGGCAGTAATTTTCATATCTGGAAAAGTAGAAATTCTTGGTGTTACTAAAGCTTTAACTCCTGGTGTCGTGAGGTCAATACTAACAATATGAATCATTATCGGACGAGGTTGGGAAAGGGCAACTCGTTGATATAAAATTCCAGGAAATAGTAATTCATTTATATTAGTTCGAGGCGGACGAATAATAAACAATATAGTAATAACCGTTAATATTAAAACTAAGAAAATGATGGTGAAGATAGTCAACAGCGAGCGCCATGTCAAAATTTTAGAGCAAGACATTAGGTAAAATTATTATAGCTATAGTAATTTTAGTATAGATAGAAACAAGCGTTTCTTCCCGTGAAAAGGTTTCAGCCGAAAAAGTGTTTCATTCTTATTTAAAATGACTATATATTAACGTAAGCATTCAGCTATTAGCGGTCAGCTATCAGCAATGAAAATGAACCTAAATAGCTAAAGTTAGTTGATGCTTTTGCTTTTACCCAGACTTTTAATTCTCGTTCAACCTCAATCCTAATTCCTCCTAATAAATGCAATAAACGAGGAACGCTGAGAGCTGATAACGCAGTTCCTCTGCAAGAGGCTAGCTGACGGCTGTTTGCGCAGCATTCCGGAGGAAATGCTTACATATTAACAAATAGGTTGCTTTCCAGGTCTGACTGCATGAATATATTCACTCCCAGAGCCAGGCCAACCTCTGGGATAAGCTGCCTCCTCTGGTTTTCCCCATCCTAACTGCAACAAAATTTCCAGAAAATTTGATTTTTCCCACTTCAAAATATTTGCCCATTCTGTACGTTGGGCGATCGTATCTACTTCCTGGTTTGTCAGCCTTTGATAATCTCTACCATTATTTACACCCAAATACAAATCCATCCCCACAGTCACCAGATTCCAAAAGTCTAACAAAGAATTTTTAGCTGCCTGTAAGGTTTCCAAATCACTTGACAGAGCAATCAACTGTTCATGTACCACTGGAAAACAAATTGTCTTAGCATTAACACTTACCTGTCGCCACACAATACCAGAAACCAAAAATTCCCACTGGTAGCGATGAATAGCAGCTTTAAAATCTTGATAAGCAGTAAACTTTTGAAAAGCATCTGGTTTCATAAAATGGTCAACCACTGGGTTACCAGTACGAGGAGTAGCCGCCAAGTTAAAACGTTGCCCTTGCAGACAAGCCTGGCGCTCTTCAGCTAAAATTTGGATTAGCTCGGCAGTGCTGTAGACCTTTGACATCAGAACACACTATATTTAGATTTAGGGTTGCAGAAAATGCCTTTATTTTAAAGGGAGAATGAGGAATTAGCAATTTTTACCCAATAATGAGGTAGATGTCAAGAGCCTAAGTATCTATAGGAGGCAACAGGCAACGTGTGGAAAAAAAATCGGACTGTCTAATATTTATCATCAGTTTATGTCCTAACCACTCTTTCTTTGCTATATAGCCATTCTACCAAATAGGTTATGACTAATTTTAGAACAGTCAATATTAACTTAAAACCTCTCAAATTCTGAATTGGTGACTTCTAACTACCACGAAAATATTACATTTGAATTGATTTTGATTTTTCCGGAAAAATAACTTGCTCTATTTTTTTGATCGTAAAAACTTAGACTCATGCTTTTAAAACAAGAGATGATCGTTTTATTCTAATTTTTTCTACCCTTAATTTTTACTAAAAATATATTTTTATTGTCTATTTAATTAGAGATCGCTAAGATTTTATCCTCATTATTTCAAGAGCCAATATATTCCTGCTTTGATTGAGTTAAAACCTAAATATTGCAATTGCTTGATTTTGGAACTTTTTTTACTCTCAAATTTTTGGGATTTAATAATTAGTTTTGTTTCCTGACTAAACCCCGCTCCTGTCCTTAACATATGTTGTTCATTTTTTTCATAATTGGTTAAAGTATTTGTTAAACTTTTCCTATCAACTCCAATCCAATTTTCTTCATTAAATGAATAATTAGCCGATATTATTTCATCGAAAATTGATTGTATTTCTTCCTCTTTTACTCCTATCATTACTCTCCTAATCGTACTAGATGAAGGTAACTTGTTTGAGTTGAGGATATTTTTAATATATTAATCAGTTAATTTGGATCGAGCTTACTAACTATTTAGCTCTGTTTGTAACTACTATTTCCGTTTCACATACTTAAGGATATTATGCTTAAAACTACCAAAAGTCCATGTATTTTACCCCGATTTTGACGAAAATCTTTGACATTTTTCAACTTATGAATGATACTATTAATCATAATATCTTTAAAGTCAAAATCAAGTGCTGTTTTTTTTTCATTTTACCAACAAAAAGAGCGCTTTGATTTTTTTTGCGATTGCTTCGCTGTACCACAGGCAATCGCCGAGAATGAAAACGCCCTGACTTAAAAAAGCGGGGAAGATAATTCTCCCCTATGGGAGCAAGAGAAAGCTTGGGGGAAAGATTTATATTTGCGTCAATGGACATGAAGACCGCCCACAAAATAAAGCTGGAAACTCTACTAGGGTGGGCAAAGATTAGCCCACCCTAGTAGCATTGCCAAACCCCATTGATACTAAGTAACAATTGCCATACTAGGCCGACTGAGTATCAACCATTTGATTTTCCTGTCGCAGATAAGCCTCAATAAATGAATCCAACTCACCATTCATCACATCCGTAATAGCAGTAGTTTCTTCAGTTGTGCGTAAATCTTTTACCATCTGATATGGATGGAAAACATAGTTACGAATCTGATTACCCCAAGCTGCCTCAACCATATCACCCCGGATTTCGCTAATCTCCTTGGCTCGTTGCTCTTGAGCCACAATAAGTAACTTAGCCTTTAGCAAAGCCAAAGCTTTCTCCTTATTTTGTAACTGACTGCGCTCTTGAGTACAACGTACAGCAAGACCCGTAGGTAGATGAACAACTCGCACCGCCGTTTCCACCTTGTTCACATTTTGACCGCCCTTACCACCAGCACGAGAAGTCGTAACTTCCAAATCTTTCTCTGGAATATCCAACTCTACAGAACGATCCAGTATTGGCATAACTTCCACTCCAGCAAAACTAGTTTGCCGTTTACCATTAGCATTAAAAGGTGAAATCCGCACTAAGCGGTGAGTGCCTTTCTCTGCTTTAAGATAACCATAAGCATAGCGACCAACAATTTCCAAAGTTGCAGACTTCAGACCAGCTTCATCTCCCTCAGAAATTTCTGCCAACTGCACCTTATAGTTATGACTTTCTCCCCACCGGGTGTACATCCGCAACAACATTTCGGCCCAATCTTGAGCATCTGTACCTCCAGCACCTGCATTAATGGTCAAAACCGCCCCACTTTGATCGTAGGGAGCAGATAATAACTGTTGCAACTCCCACCGATCTAATTCGCCGTTTAAACTAGAGATAGTAACATTGGCTTCTTCTAGCAAAGATTCATCTGTTTCTAATTCCAATAACTCAACGATCGCCCTTGTATCTTCTAGATTAGTTTGCCATTGTTGATATTGCTGCAAGTGAGATTTAAGATCGTTAAGTTCTTGCAGAATATTTTGTGCCTTGGCTTGGTCATCCCAGAATTCTGGTTGAGCAGCAACTTGTTCTAAATCTTTAATTTTAGCTTTAAGTGCTGGAATGTCAAAGATAGTCCTGGGTTTTTCCCAGGCGAGAGGATAAATTTTCTATTTCTCGTTTAATGTCTAATACTTCCATCGCGATCGCCTCCGATTGGTCAATTTTAAATCTATAGATAAACCTGGTTTATCTTCGAGTGCTACATCTAGTACTTGCACCGGGTTTTCCAACTTTTTAGTTTACTGTCCGCAGTGAGGGGGGCACAGAAAGTAATTATTTTGGTGTTACCTAAACTGTCGCCCCCCGTGGCAATCTTCGGGCCTAGTCGTGAAATTGTGAGATTGCTTCGGCTCAATTCATCACAACTGCTGGAAGTTAACAGATTTGAGCATCGCCTCTCTGCGGACAAGACTGGCTCAATTCATCACAACTGCTGGAAGTTAACAGATTTAATCGCCACCTCGCTGCGGACAATACTATTAATCGCGACCGCCACCACTAATGGCAATTACAAGTCGCAGAATAAAAATAAACAGGTTGATGTAGGTTAAGTACATCGACAAGGCTGCAGGTATATACTGGTCGTCACGATAAGTGCGGGGCAAAATGTAGAAATCTACCACTGCAGCACCAGCAAACAGAAATACGCCGATGCCAGAAATGCCGATTTCTAACCAACTGGGGGTATAAACACCAAAAAAGCTAAAAATAACTTGGCCTACAACTGCTACAAGTAGGGCGATAATACCTAAGCTGACCGTTTTAGTCAAGGCCATCCCATCTTCTTCAGACAGATTGGAGCCTATTTGACGAGCTGCAATAAAGGTGACACCACAACCGAGGGCAGCAAAACCTACTCCTCCAATACCTACCCCTTGAGTCTTTAACGCTACAAATACCAAACCACTCAGGGTATATCCTGATAGCAAGCTATAAGTAGCCAGTAGAGGTAAGGCTACATTATTATTGCCTTTTTCAGCAATTCCACGGGCCACAAAAAACAATGCTAATTCAGCGATGAGGGCTACCCAAAAGGTAGTCATAAATATGCCTGGGTTTGATCTAAGCACTCCCAAGCCGCCGAATGTGCCTGCTGCTGTGAGCAGGAGGCCACCGCCTACAAAGGGTAAAGCATTAGCAATGACGTTGGGGCCTACCAGGGATTGGCTTTGGGCCTCACGCATTGCTTGACGAAAATTACTACTATTGGCCATGACAGTTTCTTTAATTTACAAAACAGGTTTTCTATCTATATAATATTGTGACACCAAAATTTATTTTTTGTATATACCAGATTACCCGCAATTTGTAAATGATTATTGACGGACTTTACAATAACTTGGTATTAATGCTTAAAGCTTGATTTTGTTCCGTATAAATATCTTGGTAACATCACTTAATTTTTGGGGATGATGGGTGGTGTTATGAGGAGGAGTCTATATAAAGCCTTTTTTCGTCATTTTTCATATATATTGCGTATTTAAGACAAAGATACTAGGTATTTGATACTTATGGGCCTCGTTGTGAATACTGTATTTAATGTAATAAAAAGCACGATTTTTTCTCAAATATCTCTTGTAAAACTACAGGAATGTAAGTGATATTGCAGGAGAGTTTTTTAAAGATTGAATGAAGACTGCCAAAAAGGGTTGCAATAACTCAGTAGGATTAGTTAGATTGTAGTTGTGAGGGCAAGAGAGATTCAACTTACAACTACCGAGTAAAGTTAATCAAGTTGCTCAGAGCAAATACACTAACGTCATTTCATTATTTCTAGTAAGTCAACATTTACAAAAACAGGATAAAAAATATGAAAAACGCAATTATCGCTTCTTTAGCTTCTATTCCTTTCGCAGTAGCTGGTGTATTTAGTGCTGGTGCTGCTAATGCCGCCGCTTTAACTGGTCAGTTTAGTTTTGATGGTATAGACGATCCTGATACAACTGTTCTGTTCGGTGCAAATTTTCTTGACTTCAAACCTGATGATGGTACGGCACAAGTCGATCTGAAACTTAAATCTGATAGTTTTACAGGTTTTGATAGCGCATACATTTTTGACTTAAATGTAGATACCGGTGGCCTACAATCTTTTCTGGATCTGGATGCTCTAGATGGTTTAGATACTTTGACACTTACAGAGGTTTCACCATTTTCATTTACACACGATAACTTCTTTAGCACTACAGATGTGACAGTTGACTTTATGGGCTTCTTTGAAAGTGCGACTGGCGAGCAATCAAATGCGACTGGTAGACTTACATTCCAGACTCTGGGTACAATTACACAAGCCGACCTAGATGCTGGTAATACTTATGAAGCAGCTTTCTCTGGTGTTGTTGTTTCAAAGGTTCCCGAACCCACAACAATGTTAGGCTTAGGTGTAGTAGCTGCAGCTTCTGTTTTCGGTTTGAAGAAAAAGAATAGCTAATTACTGAAGCTACCAAAACTCAGTAGTCAAGCTTAATTATATAGTTAGCCTGTTAATCTCTAAGACAACAAAATTGAACATTTTTGTATCTAGTAGAATCTAGAGCAAAAATATTGGACCCTACAGGGTGTTAATTAAAACTAATCTGCTGAAGAAAAATGGAAGAAAATAGGGGTGAGAAATATTTTAAATTCTCACCCCAATCTTTTTTTATCATTTCCCTTATGGGTTTAATACCCCACCGTCAACTGGAGCAGCGTTAGTCTTACGTAACGCACCATCCCACTTCTTCTACAAGGGCCTACATTTTTGGGCGTGTCACTCCAGTAGTGGAGTGACACATCGAAAAAGGTGCGTTACGACGGATTTTTAAATACCTTTGACAATCTAAGTTTTAGCCGTCTAACACACCCTACAATAATCAACTATTTTAGTAGTGGAGTGACACATCGAAAAAGGTGCGTTACGACGGATTTTTAAATACCTTTGACAATCTAAGTTTTAGCCGTCTAACACACCCTACAATAATTAACTATTTTAGCAGTAGGGTGCGTTAGTCTTACGTAACGCACCATCCCACTTCTACTGAAATGACTCCTCCCTCGTTATTTATAAATATTCAACCGGACATGATATTACCCCTACTCCTGACTTTTAAACTAGACAATAACGCCCTTACCCAGATTTGATATCAGATACAAATAAATCATACTTTTCAGAAAATTCTTCAATAGTCGCTTCAATTTGAGTAATATCTGAAACGAATTTACAAAAAGGAATATTACAACTCCAAGTCTCATAAAAGCCTTGATTCTTGTGATAAGAATTGGGCAAAAATATATGGGGTATATTCAAAAGTACACACAAAATATGCCCATGCAAACGACTTGTAATAATCAAAGGATATTTTTGAAACTGATAAATTCCACTATGGAGAAAACTTAAGGAAAGACGGTGCATAGATGGATTATATAGGGAATTAAAATCAATATTTTCTGTAGTAGTTTTCAGCCACATTCGTCTATCTATTAATTCTTGAGGAGTTGCTAAACCCCGTTGCCAAACCTCCCGGTAAAGTTTAGCTAATATCTGTCTAAATTTAGAATTAGGTTTTCCCAGACTCCATTTTTGATGATAAGAAATCCAATCTGCAATTACTAAATTAGAAATTTTCATTAATTCTGGCAAAAAACTTTGATTTAGTTCTTTATCTGTTCTTTTAAGATACAGAATAGATTTTTCAGGAGTCTTAGTCACAGAAAAATAAGACATATCCGCCATTTGAAAAGCCATATCAGGCGCAAGAATAATTCGACAGCTAGAGAAATGTTTTAAAGCAAAATCATAACTATAGCGATCGCGAACACATAAAGTTAAATTTGGATGAGAATTAAATATTTTTGCCGACTTTTTTAAATAACTTTTATCCTGAAAATAAATAGTTTGTGGCATCACAATAACCGGGCGATGATGATTTTGAGAAATCACATATTCACGAAATGTTTGATGTCCATACCAAATATCTCCTAGGTTTCCTCCCCCATGTAAAATAATTGGAGAATCACCAATTTTTTCATCCATTTCTGCTTGAGAAAATTCTTCTGCACTGGAAGCATAAGTTATTTTTGTCTTGAGTATATTAGTTAAATAAAAGATTGTTCCCAACCAAATCATATGGTCTCCAATATTGATATGACGGGGATATTGTAATAAAGCACATTTTTCAAAATTTCCCAGATTTTCGAGAGATTTATCCAGAGTTTTTTTAATCCCAGAAGCATTAGTATGTGTCATCAATTGATTGCTGTACTTATGAGTTTGTAACAACATTAGTTTAGCCTAAATATTTGTACTTTGAGTTTAATACTTGTGATGTTTAAAAAAGTTTTGAACCTAAGAGTACAGAAGGGAGTTTTAGACTATCAAATAATTAAGCTTTGACTTTTAAACTTTAGCTTTGGTGGCAATAAAAGAAATAGTTCAAGAATTGATAATGAACAATTGATAATTACATCTCCCTTAAAGGAAGAGGATTGATACCAAGGAGAAAATTATTGACTTCTCTTGGTCGATTGGATATGGCGAGGTATCCTCGCCATCCCCCGACCGCTTTTCTTCTTAAAAGAAGAGGCTTTAAAGCTGATTAATTAATTATCAATTGTAAGTTAGGTTTTGCACAAATTATCAGTCCTTGAGACGAGAAGATAGGAGGAAAAAAATCGGCTTTTCAAGGCTTTTGCCTCGCCTAACGGGGTTTAATACCTTCACCAAAATATACGATTTGCTGCTCTTTTGTTAGGGGTTTATTCCGACCCGCTTCTAACTGGCTTCCTGGATTATCCCCTCTATTTCCTGCCTCTTTCCCAAATTTTGTACAAAATACAGATAATGGAAATTTAAGGATATTTTTTCTGGGATTTTTCAAATATTGGCAGCAGTTATGGATAGGGCTGTAAAAACTAGCCAATAAAAATTTTAGTTCGCCAGCAGCAATAATATCACTCTTTAGAGTCAGGCGATATTTAATCAAATGAACAATAAATTTTTTCAAATCATTCATTAGATAAAAAGGAGTTACTAATGGTTTTTGCCATTGAGGATAATTTAACATTCTAGTTTGATATCGAGTTAAACCAATGGAGCGAAAAAACCTAATTAAATAATCCTTTTCCAGACGATATTTATATATTTTGTGTTCAATTTCCATTTCTGGTATAAACCAAATTTCCCAGTCATTATTTCTAATATGTGACAACATTTCTACATCTTCCCCAGTCTGTGGAAGAGTAACAGTTTCAGGAACACTTTCTAACCAAGCTTGTTTACGAATAACTATTCCAGCACCTGCAGGATATACTCGTTGATGAGCAGACTTATATTTGTGGTTGTAACAAAATGCCGTTTCTGCTTTTCTTAGAGCAAAAAAGCTGGCTACTCTTTCAAAACCTAGAGGTGGAGTCACTTCAAATTTTCCATGAGACTGACCTACATAAGCACCTACCTTGGGATGAGATTTACCAAAAGTATAAGCTGCTGTTACCCAATCAGGAAAAGGTAAGTTATCGTCATCAAGAAAGCCAATTAATTCACTTTCCGCTTTTTGCATTGCACATTTTCTGGCAAAGGCTAACCCCTGTCGAGGTTCAAAATAATATTTAATTGGATAATCTTGATACCAGTTAGATTGATATTCTCTGATAATTTTGGCAGTATTGTCATTACTCTTGTTATCAATAACAATGATTTCCCAAGAAATATTCTGTTTCTGAACTGTTGTGTATTTTATACATTTGCGCAGTTTTTCTAAAACTTCAGGTAGACGAGCCTCACCATTGTAAGTACATATTGCTACAGTAAAGTCAACCATAATAGAAATAGATATATTCCTGATTTATTGATAGATTTTAAGCAAAAAAAATAATCGGGTGATATTTGCTATTTTTTGCTATTTTATTTTGCCTATTTTGATTGTAGTTGCTAACAAAAGAAATCGGCTATAGGGGAAATGGCGGAAAATTTTAGCGTTGATTTAATTTCAAAAAAAATAATTTTCGATACAGTAAAAACATCGAAAATTATCTATTTTAATTATGATGTAAAACCGTTCTACTGAACTTATCCCAACTTACCGAACCTTTGGCGCGGGCTTTGGAGACGAGCTTCCTGCAAGGCTGACGCAACGCGGAGCGACATTAAACGCGCAGCGAAACATTGAGATCGGAGCGGCATTATAGAACTACAGGAACTGTTAATCCAAAGCAACATGAAGAAGGATCAAAGGCTAAAATCGATCATAATTTTGACTCTTTAATTCAGCAGGAAATACAAGAAAAACCAGATATGCATGCTTTGTGAGTTATGCGAATATCTAGCAATTCACACAGGAGTGAAGGTTAGTATATCAACAATGTATCGGACTTAAAAAAAACTCAAGATAAGTAGAAAAAAAAAGTATTTGTGCTTCAGAACAAGATAGAGAAGATATTAAACAAAAACGCTATCAGTATCGAAAATGGCTAGATATAGTAGATATAAATAATTTAGTTTTTGTTGACGAATCAGGAGTTAATTTAGCAATGACTCGTCTTTATAGTCGGGGAAAAGTAGGAGAAAGAGTCGTAACCGATGCCCCGAGAAATAAAGGTAAAAATACAAGCGTTTTAGGGGCATTAAGTCTTGATGATTTAATTGCATCAATGACAGTAGTTGGTAGTACAAATAAAAATGTATTTGAAACATACATAGAGCAGATTTTATTACCTCAATTATGGCGCTTGAGCAATTGTACTCATGGATAATTTAAGTGTCCACAAAGGTTTTAGAATTCAAGAATTAATTGACTCAGTAGGAGCCAAGTTAATGTTCTTACCTGCTTACTCACGCCTATTTGTCACCCATTGAACTATGTTGGTCAAAATTCAAGGAGTTTCTCCGCTCTGGTAAAGCCCGAACTCAAGAAGAATTAAATTGAGTTATTACCGAAGCGTTGGCGGAGCCTAGCGGCAGCTACATCGCTCAAATTACTGAAGATGATGTCTTTGGTTTGTTTGCACATTGTGGTTTATTCTGCTGATAAGCTTTCGTTCCGAATGCTACCCAAACGCTAATGTAATATAGAATCCGGTTAAATACTTATCATATCTGTGCTCAGAAGGCAGAGGGCAGAAGGAAAAGAATAAGATTAGAAGGCACTTATGTTTTCGATAACTAATTATCCGGATTTGATGTAACCTCAACCCAACCTGCAAATACTTCTAACTTCTGACTGTCTCTTGCATTCTGAGGAGACCTCAGAATTACACACTCGCTTCTGACTTCTGAGTTAAATAAAGCGTATCCCTCTGTCGATCGCTTCTCCCCAAATCTCTAATAGCCTCTTGCAAACTTTCGACTTCCATACAAGTACCCCCAACAGCACCCGCCATTGTCGTAATATGTTCCTCCATTAACGTACCACCAATATCATTACAACCCCACTTCAACGCCTCCTTTGCTCCATCCAAACCAATTTTTACCCAACTTGGTTGATGATTAATAATCCAATTTCCTAAAAATATTCTCGACACTGCCGTTAATAACAAAACATTCAGTAAAATAGGTTGGTCGCGCCCTACTCTCCGACGCAAAGGTGCAGGTGCTTCTTGCCCGATAAACGGTAATAAAATAAACTCTGTTATTCTCGCCGGATAATTTTTCTCAATGGCAATTTGTTGGAGCGACCGTAATCTCTCCAAATGTAAAATCTGTTGTTGAGAGGTTTCAATATGACCGCACAACATTGTACTTGTGGTTGGCATTCCCAACCGATGCGCTGTGCCGACTATTTCCAACCAAGTCGCCGTATCAATTTTTTCCGGGCAAATAACCCGCCTCACTGCATCATCCAAAACTTCCGCAGCAGTACCCGGCATCGACCCCACTCCCGCATCCCGCAAAGCAGCAATTACATATTCATAACTCACACCATCTTCTCTAGCAATAAACTGTACCTCTTGAGGAGAAAAAGCGTGTAAATGTAATTGAGGAAACTCATCCTTAATGGCTTTCACCAGTTGCAAATAATAAGGTAAAGATTTACCTGCAACTTTAGCTTGAAGATTTAATCCTCCCTGCATACAAATTTCTGTTGCCCCTCGTTGCACCGCATCATTAGCTTTTTCCAAAATTTGACCAATATCTAACCAAAAAGCACCCGCATCACCCTCATCTCGGCGAAAAGCACAAAAACTACAATGTTGTTCGCAAATATTGGTGAAATTAATATTCCGGTTGATGATGTAAGTAACAGTATCTCCTGTTTGTTGGTGTCGAAGTTTATCTGCAGTTTTCTGGATAGCAGTCAATTCTGGTGGAAGTTGAGTTAAGACAGATTTTCCGAAATTTGGTTGAGCAGTTGGAGATAACAATAATAGTGCTTCTGTTGTAGATAGGTCGTAACCTTCGAGGGCGCGACTTAAAATTCTCTCCAAGTTTATATCTAGGTTTTGGTTTGTCAAATTCAAAGTAGTCATATTTATCGGGTTAAAAGTAAGAGTGAGAAAGTTTAATCAGAAAATCAATCAGAGAATAGTCAACTTCTGGCGCAGGAGTTTACAAAGTCAATGGTTGCTATTGCTGATTTGGATAGCGATCGCTACTTGTCTGCGCCTGACCAACTTAACTGGCAAACCACCTTGGGCAGATGAATTTTCTACCTTGGTTTTTAGTTTGGGTAATAGCTTCCAGGATGTGCCGCTAGATCGAGGCATCGCTCCTGAAATTTTACTCCAACCCTTACAACCTCATCCCAACGCCGGAATTAAGGATGTAGTTGATAACCTATTAACTCATAGTAACCACCCACCTGTCTATTTTATCTTGACTCACTGGTGGCTAGAGCTTTTTCCCCCTGAAGCGGGATTAGTTTCTCTGTGGGGTGCGCGGTCTGTGAGTGTCATGTTTAGTATTTTCTCTATTCCTGCCATTTATGGTTTAGGTAGACTGGCTTTTCATTCTCGGTTAGTCGGGCAACTCGCTGCAGCAATAATGGCAGTTTCTCCTTATAGTATTTATCTTGCCCAAGAAGCCCGTCATTACAGTTTAGCTATTTTATTTGTTATTGCTTCGTTTAGTTGTTTAATTGTTAGTATTCGCTGTCTTCAGCAAGGTCAACCTCTGCCGATTTTTGTGGCATTTATTTGGGTAATAGTCAATACTTTAGGTATTGCCATCCACTATTTTTTTACTCTCTCTCTCTGTGCTGAAGCGATAGTATTAGTTTCTATGGTTTTGGTGCAAAAGACAGATAAAAAATCAAATTTTGTCGAGGTGACTTTTAGCAAAGTTTATCGAGGCTGGTTTGGCAAAAAGTTTTGGTTGCCTCAAATTATCTTTTCTCAAAAAACCGCCTCTCAAGTAGAAAAAATTGGCAAATTTGTTTCTCAAACTCCAAACCCCAAAAACCACATTTTTATCAAATCAATTGCTAGTTTCTATATTGTAATTATTGGCAGTTTAGCTGGTGGTTTAGTTTGGCTGCCTTTCTGGAAAAATGGTTATAGCAGTGAATTAACCGAATGGATTTCGATTAGCGATAGTAACCTAAAAAATTTACTCAGTCCGATTGTTCAATTCCTCGCTACAGGGATTACTATGTTATTTTTATTGCCGATAGAATCACCTGATTTTGCCATAGCAATTATTTCTGCTGTGGTGATGACTTTATTCTTAATTTGGGTATTTCCGATATTTATAAGTGGCATGAAGGTCTGCTTAAAAAAGTCAGATATTAGTTTATCTACCATTTCTTTCGCTGGAGTAATATTAGCCAATGTACTGTTATTTTTTGCTTTTACTTATCTTCTTGGTATTGACTTAACTAGAGGTGCTCGTTACAGTTTTGTGTATTTTCCAGCCGTAATTATTTTAGTTGCAGCAATACTAGCTCAAATTTTCAAAACACAATTCGTTCAAAGTCAATTTTGCAATTTATCTATTTTCACAACTACTGGAAAAAAAACCGTAATGTTAATTTGGTTAATAGCTTTATTAAGTGGGTTAACTGTTGTATCAAATTTAGGCTATCAAAAATATTATCGACCAGATTTATTAGTTTCCCTAATTCAAAAGATATCAAATAAACCAGTACTTATTGCCACTATTCATCACACCCATGTTGAAACTGGGGAATTGATGGGAATAGCTTGGAATATGAAAAAAAGTTTGAATCAGTTTAGACACGAAAGGGATGTAGAACACCAATGTAGCGATGAAGTTATTTGTCGTGAGAAATTAATGACTCATACAGAGATTAATTTAGATAAAATCAAATTTATTTTAGTACATCAAAAATCAGATACAGAAAATCCAATAAATTTACTTCAGCAAACCATAAATCAACAGGAATATCCTTTCGATTTATGGTTAGTAAATTTTCCAAGTAATTTTAACTTAACACTGCCAAATTGTCAGATTAATTCCCAAAAATTACCACCTATAGACGGGTATAAATATCAGCTTTATCATTGTCAATGATTGGCATTATTCTGTTAATAAATTATCAATTATCTGAGGATTTTTAGCTAGTCGATTAAGACGTTAATTCATCAACTTACAGCAGTTTCGGAGTTGATGAGGTACAAAATTTTAGGACTTTAGGGAATAGGGAAAAGATATTAATTTTATGGTGTACCTCACCATCTTAAAAAGTGCTGTAAGTAGGTTAGGTAGGCGTTAAAATTTATCCTGCTTAGGAAGGCAGAGGGCAGAAGCGGTGCGACCCCGCGTCGGCGACAGAGGTCGGAACGAAGCGCCACCTGCGGGCTAAGAGCGCAAGCCGACCTAGCATCTGGTAGCGCACTCCTGTGAGGCAGAAGGCAAGAGGCTTCGGAGCTACTTTACTTTTTGTTACATACTTAGTTTTTTTCGTGCCTACCTACTTAAGTACCTCTACTGCTATCAATTTATTAGTAAATTTTCTGAGTGATTTTAAAGTAACAGTACCAAATTGTCAGATTAATTCCCAAAAATTACCACCTATAGACGGGTATAAATATTAGCTTTATCATTGTCAATGATTGGCATTATTCTGTTAATAAATTATCAATTATCTGAGGATTTTTAGCTAGTCGATTAAGGCGTTGATTCATCAATTTAAGTACCTCTGTTGCTATCAATTTATTGGTAAAAGTTCCGAGTGATTTTAACGTAACAGTACCAATTTTTCAGATTAATTTTCAAAAATTACCACCTATAAATATCAACTTTATCACTGTCAATAATTGGCATTATTCTGTTAATAAATTATCAATTATCTGAGGATTTGTTGCTGGTCGATTAAGACGTTGATTCATCAACTTAAGTACCTCTGCTGCTATCAACTTATTTGCACTTTTAGTAAAGTGCCCATCACCGATAAAATTTCTAATGTCAGTAGCAGGAACAATATTATGGGTACTCACAAATGGAATCGAATTTTCTGCCAAAGTTTGTCTGAGTAACTGATATAAATGATCGTCATATCCCTGAACATTAAATAATAGCACAATTGGTAGTTTGCCATCTTGTTTAGCTGTAACTGCAAACTCCTTAACAATTAATTTTAAGGCAGTAATTTCTTCTAATTCTTCATTAAA
>JBARXI010000298.1:0-3714 GCA_049647275.1 Microcoleaceae cyanobacterium
ATAATAAAGTTCTGAGGTGGTAGGTGGTAGGTGGTAGGTGGTAGGTGTAAATTCAAGAGGGAAAACTCAATAGGAGCAGAAATTTGGGATATTCCTTCGAGAGCGAGAGGAGAACATTTTTATTATACTTAATCATCCGGACATGGTATTAATACTAAGCACGCCAACCAAGAGACCGGGTTGATGACTCTAATAATTTGATTATTAACTTTCTAATAAACTCGGTTTCTGCGTCTATTTTAACACGCCACTACTATGATTCACTTTCTGAAAAATCTACTTCTTGATAAATTTCTTTGAAAGGAATTTACACTTCAACAGTTGCTAATTTGAGAATATTATTTTCTCCATTATACTCAGTAAATAACCATTGATTTTCTGAAGTTTTAGTATATTGTGCCAGATAATATTTGGATTGGTCAATTAAAATATATTCTCGAAACTCAGGAATTGAACGATAAAAGTCAAACTTTTCTCCCTTATCGTAATTTTTCGTAGACTCAGACAAAACTTCCACAATTATTAATGGATTAGTAATAGTAGTTTTTCCAGTTCCAGCATATACAGGTTTTCCTTGAATTATCATCACATCTGGATAAACATACCGATTCATTAAAGGTATCGACAAACGCACATCAGCAAAAAATACTTTGTAGGATTTTTCTCTCAAAGCATATCTTAAGTAAACGTAGAAATTTCCGGCAATTAGATTATGGTTGGTTGTACCTCCGGTCATCGGTATTATTTCTCCATTATGATATTCACTTTTGTACTCTGCAGTTTTTTCTAAAGATAGATATTCTTCAGGAGTGTAATAGCGTTTTTCAATTTGAACTTGCATAGAAATTGCCTTAATTATTTCGTGGATAAGCAAAGAGGAATATTTACGGCTATTTTATATAAAATATTAAAATTTTTGCCATATAATTCTTTCTTTCGATCGCCCCTGAACCCTGTTAAACAAAAAGCGCAGTATCTTCTGGCTTTCCCCTGTTTTAGGTAGGGAAAGAAAGAAAATCGAAAGAGGGAAACCGCTTAAATTTGTAATATACCTCATTTTTTTTCACGCCCTACTTACTATTTTTTCTAATAGAAATTCCTGATTATTTACTTTTCTCTAACCCTATTTATATTTCACCTCTAATTTTTCTACATTCGGGGTCGTGGCAAGGGCAATATTTAAGAATAGTATTAGGTTGCTTTTTTTGCTTTTGATATAATCGAGCTATGAAATAAGGCCCCATACTATATAATCCGAAGGCTAGTTGTAATTTAGATATCAAAACTCTTGGATTAGTAAAAATAAATTTATAAAATTCAGAAGCTGTAATAATAGCAAAACATACTTTAATCAAATCTCTTATTCTCCCATGTTTAATATCTAGTAAAAATAATCGCAATAAAGCTTCTAGGTAGCCACGATTATAACCTATGGCTTGTGCATCTTCAGCAGCTTCTCTAATTTGTTGTGCTTGCTTTTCTACAAGACTTTTTTTATTAGAAGTGGAACTATCTACATAACTACCTATCAAATTTGCTCTGGCTAAAGATACTTGCATTTTACCAGAACGATTACCGCATTCCATAAATATTTTTTGACTTTTCTGATAGTGATAATCTGCACTTTCAATTAATTTACACGCTTCTAAAGCTTGAGCTAATCTTAAGTGATAAAATGCAGTGGCACCTAAGTCATTATTTAAAATGTATTCATTGCTAGATGTTTCTAAAACTTGTTGAGATTTGATATAGAATTTAGATGCCTGGACAAAATTATTTTGGGCAAAATAAACCAGACCCAAATAATGCAAACAAGTGGTAAGTAATTTCACAATTTTTTTTGTTTCTTTGTATCTTTTTTCTTGCAAAATAGTTGCCAAAATATTTTGAGCTTGATTCATGTAATTAGCTGCCTTCTCCAACTTAAATGTATAGAAATAATAATGTCCCAAGTAATGCAAAGTTCTAGCTAACTGTTTGTCTAAATTAGGATTTTGCCTACATAAGATTTCACACTGGTCAAGAATTATTTTCATTTTCTGATATTGGCTAGTATTTTCATAATACATTGCCAGTTCTAATTGATAATCTATTCGAGTGTATATATCTGTTTCTATAGTTATAGCTTTCTTGAGATAAAACTCTGCTTGTGGAGAAGAAACTGATAAATTTTTTAAACATCTAGATTTTGCATAATATAGAATAGCAGGTGAATTTATTGAGTTTTTTTCATATTCATTAATAAGTTGCTCTATCTCATCAAGCCATTCTTGAGTTGTACCCAAAATTAATATAGCTTTGTCTATGAATTTAATTAATAACTGAGAACGAGTTGGTAAATATTCATTGTTATTATAGTTATCTTTTAAAGCTGTAATCACATTTTCTAAATCAATTTCTAAATCTGACTTTGACAAAAGTAGAGATAAATGGCGCTGAGGGTCTGGTTTGTTTTTACGCAATCTTTTTTTTAAAAGTTCTCGACGACTAACTTGTGGTTCGATAATTATTTTATTCATCATTTATTCTCCTTAAAAATTCATAGAGTAGGCTATGAATAGAATATCTGGATTCAGATTTAAGACTACGACTGCTATCTAAAAAGTTTAATCGGCTAGATTCTGTTATAGCTTTCGATAATTATTTTATTCATCATTTATTCTCCTTAAAAATTCATAGAGTAGGCTATGAATAGAATATCTGGATTCAGAGGTAAGACTACGACTGCTATCTAAAAGGTTTAATCCACTACACTCCTGTATAGCTTGTGAAAATTCATCATCATTTAAATCCGATGATTTTTTCAGGTCTGAATGAGAAATTAAAGAATTAGGACTAAAGTTGATTGCTGAATTTAAAACAAGCATAGCATTATCCGACAGTGAACATACAGATTCTTCATATAAAAAATTTTGAAAATCTTGATTTTGTTCAAATATTTCAAATATTTTGTCTAAAGGTTCGTGATATATTTTCAATAAATTGATAACCAATAAAATCATTAAAGGATTACCCTGAGTTTTTTCATAAATTGGCTCTAATTCTTCATCCAAAGCTTGTTGGATCATATTTAATTCTTGACCTTGGTATCGAATCATTTCAAAAGTTGCTGACTTATCTATACCCCTCAACTTAATTTCTCTAACCGCACAATTATTAGCTATTAAGTCTTTACGAGATGTCAAAATAACTTTACTCGGTCTAATATTGCACATCGGGTCGAAAGGGTTGAATCTTGCTAAAAGCCATTCATATTCCGGTAAAGTTTCTAAATTGTCAATCACAATTAAATAAGGTTCTGATTTTAATTTTTTTTGTAAGCCAGCAAAATGATCTGTGTTAGCTGGTGGTAAATTAATATTTAGCTGTGAAGCAATATCATAAATAATACGATCTGGATTGATATCTGTTCTATTATTATTTTTTTTCACAGACATATCTGCTGCTAAAGAAATTCTCTTAGCAGTCGTCCAAGCTAACTTATAAAAACCTGAATCAGCAGCATATTCACCTACTAATTTTTCAGTCAAAGAAGTTTTACCAATCCCTCCCGCACCAGTCAGACTCATCAACCAATAATCATCACGACTTTGTAGATTTTCTCCGAGACGGTCTAGGATTTTATTAATACCAAAAAGTCTTTTTTGCTCCCAATTAGTTTTTTCTCGTAATATTTTTTCAATTTGACTAATTTTACTATCCTCTTCAGAATCA
>JBARXI010000299.1:0-8444 GCA_049647275.1 Microcoleaceae cyanobacterium
AAGGTTGATTGATATTTCGACCACCTGGGAATGCTTCGTCAAGTAGGGAAATTTTTAATTCTGGTAAAACTAGAGATTCTTTAATTTGTTTACTACCTCCATCCGCTACGGCAAATGCAATAACTTGTACATCTAGACTTTGAATTATTTGTAGATATTCTGAGCAAGAGGCAGTTATCCAAGTATCAGTTAAATTTTCTGTTTGTAAGTTACTCATAATTTATATGTTTGTAAGTTAGTCAAATTCCACTGCTACATCAAGATTCTCATCTCAGGAAATTTATCTTAAAGCTGAGTCATGTTTATTATAGAATTTGATAATACTTCTGCAATTATATTCCCAAGCTAATGAGGTACAGTATTTTTTTTCTCCCTATTCCCTATTCCCTATTCCCTATTTCCTAAAATCTCAAACTTTTCTACTTCACGAGAGTGAGAAACGCTATATCAGAGGATTAGTAATAGTATCTCTTCTACCTTCAGCATAAACTAAGAGAGTAGGAACAATCATTAAATCTGGATAAGTATAAAGTCTAGATTCAGGTATCCATAAATGTAAATCACTCATAAATACTCGGTAAGTTTTACCTTTTAGTGGATACTTCAGTGCTCAACTAAAGTTTAGTGATATTAAATTATGATTCGGTGTGGAGCCAAACCATTAGAATTATTTTACCCTCGTGATATTCACTTCTAAATTCTGCTATTTATTCCAATTTTAAATACTCATCGGTCGAGTAATATTTTTGTTCAGTTACCTGCATAATTTTTCTCTTAGTGGGTATTTATAAATCAAAGATTAAACCTTTGTGCAGAGTGAGTTATATCATGTCCGGTTGAATAGTTATAAATAAACACAGAGGAGTCAGGATAGAAAAAAAAGAAGAAAAAAGAAGAAAAAAGAAGAAGAAGAGGAGAAAGTTTTTTATCACTAATTATCCGGACATGATATTAGACCGGAATAATTTTACACTTATAATAAAGTCAGATTGCTATGCGCCATAACCTACCGAATATATTAGATAACGGTTAGCGATAGCTTGGCTTTAGTAATCGCTATTTTCAAGTTTATTTTATATAACAATCAGGAATCAGATGTGAGAAACTGATAGAGAAGTTAGTAGATATAAAAGATAGAAAAACTATAGTAATTCGTTGAGCGGTTGTGATGATTTTCAGTGTATTTATTGGCAGATTCCACCTGCCACCTACTACCACAGATACTTCCTATGAGATATCTCCATAAATTATATAAGCCTGTCACTCAAACTACTCTGAGTAGAGCTTGTTATACCGTTTCACGGAAGTCAGAAGTCAGAAGCGAGTGTGTAATTGGTCGGTCTCCTTGACTCCGGAAATGCTACGCAAACAGAATCTTTGACGCACTTCACTACAGTCAGAAGTTAAATTTGCTCGGCTAAAAACTTTGAGGAGACAATAGTTTCAGGCAATTATTTGACATTTGAAGGAGCGAAACTATTTGTGACATCCTTAAAGTGAATTGGTATTACATTAACTCTTTTACACTCATTCACTGATTAAATTTTTTTTTCGTACCTTTTTCCTCAAAATTTATTTTTTTTAGCCTATTTTTTTTCCGGAGCTGTTGCCTACTTATGCAAAAAATCTATTCTTTTTCACGCCTATCTCTATTCTAATAACTGTTTGAGTTTCTGCTGATTCCAAAGTAACTGATATAAACCTGATTGCTCTACTAATTCTGCATGATTTCCTCTTTGAACAATTTTCCCTTTATCCATCACAAAAATTCGGTCAGCAGTAGCCGCAGCAGACATTTGATGAGATATAAAAATGACAGTTTTCTTTTGATTTCCAGTTGATAAATTTTGCAGAATATTTGTTGCTGTCTGATTATCTACGCTGGAAAGTGCATCATCTAAAATTAAAATTGGAGCATCAACTAATAGAGCACGGGCTAATGCAATTCTCTGTCGTTGCCCCCCTGATAAAGTAATCCCTCTTTCTCCCACCATAGTTTCATATTGTTGGGGAAAATTGAGAATTTCTTCATAAATTTGTGCTTGTTTAGCAGCAGTTTCTATATCTGCTTCTTCTTTAAATGGGTCGCCATAACGGATATTATTTTTAATAGTTGTACTGAATAGAAAACTTTCCTGAGGAACATAGGCGATCGCCTTTCGTAAATCTTCCAGTTTTAGTTGAGTTACATCATAGCCATCAATAAATAATTGGTCTATTTTAATATCTAACAGCCGAGGTAATGTATTGGCTAAAGTTGATTTTCCTACACCAATAGGTCCGACAATAGCAACAGTTTCTCCTGGTTTAATCAAAAAATTTACCTTGTCTAAAGCTGGTATTTTACTGTCTGGAAAAGTATATGTTAATTCTTTACTTCTTACCCAACCTTTAACTGTTTTTGGAAAAACCAGAGGTATTTCGTGGTCTTGAATTTTTGGCTCAACTGTCAAAATAGATTCTATACGGTCAATACTTACTTCTCCTCTTTGATATGCGGTAATTGTAAAACCCAATAATGCAGTGGGAAAAACTAAACGCTCAACATAAAGAATCAAAGCGACAAAATTACCAATTGTTAATTCACCACTTTCCAGGTAGCTTGACCCATTAACAAGTAATATTAACAAACTTAGACTTGCTAAACCAACTAGGATAGGAAAAAGAAAGTTACGAGTTTTAGCCAAGTCTAAATTCACCTCTAAAAGTCGTTGATTATAATCCCCAAAAGCCTGTCGTTCGTTTTCCTCTTGAGCATATATTTTGATTAGAGAAATACCATTCATATCCTCTTGAATCATATCGCTCATATTAGAAAGTTCTTCTTGCACAGCTAACTGTTGCATTTGCAATTTATTGCTGAAGATTTGCACCAGTATTAGCATTATAGGATATACAGATATTGCTAATAAAGTTAACCGCACATTAATAGAAAGCATAACTGGCATAGTTAAACCATAGGCAAAAATTGTATTGGCAATACTTAATACTGCAAACCCTAATAGTCTGCGGATATTATCAACGTCACTTGTGGCGCGGTTAATTAAATCTCCAATCGTATTATTACTGAAGTACGATGGTTCTAATTTTAGGAGTCGATCAAAAATCTTTTGTTTGAGGTCAAATTCTACCTGTCGCCCCACTCCAAATATGAGAATGCGGGATGCTATTCTAATGACCCACATAATGGAGGCAAAAATTACAATTGCCACCACATAGTATAAGAATTCATCAAATTTGGTTGCTACCTCTAAATCATCTATTGCTTCGCTAATTAATTTGGGAATATAGACTCCCAAAGCATTAACTATTAGTAGGGAAAAAATGCCTAATGATGAGTTTCGCCAGTGGGGGCGTAAGTAGGTAGCTAGTTTTTGGAGTCGTAGTTGAGAAGATGTTGTCATAATGGGTGGTATTTTAGATTTTAGATAATGCTATGATTGTCAAAGGTTAAAACAATAACTTGGTTGATTTTTAATTCAATTATAACTTGTTAGAAGTTAGGCAAAAAC
Organism: Microcoleaceae cyanobacterium; assembly: GCA_049647275.1. Taxonomy (GTDB): domain Bacteria; phylum Cyanobacteriota; class Cyanobacteriia; order Cyanobacteriales; family Microcoleaceae; genus JASJEE01. The sequence goes on from JBARXI010000299.1 coordinate 3,513, forward strand.
CGACTATCTTAAAAGCAGTAAAACTGCAAATTGATATTGCCTAAAACTAACTTCCAGTATTTAATTTTACTCAAATCAATTTTTCAGTTATTTGTAAACTTTTTACACCTAGAAGTTAGAAAATTTACACATACATTACCACCCTTGTTGTAATATATATGTTTTTCAAGTTGACTTAAATAGGATTAACAGATATGGCAAATAAGGAATTTACGTTAAAAGGCAGTTTAAATGATAAAGGAGTAATTGATATTAATTCTCTTAAACTTGAAATCAAAGGTCCTCCACCTCCAAAACCAAAACCAACTGGACAAAATATAATCCTTATTTTGCTCTTATCTATATTAGCTGTTTTTCTAATTAACCGTGAGTTTGTGGGTGATTATGAATCATCTGAAACCAGGAAAAATTCTAAATTAAATCTCAGCAAACCAGGAGTTAAACCTTCTTTTTGTCTTGAACCTTTTTCCCCAGAATGTATAAAATCAGAGAGCTAAATTTAACAATTTTTCAGCTATTAAGGAATTTACCAATGGATAATTAACAATTGACAATTGATAATTAATCGGTCTGGTTTAAAGCCTCTTCTTTTAAGAAGAAAAGCGGTCGGGGGATGGCGAGGATACCTCGCCATATCCAATCGACCAAGAGAAGTGAAAATTTTTCTCCTTGGTATCAATCCTCTTCCTTTAAGACAGAGTTAATTATCAATTATCAATTATTGAAAGTACTTTTTAGGATAGTGAGGTACATTTTAAAATTAACCTCTTTCTACTTTCCCTGCTACCTGTTCTCTAAAGTCCTAAAACTTTGAATTTCATCAACTTGAAAACTGCTGTAATCATTCAGGAAAAGGAACACACAAAAGAAAACAAAAGGAGCAAGTGATTACTTACCCTCCGGAAAATAATAAACTTGACAACTTACCGCAAAATTTGTCTGTATGACTTATGTAAGTTTATTCTATTTCTTTACTGAGAGTAAATGCTGACTATTGTCAGGTTCTTGTGTAAGTTTGATTAGAGCTAAATTATTGAACAAACAAAAAAAATGCCCTTCTATACTTATCAAAAATAGTAGGGCATTAAATATTATTTTTTAACCTACTGGCGTGGCACAACTAAAGTAGTGAAACATATTTTTTGAAAGGGATTAAGCAATTTTCCTAAAGTACTATTTTAGCTGTGTAGGAAAAAATACTGACAAACAAGAGAAAAATAGAAAAGTGTATGGAGACAGACAAAAGTATTGCAGAAAAATGTCCATAAGTAGGTACACAAATTTATTTGTATATTTACTACTTAGTTATATTTTTGTCTGTGTGCTTCTTACTCCCTACTTCCTACTCACAACGATCAAAAGTGCAACATTAATTTTATCCCACCACTTATAAATTTTCTAGATTGAGAAATATCTAGTTAGGGCTGGCTAAATAAATCCAAAGCTTTAATAAATTAATGTTTTGAAGATTATTCAATCAGTCAAAAAGTGTAATTAAATAGTTTTAACGGAGCAAAAATCATCAATTTTGCAGGGGTTATACGGTAAATAAACTGATATTATTGCCCATAAAACTCTTCTCTGTTACCTATCCCCATTCCTATGAATTTTTCAGCCAACCCTATTGACTAATAGATGTTTTCTTAATTCTTTCTTCTGCAAAAAAAATCCTTAAAAACCAGGAGCTAACCAACCGCGCAAGAAGTAGTAAAATAATGCCAAATATTCTTCCCAAACTTTCGTAGTTAGTAGCAGTGATTCTGCTTTAGGAACAAAATCTGCTAAGGAGAAACGACGGGAATATTCTCCATAAGGATGCAGAGTGTTAAAGTCTGTGGGAGCCGGAATAACCTTCATTCCTAAATCAGTAAAAGTTAAACTAGCACGTCGTATTTGAGGAGCAGAAGTAACAAGAATTACAACAGGATCTAAGCCTTTGTTATCTAATATTTCACGAGTTTCTATCGCACTGAGGCGTAAAGTTGACCCATCCGGTTCCAAAATAATAGCCGATCTTGGCACGCCCAATTCAACTAATACTTTTTTGATATCTGAAACTTCAATTGTGTTACTATCATCCTCTATTCTCGGACCAGCACTGACTATTAGATAAGGAGCCAAACCTTTTTTATATAACTGAGCTGCATAAATAATACGCTCGGCTGTATCTGTTAATTGAATTTGAATTCTGTCTGGTATTTGTGGTTGAGTTGTTCCCTGACCTAATAATACAATTGCATCTGCCGTTTGGTCACAACAAGCCGAGGCAGAAATAGCTTCTATAGCATCTTCTTCTGCTTGTTGAGCTATCCAGAAAGCAAACACTGGCGTACTAGAAATTATCAGAACTATTAATGCAGTTATAATTAAAGTAGGGGCTGGATTTTTGACTCCTCCATTCGATATCAGAGTTGTTGCATAAATAAATAGCACAAGGGAAAAACCAAGTGGTTTAAATACGAAAGCTAGAAACCGAAATACCACTGCTCCACCAGGACTATCTGGTGCATAAAATGCCATAATTAACAGAATAATTGAAAACACCAGCAACAACTTAGAAATTAAATTTTTCTTATCACCACCTGAACTTTGCCAGAGTGATGTAATCATACAAATTATCAGTATTAAGAAGACAATTCTAGTTAAAAGTACCAGCATGATTTTTGATTTTTTCCTGAGAAATTTTTGATTTTTTGCTTAATCAACTAACTTAATTCATTCAGCCTTTCTAGAATAAAACAATAAAAATTAACTAACTTTATTGGCGTTTCAGTTGATTATTAATTGCTTCAGTAACTGTTTGAATTACTTGAACACGAGCATAATACTTATCATCACCCGCAATTAAAGTCCAAGGAGCAGTAGGAGTACTGGTGCGCTGAATCATTTGATTTACTGCTACTTCGTAAAATTGCCACCGTTCTCGGTTCCGCCAATCCTCTTCAGTGAGTTTATACTGTTTCAGAGGGTTATTTTTTCGCTCAGTGAACCGATTTAATTGTTCATCCTGGCTCAGATGCAACCAAAATTTTACCAATACATAACCAGCACTAGTCAATTGTTCCTCAAACTCATTAATTTCCCGATAAGCACGATGCCATTCTAACTCCGTAGCAAAACCCTCGACTCGCTCCACCAATACTCGACCATACCAACTGCGGTCAAAAATACCAATCTTTCCCGCTTCTGGCAACTCTCTCCAGAAACGCCAAAGATAATGGTGGGCTTTTTCTTCATCTGTTGGGGCAGCAAAAGGTTTAACGACATAGCTACGGGGGTCCAAATTATCCGTTAACCTTTTAATTGCTCCTCCTTTACCAGCAGCATCCCATCCTTCAAATATAATTAAGACTGGTAGTTGATGTTGATAAATTTCCAGTTGTAGTGTACCTAAAAGTGTTTGCTGCTCCCGTAATAATTTTTTGTATTTATCAGAAGACAGGGATAAGTTTAAATCTACCTCCGCTAATAAATCTGGTTCGGTTGGCTTTAATTTATCTTGAAGAGGATTTGTTGGGGGTGGTAATTGGATCTGGAGTTGGTCTAAACACTGGGTCAAAGTCGAGGCTATTTCTGTTAAAACTTTAACTCTGGCCCAACGTTGACAATTACCTTCAACTAATGTCCACGGAGCAACTCCAGTGCTGGTATGAATCAACATTTCTTCGGCCAAGGCAGTATATTCTTTGTAGTTTTTTGCCTGTTGCCAGTCTTCAGGTCTCACTCGCCAACTTTTCAGGGGGTCAGCGGTAGCTTTCTTGAGTCGGCTTTTCAATTCTGCTTTGCTTAGATGAATCCAGAATTTGGCGATCGCTGCCCCATCATCCACCATCTGGCGTTCAAAAGCATTAATTTGTCGTAATACTACTGGAATCTCAGCCTCAGATACTCTTTCAAACAATCGGTCTTCAAGAGCGTGAGTATACCAACTATGATAAAAAAACCCAATTTTTCCCACTTTAGGAAGTTTTTGCCAAAACCGCCATAAGAAAGGATATTCCCGCTCTTGAGCTGTAGCAGGCCAAATTGGATGAACGACAAATCCCCGTGGGTCCATATATCCCACTATTTTTTTGATTAAAGCTCCCTTACCTGCAGCAGTCCACCCTTCTAAAACTATCAGCATTGGTAATTTCTGTTGCCAACAAGCTTTTTGTAGTGGCCTTAACTGTTGCATCAATACTTCCATTTTGGCCTTGTAAGTCTCTTTATCAAGGGAGATATCTAAATTTAGAGTATCCAGCATAATTTAATTTCCTTAATCATATAAATTAGGGAGTAGCAAAAAATAAATAATCCAATTATTGGACTCCCCCTACTTCCTGTTATCCTAACTTCAGTGCAATGGGATATTTTTTTGACCAGTAATTCCCTAAGTTATTTAGAGCTGGCTGAATAAATCCAAAGCTTTGAGGAATCAATGTTTTTCAGACTATTCAATCAATCAAAAACTGCTATTAGATAGTCTTTAACTCATCAAAACTCATCCACTCTGCGGGGATTATACGGTCAATCAACAGATATAGCAGTACGTTTTTTAGTTAGGACAATAAGTCTAGGTTCAAAGGCAACAGAGGAATATCCGCGCCCTTAATGCGTAGTGCCTCGTGCCAATAAAATTCTTGTTCTTGCCATACACATATATATAAGAGAGCAGATGAGCTGTTGCCTATCCCCACCCCTATGACTTTTTCAGCCAACTATATTTATTCTTGACTTTTAAATGTAAATATAGTATGGAAAAAAATTACCACAATCTAGCCACCCACAGAAACTAATAAACAAAACTTATACATCACTTAAATAACACTATTCTTAACACCCCTTTACAAACCGAAATAAACCCGCTATATTATTAATAACGGAGCAGGGAAACAAACAAACACCTGCACCACCGTACCTCGAAAACTTCATACATTCATACAGCAATCA
>JBARXI010000300.1:0-4080 GCA_049647275.1 Microcoleaceae cyanobacterium
TAGAATATGGCAATTATTATATTCATATAATACGTTTTTTCTTCTTCTCTGTTCCCTGTTCCCAGCTCCGGTGTTCCCTGTTCCCTAAAAGTTTCCAATATCTCACAACTCAAATCATATTGCTATAGGTAATATTTCATTCAGTAATTCTCGAATTTTAATTTCACTAAAAACTCCCTCTGTTGCTAACTCTTCAGCTAAGTTTTGACCAGCAATATATTCTTGTACTAAATATTGGCGATCGTCTTGAATTAAATGAGCAAAAAGTTCTGGTATTTGTGGATGTTTACCAAGAGTTTCTAAACGTACTGCTTCTTGTTCAAATAATTCAGTAGCTTTCAGAATACTTTTACTGTCTTTAGCTGTAGGAAAAAACTGTTTAATTACACATAAAGGTTTTGATGGTTTAAACTCATCCACAGCTTTAAAAGTTCTGCCAAAACCACCCTCACCAATAATTTCTAAAGCGCGATATTGTTCTGCCAATAATAGTTTTGAACCACATTCTTCACACACTTCTGTTTCTGGCAGATTTTGATATAAACAGTTAGGATTAAGACATTTACTCATGGTATTTATTCACTTTCTCGAATTACAGCTTCAAATTCAAAAAAATTAGAAAATCACAACTATAGGGAATAAATATTACTTGCTACTTCAGCGTTTGTGTAACTATTTTATTCTAATTAGTCGGACAATATATATATTCTGAATGGCAAACCTCATTGGTTTTACAGTTAATTTTCAAGACCAGAAAATTGAAAGTTTCATTTCACATACTTCCCCCTAATTTTCCACGCATTTATCAAAAAATCAGGGTTTTAATAGTTTGGTTTTCTCTTGATTGAATGAGAGTATTAGGGTTAGTATGATATCCACATCCAGCTCTAGTATCTTAAAGATGCAGATTGTATTTATTCACAACAAACTCAAAATTTTCTCTATCGGGTAGTGCAGCATAATTAGCTAAAGTTGCTTTCTGCTGTTACTAAAATTAAACCTAAGCAACCTGAGTAAATTAAATGCTTAAGTATCAGAAATTTCCTAGTTAAAGGTGGAGATTACCTTGATATAGTAATAAGTTTGTTATTTTTAGCTTCAAATTTAATTTTCAACTTTCCTGAATCATCTTAAAAAAAACTTTCCTCCAAACCAGCGGGATATTCTTTATTCAGAATATTTTAGTTAAGGGTAGACTTTCTTCCTTGATTAAGTAGGTGGGTTTAATTATATGTAAAATAGCGATGGAGATTGAAAACTTGCTTCGGGTTTAATTTTCAGATTTTTCCTTTTTTTACGCAGCATGACAAACGGAAACGTTTATTTATGCCTACTTACTTAACTTAATTCAACTATTTGTACAACTTGTAACTATCCAAAGCAAAATTATTGAGAGAATATTTTCCCTATTCATCTAGTAAATTAACTAATCTTGAAATTTCTACTCAAAACTGATGGCTGATAGTTGAGTGGTAAATACCTAAATATTTCTGAGACTAGAGGTAGATATGCAAAACCTTTAGTCTCTACTTACTAATTTCAATACAATTTTTAAATAATTCAACTGGAATTATCAATATAAACTATGAATATATTTCTGAGACTAGAGGTAAATATCCAAAACCCCTAGTCTCTACTTATTAATCTCAATACAATTTTTAAGTAATTGAGCTGGAATTATCAATATAAACTATGAATATATTTCTGAGACTAGAGGTAAATATGCAATACCCCTAGTCTCTAATCAGTAATCTAATTATTCAAAATGTCAGTTGTAAATTAATTCACACCCTGACAATATTCTTCATAAACACCATCAAGCAATAAATTTAAAGCATCTACTGCTTTAGCTGCTGCTGCCAATGCTTCCTGTTTTTGAGCATCAGTTTCGCACATTTTCACTAATGCTTCCCGTGTCACTTGGCTGTGAATTTCGTCAGCTTTTTCATGTACTTCAAAGAATGCCAAAGCCTCCTTAGAATCTATCCCATAAAATTCTTTCAAGCCAGCAATTTTAGTAGTAGCTACTTCAGGAATTTGTGACTCATAAGCATAAAGAGCCGCTAAACCTTTTGCCGGATTTTCACTACGAGCTAACTCTTTGAGAATACTTACAGATTCCTTGGTTTTTCCTAAGTGTTGACGCTCTTTAACTTCTTTCCGTTTTACACCCAAACCTTCTGCAAAACGTAACCATAATTCGGGATGATTTGCAGCTCCCATTTCCTCTTCCATCAGATTTTCTAAGAGCATTTTCCGAATTTCTAAATCATCACAAGCTGCATGAGTAGCACTAACATAAGTAGGGAAATAATGAACTTGTAAATAATATTCTTGGGCGTACTCTTGCAACATTTCTAGAGAAAGTTTTCCTTGATTCCACATTTGATAGAAGGAGTGCTTAAGTAAATGTTGTTTTTCAATAATGTCGTCAAGTTGTACGAGAAACTCTTGTGCAGTCATTTGTTTGTCTTGAAGCAACATAGTTATTTGGTAAATTAATGGTTAGCTATGGATATTATCATAATATTCTTTATTGTCAAGAGGCGCAAATATTTTTTTAATATTTTTTTTAATCAATTAGATTAGACTCTGAATATTTTATCTGTAATTTTAACTACAAGGTTTATGGGAAGTATAAATAAATAATTTTTGTCGATTTCATCCAAGATTTAGTAATATTTTTAACTTCTAACTAAATATTTTATAAATATTTCTATAAACTGGTAAGATGTGGATTTTGTTTCCGAATTTTCTGTAACTTGTTGCCAGATAGTTTAATATTTGTACATTGACTTAGCCAAGAGTAAAGCTCTACTGATAGGCAGCCCAAAGGCATAGGTTTAGAATTAAAACCCGAACGTAAATTTTGACGAAGTTGACTTAAACTAAAACCTTGCTCAAGCAAAAATGGAACAACATTAATTAATTCCTGAGAAATATTTTGTGGTTGAAAACTAGATTCTGGGTCTGCTTTGAGAGTAAATCTGCGACGATGCCGATAGGGATGCTGCCCATGTCCAACCCAACAATAATGGTCAGTATATGCTTCATTAGTATCAACAATAGGGTCGCAAGATTTTATGTTATTAGCATCTTGCCAATATAGCTTTTCTGCAACCACAAATACTAAATCACAATCAAGACTACTAAAATTTGGGAAAGTATCACCGTAAGCATTCAGCTATTAGCAGTCAGCTCTCAGCTTTTCCTGGGTGATGCATGCTGCGCAAAAAGATGCCTGAAAGTTACGAACTTACTAAGTTTAGCTGATGACCTTTTTTGTGTTGCATTTTTAACTCTCCTTGGAGACTAATTCCTCCTTCTAGCTGATGGCTGATAGCTGACGGCTGAATGCTTACGTATCACCACTAACCCAAAAATTAATATCGCCAACTTTGGGTGACATTTGAATAATGTGACAGTAAGTGTGAAGAAATTTTTGATTCCAAACATAGGGGTCTTGATTACCACTGGTAGAGTCGTAGTAAACTCTTATAATTTCAAAATCTGAAACAACACGAGAAGGATAAATCAGATAAACACTCATACTATATACCTGCTAAAAACTGAACTTTTACTACTTAAAATCAAATAATTTTAGCCCTTGGCTAAACTCTTCTCTAAACTCAGAAACAACACGCCCAAAGTAACAATAAATATACCCAGAATTTGCAAACCATTAATAGTTTCTTGAATCGTCAGCCATGCCAAAATAGCCGTTAAACTCGGATTAGTTGCGCCAATAGTTGCAGCAGTAGTAGCACCAATCAGACGAATCCCATAATTAAACATCAAATGACCGGCAAAAGTAACGATCGCCGATAATAATCCACCAATCCACAAAGGCATCCAATTAAGTTCAATATTTTCTCCTTGCCAAATGGATAAGCTGACAAAAGATAGCACTAAAGTCGTAGCAAAACTCATCCAAGTAAACGGAAATGGATGTATAGTTTCAAAACTTTTCTGCGCATTTACAGTATACAAAGCATAAGCCAACCCAGACCCAATACCAAAAATTACCCCAATTCCGTTGTAACTATCAGATGTGGTTTGACTATAAGGAATAGTCAGAAA
>JBARXI010000301.1:0-14764 GCA_049647275.1 Microcoleaceae cyanobacterium
TAGCAATCCTAAATGATTTGTGAAAAATTTAGATGTATTTATTTTGTCTTCTACCTACCACCTAATACCTAACACCTACCACCTACCACCACCAAAAATTTATAACTGAAATAGGATTGCTATAGATATAAAATGGGTTCTATACCCTATAGCAGGGAACATTGGGAAAAACATTTCCCCTGATTCGGCTCATCATCAGTCTATGTCCTAATTATTCAGTTCTTTGCTATACAATGAATATGTTAGGATATGTAGCAAAATTTTGAAGATTTGGTATTAGGCAAAAATATTTTTCATTTCTACTTTGAAAATATTTTCAATAGTTTTCCCTGCGGTTTTTTCATCCCACTGAAGAGCATTGAGAAAAGTTTCTGCTGCGTGAGTTTCCACAACATCAACACCCCATTCTCCTGTTTGGAGAGTATCAGGAGAATTACTTAATGGAGGTGTTTTTTTCAAACCTCCGAGAATCAATATATCAACAATTAAATCCTTGCTATTTTTTTGAGTTATCCGCTTTTCTATTAATGCTTGAGCGCATTTTTGACCAACTTGTGGCGGAGAAAAAACTGTTGTTTCAAATAAGATTTCTACCATCCAATGGGGATGATTTAATTGCCGACATTTAAGTTTTGGATATTTACTTAAACCATCGATAAATACTTGAGCGAATTCGGAACGATTTAATTCAGGTACAGTATTTTCTGATAATTCAAAGTTGTGGGAAAGTAACATTCGTCCGGCTTGAGATTTAGCCATTATTTTATGCCTTTGTTCTAAGATTTTTAGATTGCAAGTTTATATCCTACCAGAAAATAGCTGGAATTTATATTTATATACCAACAAATAAACCTATACCTAATGGAGCAAATAGTTTGACTAAGGTCATTTCAGTTATCAGTTATCAGTTATCAGTTATCAGTTATTTTTTTCCGTTTTTTTAATTGGTTGACTAACAATATTGATGTATTTGCCTCTCATCAAGAGAGTTTGGGCTATATTAAAGCTCTAAAAATTGTGTAAGTCTCACTATGAGAGATTAATAATGTATTTTTAAACTTCTTTGCTCTCTGACTTTATATTTTATTAGTCCTAGCCTTTTTGGTAAAACTTTTTTTAGCTAAACTCCGGCTAATTACTATAGCAATCCTAAATGATTTGTGAAAAATTTAGATGTATTTATTTTGTCTTCTACTTACCACCTAATACCTAACACCTACCACCTACCACCACCAAAAATTTATAATTGAAATAGGATTGCTATATAATCTTTTTGTTAAATCAGTTCTCACTTAGTCGTGACTTCCCTAAAACCATATTATCTTGTTACCGAATAATTAAGGTTTAAAGCCTCTCCTTTAAAGTAGAAAAAAGCGGTCGATCTTCGGAGCGGCTCTGCACTCTTCGGGTCTCCTCGCCATATCCAATCGACCAAGAGAGAAAAAATTTTCATGATTAGTCAATCCTCTTCTTTTCAACAATTAATAATTAATAATTATTAATTGTTGAACAATAGACATCTGCGAAAAAGAATGTAGAAACTTGAGTAGGGAGTAGCAAGTGGCAAGCATAGGAAAACTTTCTCTTGGTTAATAACAGAGGTTATTTGAACGCTAATTAAACGGACTGTATATAACCTCAAGACAAGGGTTATATACAGTCCGGTTGAATACTTACAAATAAGCAGAGAGGAGTCAGGAGTCGGGAGTCAGGAGGGAAGGAAAAAGAAGAAGAAGAGAAGAAGAGGAGAAAAAAAGAATAAAAAAGAAGAAGAAGAGGAGAAAGTTTTTTATCACTAATTATCCGGACATGATATTACCCAAATAGGAATATTTAATTTCCCCAGATGTCTAATGGATAATTTACAATTGATAATTAATAATTAATTAATCTGGTTTAAAGCCTCTTCTTTTAAACAGAAAAAGTCAACAACTTTCTCCTTGGTATCAATCCTCTTCTTTTAAGGGAAAAGTAATTATCAATTATTCATTACCTAATTATCAATTATTGAACGTATCCGCAATTGCAGGAGTGGCACTTAACATAACCCATAATAAAGCTAAACCTATAATCAAAATCATGCTCAGTAAAAATTTCCAAGTAGCTTCAATCAAATCATTAATCATCATCCCCCAAAGCATTAATTTTCTCAACTGAATCTTCCCCTAAACGAATAGTAAAATCAGAACCAATTTCACCCGTAGAAGCAGCCTCAATATTACCAAAACCCAAAGCATTTTTCACAACTTCTGCCGACTCCAAATAACCCCCTTGAACAATAACTTGAGTCAAACGTTGTTTATCAGACCAGTCAGAAACAACATAAACATTATAAAACCCTTTCTCACGCAAATATTCAGCAATTTTCGTCGCTGCCCCAGAATTACTAGAAGCATTTTGAACAGCTATTTTAGTCCCTTGAGGCGAAGTTTCATTCACCACCATCGGATTATATAAATTGTCATAATTAAACTTATCCAATTTAACTCCAAAATATTGTTCCAAGACGCGATCGCGCCCCTGCTCATCTACCATCCAATAACTACTAAAATACTCATCACTAGAACTAGGTCTTCCTGGCAACATAACCATTTTCAAATCATCCCGATCCAAATCCAGACCAAAATTAATCAAAGCCAGCATTTCCTGAAAACTTAAATTAGTATCCACATATTTCTGCATCACCTGAATAATCTGAGGCAGCCGAGGTAAAACTGCCACATTAGTAACGCGGTTTCGTAGTGCCTGGAGCAAAACTTGTTGTCGTTGAACCCGACCAATATCTCCATACACTTCATCTCGGAAACGAGCAAACTGTTCTGCTTGTTCTCCATCAAGAGTTTGCCAACCTGCCTGTAAATCTATATTTAACTTCTGGGTATTGTCAACATAAGACATAGGTTGAGGAACAAAAACTTCTACCCCACCCAATTGCTCAACTAATTCTCGAAATGCCCCATTACTGACTCGCACATAACGGTTAATTTCAATATTAGTCAAAGTATTCTCTAAAACATTTTCTACTAATTTCGGTCCCCCATAAACATTAGCTTCATTAATTTTGGCAAGACCGACTCCGGAAATGTAGACTTGAGTATCTCGTGGCACAGAAAGTAAACTCGCAGTTTTATCGCTGGGGTTAGCACGAAAAAGCAATAAAGTATCGCTACGACCCTCAAACACATCTGGAGAATTTTCCTCCACCCCAAGCACATTATCTATTCCCATCACCAAAATATTCATCGGTCGGGAGAGTCGATAAGGAAAACGCTTACGCCACAAAATATCTGAGGCATTAAATTGCAGTATTTGACCGAGAAATTCAGGTTCAACGGGGGCAAATAAGGCAGTTATTGCTCCCAAAGAAGTAATGATAGTTCCAGTCAAAAGTAAAATGAATATCCAGAACCAGGATTTAAACCAAATAGGTCGGGGTTGAGTAGGAGAGGTATGATTCATAAAATAGTCAAAAGTCAAAAATTAAAAGTCAGATTATTGCTGTAACTAAGTTTGATAGTTTTAAAATCCCCTAAGCAAATCAGCAATTCCTATAATTGGGAACTTTGGAGAAACTGGCAATGAGAATTTAAGATTGAATAGTTTAATCTATTAATTAATCTAGAATCCGATGATACCTGTTATTCTTGCTGGTGGTAAAGGAGAACGTTTTTGGCCTCTGAGTCGCAAGCATCGGCCCAAACAGTTTTTATCCCTTGATGGTACTGGTAAAAGTTTGTTACAAGCAACAGCAGATAGACTATTACCATTATCTAATGGTTGGAATGGTTTATGGGTTGTGACTTCGGCAATGTTAGCCGAAGGTGTGGCACAACAATTGCCCCAAATGCCCAAGGAAAATATATTGGCAGAGCCGGAAGGCAAAGATACAGCTCCAGCCGTAGCTTGGACTGTAATTGAAACGGCACGCCGTTATGGGGAAGATGCAGTGGTAGGATTTTTTCCGGCTGACCATTGGATTGGGGAGCCGGAAGTATTCCGGAAGACTCTGGAGGCTGCAGCCGAATTGGCAATGAGCCAGGAGGCTATTGTTACCCTAGGCGTGAAACCCTCTTTCCCTTCTACTGGTTATGGATATATCGAACAGGGAAAAGAGGCAGGAAGTTTTGGTGGGTTTGAGGCTTATCAGGTAGCACGGTTTACGGAAAAGCCTAACCGGGAGAAGGCTGAGGAGTTTTTGGCAACTGGTCGGTTTAGTTGGAATGGCGGTATTTTTGTGTTCCGGGTGGGGGTGATGTTGGGGGAGTTACGAAAGTATGCACCGACGATGATGACTGTTTTGGAGGCGATGGGTGCTGGGGGTTATTCTCAGTTGGAGAAGAAGAGTATTGATTATGTGGTGATGGAGAAGACTGAGAAGGCTTTTGTTTTGCCTGTGGCTTTTGGTTGGGATGATTTGGGTGACTGGAATGCTTTGGAACGTTTGGTTAAGGGTGATGGGGTAAATGTGGAGTTGGCTAATCATTTGGGGTTGGATACGGAGGGGTCGATTTTTTATTCTTCTAGTGATGATGATGCTATTGTGACTATTGGTTTGGAGGATGTGGTTGTTGTCAGGGATGGGAATGTGACTTTGATTGTGAAAAAGGAGCGGTCTCAGGATATTAAGCAAGTGTTGAAGAGTTTGGCTAGTCATCCTAAGTTTAAGGATTTATTGTAGTAGGAAGGAAGAAGGAAGAGGGAAGAAGGAAGAGGGAAGAAGGAAGTAAAGAAGAGGGTTTTCAACTCATATTTTGTTACCTTCTTCTTTTCTACATAATATTAATAACTACTCTATAAAATATCCGACATATATAAGACTAAAGTAGCGCTTTGTAGGTTGAGTAGAAGGAAGTGACACCCAACAAAAAGCTTGTGTCTTTTTTGAGAGCAAATCATCTCATAATATTTAAAATTTAAGATTAGCTAATCTTTGTTTAAATTCCCCAGCTTTGCGAATCGAATCAAGTCGATTTTCAGGAAAAGTCTTGATAAAATAAAGCATATCTTTAATCAATTTTTCTGTTATATTAGGAGAAATATTTGAAATCATATATTTAAATTGTTGTTGGCAAGAATTAAATTGTAACTTAGAAAGTAATTTAGAATCTTCATCAAGTAATTGTATTAAACATCTTGCTTCATCATTAGACCATTGAGCGATTAAATTATCATAAATTTCTTGAGCAGTATTTGAGACTCCATGTTCATTACCAATTCTACATATTGTCAAAACCCTGACATAATTCATAATGGAACTTTTGGGGACTCTCCCACTACTTGGAATAAAAGATTTGACTAATTTTGCAGGTGTTGGCTCGTTATGAAAATTATTCCAGCCATTATGAGTTATTAATAGTGCATCTAGTGCTTCATTTAACTTAAGAGCAAGAGTATCATCAGGTAAATATGACAATCCTTCTACATTTTCTAAAAAATCAGAAGCTCTTGTTTTTCGAGAGATTTCTCCATTTATTTCAAAAGAAGAGTATTTTAATCCCATTTCATAACGCACTTCTTCAGCAGAAGCTTTCCAGATTTCTTGAGCAATAAGATTAATATTTCTTCGTATCTTTGCGTCTATATTTACATCGGTATACATTCCAAAAACCCTTCTTAATAAAGAATGAATTAATTCTTCTGGAAGTCTTCTTATCCCTTCAGAAATAGGAGAAATATCATTAGTTGATAAAGTTTCTTTTCGTAAATTCTTTAAAAGTTTTTTGACTTCAATAACCGCCCCTTCAGGTTCTTTACCAATAACTTCTTGAATACAAGTTTCTAACCATGAAGCTAATTGTAATCCTGTAATTTCATTATGATTAGGATGAGCTGCACTAGCATGATTACGCATATCTCGAATATAATCTAAATGTTTATAACCAAGTTGAGTAATAATACCTGTTTCTTCACAGCCTGCTACTAATTCCCAATCATCTAATTTAACTAAGTCTTCTTCATCTTTAAATTTAGTTCTTTTTTTTGTGTCTTTAATAGCAGTATCATAAAAATAATCAATATCAAAAATTGCTACCTTTCTACGAAGATTTTGAATTGTTTCGTCCCAAAGATAATTAAGTGCTGCATCAAATAAACCCATCATCAAAGCAGATATAAATTTTGAGAGATAAAATGCAGATGCCTTTTGTTTTGAAGATAGATCGGGAATAATTTCTTGTATATTTAAAATTGCTCTTTGACGCTGTTTAGCTTCTACCAAAATATCTTCATGAGGTAAACCAAGATATTTTAAGTATTTAGATAATCCATCAGAAACAACTTCAAGGATGTATACCGATTCTTTTTTAGGATCGTAAGTTTGGATAGCCGAAGTATTTACATTGTCTGTCATAATAATTAAACTCCTCTAATAATTTTCATTTCCTAATCAATCAACCTATACAATAGTTATTTAAACTTGTTTGTCCATAGCTACTTTGAATAAACCTGTTTATTTGCTTAAAGTTGTCTACAAAATATCTGATAAATCTAAGACAAATCCAGGCAGAATATTTTCTCCCGATAAAGTAGTCGGATTTTTCATAACCTCCACAGTTTGATTAGGGCGATAAATTTCTACCTGCTGATTTTTTCGGTCAATTAAGCAACCTAGTTTTATCCCCTTATCTAACTATTCGAGCATTTTTTCTTGCAGTTTAGTTAAACCATCACTTTTTGAACGTAATTCCACCACAAAATTAGGGCATAAAGGAATAAATTTTTCTTTTTGTTCGATAGTTAAATTATCCCATCTTTCTTGTTTTACCCAAGCAGCATCGGGAGAGTAGTCTGTACCATTAGGAAGTTAAAAACCAGTATAAAAATCAAAAGCTACTCCAGGTTGATACAGCAAGTTAAAAGTTTTTTTTTACCTGTTTCTCCGCCAGTGGGTGGCAGAATAATTAACTCTCCTTTTGCTATACATTCAAATCTATAAACTGGGTGATTTTGACAGAGCTGAAAAAAAGGTTTTTCCGTTAATTCGATAATTTGATTGAAGTTTAACATAATAGTATCCATGATTTAATTTTTCCGATCTTATAGCTATAAATTAACAGACAAACCAGTAGATAATCAGCTAAAAAATCAGATGATTACTCTGTAGAGGTTTAGTCACTAAAAGCCAATTCTTGCTAGATATTTAACTGATAAATACGACTAGCATTTCCACGTAAAATATCCATAGCTGTTTCCTCAGTTTCCTTAACAGTTAAATCTCCATCTCTCACAGACTCATCCAACACTTTTTCCAAAACCTTTCGCCCCCACTTTGCACCCAAATAATATAAATCGGGAATTAAATGAGCATCAGAAGAATACATCAATTTACTAATAGGCGCTAACTCCATTAATTGTCTTACAACACATCGCATTCCAGCCACACTTAAGGAAGGTATTGCTAACCCAAAACCGATATAAATATTCGGATAAACTGATGCTAAATAACCAGCTTCACGGGTGTAAGGATAGGAAGAGTGTAATAAAACAATTGGAGCATTACGAAAGCGATTATTTTCTAGTAAACAACGTAAATGTAGAGGATTTGATAAACGTAAATCTAAATCTGGGTCGCCAAATCCTGTGTGAAATTGTATGGGCATTTTATATTTAGCAGCTACTTCCAATGTCTGGATTACTAAAAAGTCAATTAAAGATTTATCGCTCAAACGCGGTGGTTTTTCTCCAGTTGTTTTTTTCAAAGCATTAAATTGAGATTTTGCTAATTCCATTATTACAGGTTGAATATCTAAACCCGTACGATAAGCTGCAATACTTTTAAAACCTACTACTTCTGGCGGTGGGGGGTTAATTTTTCCTCTAAACTTCTCCCAAAAATCCTCAAAACTATTGACTTGAGGTATGATATTTTGGGCAATATTTTCTATTCTTAATAATCGCCTAACATCCACAAATTATTGATGCCATTGCCAAGGTAAAATTTGCTCTAGGAGAAAACCATCATCTAACAAAATACTCTCTAAATTTGCAGCATTAAAACAAGTTTTGGTTAAAATTTATCATCCTAAATTATCTCGTTTAGCTAATATTTCTGATTCTTGCAGTTCACAATTTAATCAGTCTGCCATATCCCGTAAACTCCGACGATAAAACAGAGTATGACAGGCATGATAATTAATAATATCCGGATGATGAACTTCCGTAAAAGCAGCAACATAAGGATAACGAGCGATCGCCTCTGGTTTCAACAAATTATGAGCGTGTTGGTCAATGGCAGAAATATCCCAAAGTTCCATATTTATTTCTACTTTTGATGAACAAGACTTTTTTACTTGAACTAATAGTTAATCATGGGTAGTAGATAATAGGAAAAACCAAAGTCACCGAATATTTCTGATATCCTTACTATTTTTCCACTCAGAAACTATAGAACCCATTTGAGAGCTATATAATTAACATAGTTAAGTCTGATCGCGCATCAATTTTGAGGAAAAATCTGCTCTGTTTGTGGAATTTTGTCGTCCTGCAGCCGTAATGGTGAGGATATATATTTTTTAATTTCTCCCACACCTCCCACACCTCCCACACCTCCCATACCTCCCACACCTCCCACACCTCCCCGTACATTACCATTACTATACTATGCACGACCACCTGGAATTTTTCTTTCTTGCCTCTCCCCACATCTTCCCTCTTCTCTCCTGACTCCTGTCTCCTGTCTCCTAACTAAAAAAACGATCTTCATTGACAAAGAGACCAAATGGGTTCTATAGTGCCTTAATTGACTATTGATTCAACTCCAACGTTATAGTTTTGAGACTTTAGATCGAGGTTTAAAACATCTCAGAAACTATAGTGCCTTAATTGACTATTGATTCTACTCCAACGTTATAGTTTTGAGACTTTAGATATCTGACAACTCTAATATCTCGACACCAAAATCTTAACCTCCTCCTCTATATCCATATCCTTCATCGCCTCCCACTCAGCCCGACGAACTCCAATAAATGCTTGAGCCAACTCAGACCCCAAAGCATTTTTCAGAACATCATTATTACTAAGGTGAGCGATCGCCTCTCCCAAAGAACTAGGTAAAGCATCTATCCCCTGCGCCTCCCTTTCTGTAGAAGGTAAATTTCCTGGGTCAACTGCCACAGGTTCCCCCACATCAAGACCCCGGTTAATGCCATCCAAACCAGCAACTATCACACTTCCCAAAGCTAAATAAGGATTTGCAGAAGCATCAACAGTTTTCAACTCAAAGTGAGTCGGAGAAGGTGGAGCAAAATTACTTGGTACTCTCACAGCAGTTTCCCGGTTATCCAACCCCCAAACACGAAAAGCACCACTCCAGAAATGGGGGCGAATGCGACGATAAGAATTAACACTCGGAGTAGTCAGTGCCATTAAAGCTGGTAAATGTTCGAGAATTCCAGCAATGAAACTACGAGCTGTTTTGGAAACTCCCCCCATCCCCTCCGAGTCAGGAACAATATTTTTTTCGCCCTCCCACAAACTCAGATGTAGGTGACAACCATTACCAGCTTGGTCAGCAAAAATTTTCGGCATAAAAGAAGCAGTAAGTCCATGTTTGAGAGCTACTCCTCGCACGGTTTCCCGAAAACTTATTTGTCTATCGGCAGCTTGTAAGGCATCGCTATAACGAATGGAAATCTCCTGTTGACCAGGGCCAGATTCTGGATAATACCTTTCCACTTGAATTTTTTGACCGATGAGACAGTCGGCAATATCGTCAATAACGATGCGGTTAATATCCATCCCCAGGGTAGAGGCAAAAACCGTATTATCTGTGGGAGTAATATTATCAGTAGTAGATTTGAGTAGATAAAATTCATTTTCAAAAGCTGCTTTGATTTGTATACCCGCATTTTGGGCAGTGGCGATCGCTCGTTTGAGAAAACCACGGGGACATAAAGACCAGGGAGAGCCATCTTTGAACATATCCCCAACTAAGCTGGCGTGAGTAGGAGCGTAGGGCAATAAATGGAGGGTAGACCAGTCGGGAATTAACCAAGCTTCCCCCACCGGAGCGAGTCCTGTTTCAGAAATTACGACATCGTGCATAACTGGAAATGCTTGTTGAGCGACTGTGATGCTGACTCCTGTATAAAAATGTTCTGGTAATACGTCAATATGAAATGCTTTGGAGCGGATGATATTGGCATTGTCACAGAATAGGATACGGACGAACTTAGTACCGTTTTTTTTGAGATGTTTGAAAATATCTTTTTGTATATTCTGTTTTTTGTTGTTCATGTTTTTAAGGAAGGCAGAGGGCAAACCGTAGGTTGGGTTAAACGCCAGAGCAACTCAAACAAAAAAACCTGTAAACGCTTCTTCAACCCAACCTACACCTGCTATTTTTTATTTTAAACCAAACAGCAAAGTCTATTTCATTTGCTAATTCAGTAGCGACCTTTTTTGTAAGTTGACTTCGCTGACTTATTACCTTCAATTCAAGATGATTTAGCAGTTGTATAAGTTGTCGATCATTAATTGTTTTCCGATCATGCTTGATGTTGAATACCATCAACAGAAAGAAATAATATAAAAAAGCGATCGCCAAGTGGATGAGTCAAATTCGATGATTGGTACTCATTCCAATTGCCATTCTCAAGTTCCTAACTGTGAAGCCACAACAATTATCATTTTGAAAAGCACACAGAAAAAATCTAGGATTTCCGGTTGCACCTGAGAAAAAATGGTGATAGTATAAATATAGTGGGTGTTATTCGCCCGTACGCATGACTTTTAGTTCAACATAATCGAGCAAAATCAACAGAAATAATATAAAAAAGCGATCGCTAAATCCTTAGTTAAAATCAAACCCATGCTTATTTGATTAAAACAGAGGAAAATTATTAATTTCAGGAAAAAAGAGGACGTACAAAACCCAAGCAGCAGATACAGCTATTGAAATTGAAGCAGATAAAAAATATTTTGAACTCATAGGGAAAGTTTCCATAGAAACGAAAATCAAGCAATACATAATTACGAATAGAAAGGTAAAAAGTATCCAACGGCAACGACTCAAAACGCATTTCCCTGAACTAGATAAAAGTCAATTAAAACAAAAATACATTACAACTATTTTAGGATAAACATTTGCTCAAATCCCAGAATTAATCAACATAGAATCTACACTTGATGATCCTGTAGATATTGCTATTGAAATAGGGAAAATATTAGATAACTTAAATATCCTTTATTTTGTAGTATTTTGTAGGTGATGGTTTAGCCAGTTCATTTTGGGGCGAACCTCGACAAACCAATGATGCAGATATTATTGTGTTTTTAACAACCAATAATATTAATAAATTAATCGCCGCTTTTGAAAGTAAAATTTATATTAGAGATACTGCTATAGAGGATGGAATTAGAGGTAGAGCAAAAAGTTGTAATGTGATTCATGTAGCTTCAGTTATTAGAGAAAATATTCATCCAGTTAATCCCTCAAATAATTTAAAAAAAATTATCCTTAGTCGGCGACAAAAAATTTACCAGTTAGACTCTCCCGATTAATACTTTTATGTAGCCTCTCCTGAAGAGATAATTTTGCACAAACTAATTTGGTCTAGAATTGCTGGCAATCAATCTGCTAAACAATGGCGTGATATTTTAGGTGTTCTGAAAGCTCAAGGAAAAAAACTAGATTTTAACCACCTTAAAGATTGGGAAAATGAGTTAAAAATCTCAAGCGACTTACAGCGAGCTTTTGATGAATCGGGTATGATGGAAAATTAACAAATACATTATTTTTCGGCAGGGCTATTTCATTCTAAACTGTGCTATGTTATGTCTTGACGAAAATACGTTATTTATAGCCCTAGACAATTTATCTTTCCCTATCTGAAAGTAAGTAAATTCATTGCTAAAATCTACAATGAAATGACCCTGATTTTTAGGAGAGTCTCAGATATTAATATACAGGGTGAAAAAAGAAAGATAGTTATACTAAATCCGGTTTAGATAGTAGCTTTATTAGAAAGGTAAGGCAAAAGGTAGAAGATATAATAAAGAACGGTTAGAGAAAATTTGAAAAAGTACTTTTTAATCAGCGGATTTAGTATTACAAATAATTTGAGTGATGTAATGACTTTACATAAGATGTATTTTTGACAAAAAATTAAGCTTCAACCTCATAAATTTTTATCTGCTATTCTTTCTGAGTCGGTGACTCCTAAAAACAGCCTAAGTATTTGTAGTAAAGATTTATCGTGGCAGATATTTAGAGATAAAGATATTAATGAGATTTTTTCCACTGGCTAATTATCATTGAATTTGAGTGATCTAATGACTTTACATAAGATGTATTTTTGAGAAAAAATCAAGCTTCAACCTCATAAATTTTTATCTGCTATTCTTTCTGAGTCGGTGACTCCTAAAAACAGCCTAAGTATTTGTAGTAAAGATTTATCGTGGCAGATATTTAGAGATAAAGATATCAATGAGATTTTTTCCACTGGCTAATTATCATTCAATATAACTATCAATAACTTTCATAATATTAACCCCCGTTAATTTAACATAATCATCCATATATTTATTGCCAGGAGTAAGCGCTGGTAAATTTTTCCTATAAATAGGCAGCCAAAATGCACTATTGATACTCCAAGTTTTGACGGTGCTTTGATAATTTTCAAGATGATTTTGAATCAGATATTCATACACGAACTGTTTTCTAATACTTCTACTTTTAATTTCTTCTCGGTTTTCTGGATTCAGATAATAATCAAAGTTCGCATATTTAATATCAATCACCTGAATAGAGATTTTCTTCATAATTTTATTCAGGAAATTGCCAAAGCTTTGATTAATTTCTTTAAGAGAGCGGAGTCTATCCTTATCCCGAAAGAGAGACAGATAAAATATGTTGTCTTTAAGGAGATATTCAGACCCCAAAACATAATTAATAAACCGTTGAAAAAATCTGTCAGGGGATAAGATTCCACAATTAAGAGCCAGATAAAATATGTGATTCAAATTTTCCATCATTTGTAATTGTTCGAGATTAAAATCATCCAAAATTTCCCAATAAGAATAAAACTGATTTGGCAAAGAATTAACTATTAGTACATCCCCCTCTAGTTTGCAGAATTTAGCTAATTCATTAAAAGTGTGATTTTCTATTTCTGGATTTTGGTGAATAGAGGCAATTTTTAATTGATATTTATTGCACTTAAAGGTGGTGTAGTAGTGCAAGTCATTCCAATTTTTGACTTTTTCAATTTGATATGAAGTTGTAGGTGGGATTAAATCTGGAAGTGTGGAGTTGGAGCAATTATCTTTAGTCTGAAATGAAATAATTACAGCATCGGGGAAAATATTTTTCTCGTTGACGTGAAAAATATTACTCAAATCAATAATTCTGTTTTTGTAATTCAAATGAGCAATTATTTCTGAAGCAATATATCGACTATTTAGATAAGAGACAAAACATGGATTTGTATATCTGAGCAAATAAGTTAAACACATTCCCTCCCAAACACTATGAAAATTATTAAACCCCCAGATTTTGCCATCTTCTGTATCATCCAACTCACCAAATAAAAATTTCTCAACTGCATCATAAAAATGCCAATAATCTATATCTTTTAACGCCGTGTAATTATCAATTTTTTCCAAAGCATCTCTCAAAGTATTGATGATTAAGGGATAATAGATTTCGCTGAAAAGACTATATTCATATCCAATATATTTTTGACGAAATCTAGCAGATAGGGATGCAATTTCAGGATTAACATTTTCACCTAATTTTTGCTTAATCTCAGTAAATATATAACAATACATTGCCACAATATCAGAGGATTCATAAGCTCTTTTTTGGCGAGGTACATCAATATAGTCAATGAAAATTGCACCATTGTTAAGGAAAGTAGCTTTGTGAAGATAGCGATGAATTTTACTATAGTCTATAGTTTCAGATTTACTGAGACGAGAGACAAGTGCTAATATTTTCAACTCATCGTAAACATCTAATATATTATCCAAAGCATCAAGCTTGCTATAAAAAATGCTTTCTTGATTATCTTTGACAATAATTTTTTTTCCCGCTTCCTGTTTTAATACGCCATCACGGTCATTAACTTTGATATTTTTCTGCAAATATCCTTTTTTTTGATAAATACTCTGCACAATTTTCAGGAGTTTATAGAGTTTGAAAAATAATTCACATTTGAAGTCAAATTTATTAATATTCTGGTCATCCTCAGTAAATCCTTTTGGTAAATGAAAAATTAACTTACTTCTCTTTTTCTCAATGCCGACAAAAGAATATTTCGGGTTAACTCTAGGTTTTAATTCGGCAAAATTTATCATTTTTGTCAGGAAGGAAGAAGGCGTTTAGTTATCTAGGCGATTAGTTATCTAGGAGAGAGGGAAGAAGGAAGAAGTAAAGCAGATCAATAAATTTAGAGACTAATATTAAGTCGAGATAATCAGTGATTGAAGTAAACCAGGGCAATAAATTTAGAGACTAATATTAAGCCCAGATAATTAGTGATTATATAGCGCTACGCGCAAGTCAGAAGTCAGAAGTAATCAAGGAAGTGAGTTTTTCGGTGCCCAAATGCTCCGCAAAGAGCATTTATAAATGTCCGCGCCCTATTTGCGTAGTGCTATAAAACCAAAACATTAATTTCTTCTTCACTTCTTATCCGCAACAAAACGACTGACTGTCAAAAAAAAATATCAAACTAAGTAAAAACTCCTATTGCGACATACGCAACAAAACCATTGACTGCCAAAAAAAATATCAAACTAAGTAAAAACTCCTATTGCGACATAC
>JBARXI010000302.1:0-8167 GCA_049647275.1 Microcoleaceae cyanobacterium
GCAGTGCTTGATTTTCTTGCTCTAGCCTCTTAATTTTTTGCTCTTTTTCTTCTGGACTCATGTTTGAATTCTACCATATGTCTTCCCCTGATGGCAATTATTTTTACCTTCCTACCTGGGCAGTTACATTTTATCTTGACTAGGTAAGTAGGGAGGTGTAATTAAATGTGAGTATGTCCGAAGCGACTGGAATGGAGTGGAAGGTTTGCGGAGCATTCCGTCACCCAAAGCAATCTCAATAGTTGAGGTTACATAGTGAGGTTTATTCCCGCCTACCTACTTAAATTAATTTTGCATGACTACTTACTTATATATTAATTTATTATTATTAATAGCGTTGCTGATTTGAGGTATGAAATTCAACTAGTGGTAAATTTTCAGCCAAAACAACGCGTGCAAATTATACCTATTTAGTCACCGAAAAACTCCTTTATACCTACTGACTCCTGACTCCTATAAAATCATACATTTATTCAGGAACGCCTGATTAATTATTTAATAATCAATCCAAAAACTCGACCTTATGCTAAATCAAATAAAAGAATTTCCGCATCTGAATTAGCCTCAATACTAACATCATTAACATCGCTTAATGCCGCACCATCGCCAACTTCAAGAAATAATCCATTAAGATTAATTTCTCCACGAGCAACTTGAATCCATCCATGACGGTTAGACGGTAAAGAATAAGAAATCTGGTCACTTTTTTTCAAAATACCTGCAAACAAATTCACATCCTGATTAACTTTTAGCGCTCCATTTCTACCATCTTTAGCAGCCACCAAAGTTAACTTACCAGAGTTTTGTCTTAAATCAAAAGCACGTTGGCCATAGCTTGGTTTCAAACCCTTAGTATCTGGTAATAGCCAAATCTGTAAAAAATGAACTGGCTCAGATTTTGAGTGGTTATATTCGCTGTGCATTATTCCTGTACCTGCACTGATATGTTGTACTTCTCCAGGATGAAGCACAGCACCATTACCTACACTATCTTTATGTTCTAATCCTCCTTCTAATACATAGGTAATAATTTCCATATCCCTATGTCCATGGGTACCAAAACCCTGACGAGGGGAAACTGTATCTTCATTAATTACTCGTAGGGAACGAAAACCCATATGTTGGGGGTCGAAATAGTTAGCAAAAGAAAATGTATGGTAAGTATTAAGCCAGCCGTGATTTGCGTGTCCTCTTGCTTGTGCTTTGCGTAACGATATCATTCTTACTACCTCCTGTGAATTTTGATTGCCGTTCTGGAGATTAAATTTTGATTATTGATATTAATTTTAACTAAAA
This sequence comes from Microcoleaceae cyanobacterium, assembly GCA_049647275.1. Taxonomy (GTDB): domain Bacteria; phylum Cyanobacteriota; class Cyanobacteriia; order Cyanobacteriales; family Microcoleaceae; genus JASJEE01. The sequence goes on from JBARXI010000302.1 coordinate 1,297, forward strand.
AAAAGTTTGATAACTGTGGAGGATTTCTTGAGATATTTAAGTTTATATATTTTATCCCTCCCAGTTAATGTTGCATAATTATGATTTTGCAGAAGTTAATTTCTAATCAAAACCATAATTATGATTATACAACACGAATGAATAAGTATTTTATAGTTTAGCGTGAGTTCCGTCGCAATATGGAGGATTATCAGTATGCTTGCAATTGCAAAGTGCCACACTTTTTTTCTCTGTTAACTCAAATGCCATAGGAGTAAATTCAGTTCCGGCATGAGAGCCATCACAATATGGTTGCTTTTTGGATGCGCCACACTTACACCAATAGTAAGTGCCTGGTTCAAGTTCTAAAACTACAGGTTTATTATCTGCGATAATAGGTTTGCTCATGTTGTTTTTCTCTGGTGAATCAATCTCTGGATACAAAATCTATTAAGTTTAGATTCTGTTCGGACATTTATACTCTAGCTTAAGTCAGGTTAGTATGTATAGTATGTACTTTGAAGTAAGATAGTACCCAAAAAGATACTATGGAAGTCCAAGTCAAAGAAAAAAAGGCCAATTGTCCCGTAGAGATGACCCTAAAAGTAATTGGTGGACGCTGGAAAGTTTTGATTCTCAAAGAACTATTTGATGGGGTCAAGCGTTTTAATCAACTTTATCGTTCTTTGGGAGGTGTAACTCAGAAAATGCTGACCCAACAGTTGCGGGAAATGGAAGCAGATGGTATCGTTCATCGGGAAATTTATTTACAAGTTCCTCCAAAAGTCGAATATTCTTTAACTTCTTTAGGCAAAAGTCTCAAACCTATTCTTAATGAAATGCACGAATGGGGAATTAAACATCGGAATTTGAGCGAGGATAAGTTGATAAATAACTCCCCGAATTAAACTTAGTTTTCATAAAATACTAATTGTAATATAGCAATCCTAAATGATTTGTGAAAAATTTAGATGTATCTATTTTGTCTTTTACCTACCACCTAACACCTACCACCTACCACCTACCACCACCAAAAATTTATGACTGAAATAGGATTGCTATATTAGGTGCGATAGCCTTAACAGCATAAGAGAAAATTATCACTATTACACCTCAGTTATTAGGTTTATTTTTTTTATGAATCCTATAGTTTTAAATGTTTTTTACCGAATAATTGAAAATTCAAAGCCTCTCTTTTGCTGCGCCACGGGCTGTCGCTAGACAAGCATAAACAAGAAAAATTTTTCCTTTTAGTTAATCCTATCCCTTTGAATAAGAGGTAATAATTAATTGTTTTCTGTTTTTCATGCTATGCAAACTGCTGTCGCCGACATGAAAATTGTTAATTGTTGAATACAGCCATTATACCAGTTTTAATCAGTTTTAATTTAGGTAGTATACAGAGATTATGCCTTAAAAGCAGAGGAAAGAAGTTTGTGTTCCATAAAAGTGGAAACCGCTATAAAATCTAGAATCGCTATATACAACCTGAAACCTCAGACTTTAATCATACAATAACTAATTACCTGTACTTAATACAATATAATGCTTGAATACAGGTAAGAGAATAAACAAGTTTTCTTGTTTTTATATTAGGGAGCGTCGCTGCCAAGATTTAATAATATTCAATAAGTCTGAAGCTGGTATTTGTAAATTATCTAATAAAGTTGAAATAGCTATTGCTTCAGTTTCTCTTGCTAACTGAGAGATTACCTGTTTTTCTAATTCCGATAAATGTGCAAACTGCTGATTTAATAATTCTTGGATATCTGCATCTAAAAATAAAGAATCATATTGAAAGAACTCCGATACACTTCCAGCAAATAAATCATTAATGGTAGTAGCAATTATATTTAACCAAGTAGGATTGCCTTGATAAAAATTAATCAATTTTTTCCATCGAACATCCACTTGTAAACCACGATATCTGAAGATTTTTATGCCTGCTTCTTCTTCTAAACCTTTGATATGTAATGAACTAACAGATGTATTTTTAGCGGTACTAATTTCTCTGAGTTTTTCTCTGCTAATGACTAAGCAACAACTATCATGAGATATAGCAATCCTAAATCATTTGTCATAAATCAAAACATAGATCAAAAATCTGAGACTCCGTTGCCTTTTTGTGAGATATGTTTACAAGGGCTGAAATAGGACTGCTATAGTTCACTGATAAGTTTGAAAAAGGAGCTGTAGTTTTCAAAACCTGGAGCGTAATGACTTGCTAGTTTGCAACTATTAAATATGCTTTGAATGTCATCTAATATGATCGGACAACGATGCTTTCTCAAATATTCTAAAAGATGGAAATTTTCTTAATTTTCGATAGTGGAATTTTGGTTAGATATAAATTGAATGAATCGGGTTTGAATTGTTTTGAGTGGTGGCGAATCTCGCAGACTTTGCCAAATTATATAGTCGAATTTATCTTGAATATTTTTAACGATTTGGAGAGCTAATGCTGTTTTACCAATTTTATTCATTTCGTGAAGCACCAACAAGTTATTTCGTTCTTGAAGAATCCATTTTTTCAGAATATTTATTGACTGAGTTCGACTATAGAAAGTTTTGTAGTCAGGCGTATCTGATCGGTCAATTTTTGGTTGAGGTATAGTCTGGTATTTATTGATAATTGGTTGAGAAAAATTTTGATGATTTATAATTTATTGAATCTGGGAATTTTCTCAGCAAAAATTTATATTATTAGTTCCTACAAAGTCTTTTTATATATGTTGTATTGAGTATTGCCATATATCAAATGTAGCCCGTAGATTAGATTTATTTACTTGTTATTCGAAAGTCTGTGAAAAAGTTTTCCATAACTCTGAAGCGACATCTCTGAACAATGGCAGGGTCATTTCAGTTATCAGTTATCAGTTATCAGTCAAACCCATCGATAAATCGAGGGGCTTGAAATCAGGAAAAAATGTTTGGCTCTCCACGGATAAATCCGGGGGCTTGTATCCAGTCTATTTTTTCGGTCATTTAATTCTAGATTTTAGCAATGAATTTACTTACTTTCAGATAGCGAAAGATAAATTTTATAGAGCTATAAATAACCTATTTTCGTAAATACATAATATGGCACAGTTTAGAATGAAATAGCCCTGGAACAATGGATAATTGACAATTGAGAATAGATTATTAATTAATCGGGTTTAAAGCCTCTTCTTTTAACAAGAAAAGCGGTCGGGGGATGGCGAGGTATCCTCGCCATATCCAATCGACCAATAAAAAGTCAACAATTTTCTCATTGGTATCAATCCTCTTCCTTGAAGAGAGAGGTAATTATCAATTATTCATTATCAATTATCAATTATTGAAATGACCATTAGTGCATTAAAATTCTTGAGCTATAATCAGATTCATTAATTAGAGTCAAATTTAATCTTGCTTTGGCCATTGTTTAATTAGACTCAGAAGATTTTCTTCTTAGAGGTTAAGAACAAACAGTCAGGAGGCCAGGGCCAGATGCTGTCAAGCTGTGCCTCCTGAATATTAAGTACACAATTTTTATTACAGGTAATTCAAGTAACATGATATAACTCATCAATAACCAACCACCTTAATAATCCTTTCCTTTGCAGCCAACTTCACAAACCTATAACCCTTATCATCCTGCCCATAAACTTTTACCGAATTAGCCATCATTCCATATACCCTACCATCAGTTGTTAACATCTGAAGCAAAACATCCGAAGCACTAACAACTATTCCTGCCAAAACATCAGTTTGTTTAGTAAACTGAAAAGCATTCTGACCAATACCACCACGATTAGCAACTCGCAACGAACCAATAGAAATTTGTTTACCATAACCCTGTTGTGAAACTAACAATAAATTGCTTTCTCCATCCAAAGTAACACAACCGACTAACTCTTCTTGTTTCCTTAATCTTGTTGCTTGAGAACCTTGTGCCGTGCGCCCCATTAAAGGTAACTGTTCGTCATCTATTTCTAATCTTAATAATCGACCGCCAGAAGTTGCCAAAACCACTTGTTCTCCAATTTGAGCCATATTAGCATAACGTAATTCATCATCTTCCTTAAGTTTAATTACTGTGATTCCACGATTTGTAAGCTCACTAAAATCGGATAAAGATAAACGTTTAATCCTGCCATTTTGAGTCAACATGACTAAATCTTTATTTTCATCTGCTTCATTTAAAAGAAATTGAGCAACAATAATTTCTTGACGAGCATCTGTGACTTCTTTAGTTGCTGATGGTGATAGTAAAGTTACTAAAGGTACGCCTTTATTCTCGTTTCGTGTTGTCGAACGATTAGAAGTAGCAGGAATATCATTTACCTTCAGTGGATAAGCTTTTCCAGTACGAGTTAATACTACTAAAGTTTGGTCGGTAGTTGCCTCAATTATATTAATAATAAAATCATCACTATCGTCGATAATAATATCGGATTTTTTCTGAATTTGATGTTTTTCAAATCCTTTAGCAGGTACTCGTCTTATATAACCTCGGTGAGTAAATTCTATGACAACTTCCTCTGTGGGTGGTGGTGCAGCTTCCAGAGTTAAAATCGGTAATTCATTAGTTGTACTTTTTGATTTTCTACCTCTACCTTTAGTTTGTTGATTTGTTTCTCCATCGCCTGTTTGTACTTTACTTTTATGTTGAGAAACAGATGCAACATTATCTGCATTTTTAGATTCCGATCGCGTAATAATTCGGGTAAGTCTGGGGTCGCCATACTTGCGTTTTAGGCTGCGTAATTCTTTTTTCAGAGCTTTGAGAAGTTGACGGCGATCGCCCAATAAATCTTGTAACTCTTGTATTTTTGCCGTCAACTCTTGATATTCTTCCTCCATTTTTTGTTTTTCTAATCCCGTCAGCCTCCGCATTGGCATTGCCAGAATAGCATCAGCTTGATTTTCACTTAAACCCAAACTTTCTTGGAAAGTAATTTTAGCAGTGCTGCCATCGGGTGCATTTCTGAGAATATCAATCACAGTATCTAATTCTGTTAACGCAGCCAGCAAACCCTCCACAATGTGAGACCTAGCCTGAGCCAACTCCAACTCATTCGTGTAGCGACGAGTTAAAGTTTCTTCCCTAAAATTGATAAATTCTTGTAAAAGTTCCCTTAGAGATAACTGTCGTGGTTGGGCATCAACCAAAGCCAACATGATAGCACCAAATTTGGAAAGTAAGTCAGTGCGTTGGTAAAGGTGGTGGAGTACAACACTGGGGTCAGTGTCACGTTTAAGTTCGATCACAACTCTAATACCAGAGCGATCGCTTTCATCGCGCAGATCCGCAATACCATTAAGCTTGCCAGCATTAACCAAATCTGCTGTTTTTTCAATCCAACCTGCTTTATTAACCTGGAATGGCAACTCTGTGACCACAATAGCCGTTTTTGTACGTCGTCCACGACCTGTAGGAACTTCCTCAATAGTAGCTACCCCTCTGACTGGAATACTACCTCGTCCCTTAGTATAAGCATCAATAATTCCATCTGTGCTAACAATTTCTCCACCCGTAGGAAAATCTGGCCCAGGAATTAATTGAAATAGCTTTTCATCAGAAAGATTAGGGTTATCTATGAGGGAAATCAGACCATCTACTACCTCACCTAAATTATGTGGTGGGACATTCGTTGCCATTCCTACAGCAATACCAGAAGAGCCATTTAGTAGTAGAAAAGGTAATTGGGCAGGTAATACCGTCGGCTCTTGCTGTGAGTTATCAAAATTGCTAGTAAAGTCAACTGTAGCTTCACCAATTTGAGTAAGTAATCCTTCATTACCAATAGATGCCAAGCGACTTTCGGTATAACGCATCGCTGCTGCTGGGTCATTGTCGATCGAGCCAAAGTTACCATGACCATCTAGTAATGGATAACGACTCGAAAAAGTTTGAACCATCCGCACCATAGCATCATAAACAGCCTGGTCGCCGTGGGGATGGTATTTTCCCAGAACGTCTCCTACTACCCTGGCACATTTCCGAAATGGTCTATCTGGGGTGAGACCAAGTTCGTGCATGGCGTATAAAATTCGGCGATGAACTGGTTTTTGTCCATCTCTGACATCTGGCAAGGCTCGGCCAACAATCACACTCATGGCGTATTCAAGATATGATTGTTGCATTTCGGTATGTAGTGCTGTAGAAATGACTTGCCCGGAAAGTAGATTTAATTGTTTGGCCATGAGGTTATATTTTTATTAAAGCTATATACAATAAGAAAGCAAAATTTAGATACTAAGTCTAAATGTTACTGAAAATCAACGAGGAATTAGAGATTTTGGATATCTTTAGGATATTCTTTAGCTGGTTAAAGCAATGTAAATTTAATATTCAATTTTGATACTTGTTGAGAAATATAGAGGTTTAAGGATGATTGATAGTATTACTAGTTAAATAATGTAGAAATATTAGCCATAAAGGTTGTTTATGAAAAAATTCTCCTAGAAAGCTCTTATGGATAAAATATGAAGCTCTGGTATCCCTGATTTTGTCCTTTTGTCCATCATCGATTTTAAAGGATGGCTGTTTGGGCGGCTTAACGACTCTATAGTGTTAACTTTGTCTCTGGTTTTATTCCTGTTAGGTTAGGGTAGCCAAGGTTATAATTTAACTTAGTTATGGTGATGACAGGCTCGACTAATTAGTAGGTCTGCGGATTAAACAAGCATCTATAAATTTGCAGCTTTTGTCTCTCTAGTCTGCTCAATGGACAAAATAAAGATATTTGGAGATGGCAATCAAACCAACGAAAAGCACTTTATTGTAATTGATTACAGCCGACATTCCGCACTTCAAAGCGTAGTATAAAAGTCAAGTAGTCAGTAGTCATTAGTCAGTAGTCAGTAGGGAATGATGGTTGCTAATTCTCTGGCTAGAGCCAGTATTTATGCTGAATTTATTCCT
>JBARXI010000303.1:0-6722 GCA_049647275.1 Microcoleaceae cyanobacterium
ACTATTTATCAACTAAAGCATCAATTATTATCTGAGTATCTATTCTCTGAACTGAAATGTCCTTCGATTAAAATTACACTTATTTAAGTTTTATTTAAGTGTGTAATAGTTGGGTTTTAGTTATAAACTTTAGGGGGATCGCATTAAAATTTAACTAGCGTTAGCGGAGCTTGGCGTCAGCAATCGCTCTATTTACTATGCGTTACTATGCGCTATATATAGCGTCTTTGCGTAAGTCCTGATTAATTAACTGAAATTATTTCTCCTGTGTCTAAACGTTTCATATAATTTTCCAGGTCTGTTGCAACTTTGCCACAAAGGAAATAAGCACCGAGCAAACTAGGAAAAGCGATCGTAAGTTTCAGAGCATCAGCAGATTGAATTATTGTTTCTGGATTACTAATTGTACCAACAAATACAGTGACTAAAAACAACACTTTATAAACAATTACACTGCGGTCGCCAAATACATATTGCCAGGAAACTTGACCGTAGTAACTACTAGAGATGATGGTAGAAAAAGCAAACAAAAATACACAGATGGCGAAAACAACAGGAAACCAGCCAATAACAGTAGTAAAAGCAACTAAAGTCAGTTCTGCGCCACCGATATTAGCAAATTCTGGATTATTATAGGCACCAGTAATAACTACTACTAAAGCAGTCATGTTACAGATGACGATCGTATCAAGAAATGGTTCTAGTAGAGCCACAATACCTTCCCGAATTGGCTCATCCGTTTTCGCAGCAGCATGAGCTATCCCTGCTAAACCTAACCCCGCTTCATTAGAAAAAGTAGCTCTACGGAATCCTTGCACTAGCGCCCCTACGAAACCACCAGCCACAGCTTGGGGAGCAAAAGCACCGTGAATAATGCTAGTAAACGCATCAGGGATAGCGGTAAAGTTAGCTAAAATGACCCACAGAGCAGCAAAAAAATAGATACCACACATTGCAGGCACAATGGCAGTAGCAACTTCTGCAATACGTTGAATACCACCAATAATTACCAACCCCACTATTAATACAAAAATGAGTCCATAGAGCCAGTTTTGTTGAGCAAAAAACGGTAGCACTCTAGCAACGACGACCTGAGACTGATTAGACTGAAATATAGTGGTACTAGCTAGTACACTAAAAATGTTTAAAAAAGCAAACATTCCTGCTAAAATCTGACCTAATTTTTTTTGCCCCAAATCTGCCAAACCTATTGATAGATAATACATTGGTCCTCCAGCAATTGTACCATCTGGTCTGAGCAAGCGATATTTTTGAGCCAGGGTACACTCAACAAATTTGGTACTCATACCTAAAAAACCAGCGATCGTCATCCAAAAAGCTGCACCAGGCCCCCCCAAACTAATCGCAACAGCAACTCCGGCAATATTTCCCAGCCCCACTGTTCCAGATAGGGCAGTTGCCAGAGCTTGAAAATGGGAAACTTCACCTTCGTCATTGGGGTTGTCGTATTTACCTAAAACAACATCAATAGCGTGTTTAAAGGCACGAATATTAATAAGTTTCATACGGATGGTAAAAAACAGACCGCCAGTAATTAGCCAGAGGACAATAAATGGTATCCCTTGTTCGCCTCCAATATTATAAAAAATGACAGAATCTGCATTTTTTAATATTTGGGAAATGGTGGCAGAAATCTGGTCTAATATTGAGTTAATATCACCTAATTCCAACGAAAGCATAATTAAAGAATATTTTCTATCAAAACATTATTGAATTTTAGCACTTTAGTTCGGATTTAATTTTTTCCATTAATATTCTAATTTCATCTACCCGTAAATTATTAAGTTAAGATAGTTAAGGCTTAGGCGAAAGGTGCAAAATTGTATGGGATTTGCGAAATCAGAATTTTAACTAATTTATCATCTGATTCGCTCGCTGCTTGATAGTTGTTACTTTCGTAAATTTCAGTCAAAATTTGATAATTAGGAATTTCTAGCGTGGTTGTATAGATTTGGAGAATTTTTCTTACAAACAGAGTCTGAAAATTCCCCATTCTCAAACAAAAATGCTTTTATCGTTTTTTGATTTACTGATAATTCTATTTATTTCTCTTAACCTCCAGTCAGAAAATTTCTAATTAATTCAATCCCAGCTTTAACAACTTCATAACCAAAAATTAGAATTAAACTACTTAAAGTTGCTCCCATTAAACAAATTACCAACCCACCCAAACTAATAGCACCATCATCATCTAGCAGACCAAAACCAGTAACAAAAATTCCAATTGCTGGTAAAGTATTTGTCAGAGGAATTGGCATCATCATTGAAATTGCCATCAGAGCGATCGCGCAGCCAATCACAATTCTACCTACAAAACTGGTGCAAATATAACTCAACCGAGGACGAGATATCAACTCAATTTTCTGTAACCAAGGAATTCCAGACTTCAAAACTCCTTGCACTTTATCTAGAGAAATTGAATGGTTTAACCAACTCTTAGGCAACCATGGAGTTTTAGAACCAACTATTAGCTGAATTGCCAATAATAATAATAATAAACCAAATGGAATAGAGTAACCAGGAGCTGGCACAGGCAAAGCTGAGGGGAGAGACACAATTACAAATAAAAAGCCAAAAATTCGCTCTCCTGCTAACTCAATAATATCTCCTAAAGTAACTTTAGAAGCACGTTTTTCATCAAAAAAATACCGTTGTAATTCTACAGATAGTTTAGCCACAGATGTATAGTTTAAGATAAATTTTGAATAAATTATATGAAATACTAAAATGTTTACTACTTCTGCGCGCCTTTTTAAGCTGTCCACCCCTTTTTTCAGGGATGGATCGGAGGGGTCAGGTAGTAACGTCTGTAATCTTAATTCTTAGATATTTCATATTAAAAGTTAAAATTTGTAGGAGTCATATCAAGTCGTATTAAACAACCAGAATCAACTTCTATCCCCCCTAACTACCCTTAAAAAGTGGGGCGTTTTCATTCTCCAAGAAGTAGATATTTATCACCTTTCTTCTGTCTGAGTTATAACCATTTTTTCCCCTTAATAAGTCGATTTTTAATAAAAAAACATCAATTATCTCTATTATTAATGAGTTTATGAGCATTATTCCTCTTAATTATTACTTATTACTCATTACTCATTACTTAAGAATCAAATTTTTATTGCGACTTTGAAAAAGCCCTGCCTTTTCAAGGGAGGAACAAGCGGGAATATTAAGTACAAAATTTTTCCCATCCCAGAGGTAATTAAGGTGACATGATATCAGGTTTGTACAGTAACAGTAGTTAAACCAGGCTCCTACAAAAATTTTTACCCCAGATAAAATCCTGGCTATTTTGCCAAGATTTTACTGGGGTCTTTTTACTCAAGCAAAGCAAAAATCATTGAAAAATATCGGGAATAAATATTAAAATTAACCTCAATTTCTCATTCCCTAAAAAACTAACTAGGTACCAACAGTCCAGGAATTCATATACTCAATTTGTTCTGCAGTCAAAGTATCAATACCAATACCCATTGCCTGCAATTTCAAGCGAGCAATTTCTTTGTCTACTTCAACAGGAATTGAGTGTAAACCAGGCTCTAATTTACCCTTATTTTTAACCAAATATTCGCAAGCTAATGCTTGGTTAGCAAAGCTCATATCCATAACTGCACTAGGATGACCTTCAGCTGCAGCCAAATTAATTAAACGCCCTTCACCTAATACAATTACAGACTTACCACTCTTAAGTTTATACTGTTGAGTGAAAGGTCGAACTGTCTTCACCTCAGCAGCTTTTTCAGCCAAAGTTTTCAAGTCAATTTCAATATCGAAGTGACCGGAGTTGCAAACTATCGCCCCGTCTTTCATCAGGTCAAAATGTTCCCCACGAATCACGTGCTTATTACCTGTAACTGTAATAAATATATCACCTAGTGGAGCTGCTTCTGCTATGGGCATAACTCGGAAACCATCCATTACCGCTTCAATAGCGCGTACTGGATCGACTTCAATCACAATCACATTAGCACCCATACCTTTGGCCCGGAGTGCTGCACCTTTACCGCACCAACCGTAACCAACAACCACAGTATTTTTACCTGCCAATAAAATATTAGTGGCACGGATAATACCATCTAAAGTAGACTGACCTGTACCATAACGGTTATCAAAGAAGTGCTTAGTGTCTGCATCGTTAACATTCATGGCGGGGAAAGTCAATACCCCATCATTAAACATTGCCCGCAGACGAACAATACCTGTAGTAGTTTCTTCAGTTGTACCAATGAGGTCGGCAAGTTGGTCTTGTCTATGTTTGACCATCGTTGCGACAACATCGCTACCATCATCAATCAGAATATTAGGTCTATGATCTAAAGCAATTTCGACGTGGCGCAGATAGGTTTCTGAGTCTTCTCCTTTCAAAGCAAATACAGAAATACCATGATCCACCACCAGACTAGCAGCTACATCATCTTGAGTAGATAAGGGGTTACTAGCAATCAAGACCGCATCAGCTCCAGCCATTTTTAGGGCGATCGCCAAATGAGCCGTTTCAGTTGTAACATGGCAGCAAGCAGATAACTTGATTCCACTTAATGGCTTTTCTTTGGCGAAGCGTTCTTGAATTTGACGTAAAACGGGCATTTCTCTACCTGCCCACTCAATACGTTGTTTGCCTAGAGTGGCCAGTGATGGATCTTTAATTTCGTGTTTGATTTGGACTGGTGTTGCTACCATTCAGTTATTTCCTTAAAAATTCGCTTATTCTTCAGTGTAACCAATTATGCAGAAGTTAATCAAGAATACCTGTTTGTAAAATCTGTCCCAAGAATCCTATGAATTCTTTGAAACCCGCTCGATATTCAGATTGATTTTTTCTTTGACACAAAATGGTAATATATGATATATATTTTCGCAATTGCATATTTGCGGGATGAATTGTAGTCTTGGAGAAAGAGGAAGTATAAAGATTGGCTTTACCTGCTCCAAAAGATTCATCCCTTAATTCAGCAAAACCATATTTTCAGTACAACTTCTATGTATATCATCGCGAATGAATATAAATGAACCTTAATCGAGTTATAGAAACTATTGAGTCGATTTTTGGCCATGAATTAAGTCCCATTCAGGAATTTGTGTTATCTCAGTCATGGCAAGGAAAATCTTATATGGAGATGGGGCAAGAGAGTAATTACGATGAGGCTTACTTGAAAGATGTTGGTGCTCGGTTGTGGAAACATCTTTCTGAAGCTTTGGGAGAAAAAGTAACAAAAAAAAATCTATCATTACTCTTAAATAAGAAACTATTAATTCCTTTACCGGATAAATTTTCTTTACCAACACAGTCATCTCAAGGTCAGACAAAAATAGATTTACCAGGTACAGTCCTACCAGTTAACTCCCCTATTTATATTTATAGACCTCCGAATGAGGAATTAGTTTTTAATGAAATTATTCAACCTGGCTGTTTAATCCGCATTAGAGCGCCCTGGAAAATGGGGAAAAGTTCGTTACTTCAGAGGTTGCTAGCTTATAATCACAAGCTAGAGTATAAATCTGTTTGCTTAGATTTCCAGGAAGCAGATAGATCGATTTTTGTCTCTACCAATAAATTTCTGCGTTGGTTTTGCATGAATATCACTATGCAGCTAGATTTAGAACAAAAGTTAGATGAATATTGGGATGAAGATATAGGCTCTATAGTTAGTTGTAGACTCTACTTTCAAATCTATTTACTTAGTCAAATTAACACTCCGATAGTCATCGCGATGAATGAGGTTAATCGAGTGTTTGAGTATCCTGAGATTGCTCAAGATTTTTTATCTATGTTACGCTACTGGCATGAGTTAAGCAAAAATGAAGAGTCTTGGCAGAAACTCCGATTAGTAGTAGTACATTCGACAGAAGTTTATACTTCTTTGAGACTTAATCAGTCTCCGTTTAATGTCGGGTTACCTATTAGACTTCCTCCCTTCACTAGGCAACAGGTACAAGAGTTGGCACAACGTTATGGAGTTAGTTGGAACGATCGAACAAACGCTGAAAAATTGACACAGATGACAGGAGGTCATCCCTATCTGGTGAATTTGGCACTATATAATTTGATTGTAGGAAAAATGGAGTTAGAGGAATTGTTAGAAACAGCTCCTACTCAAGCAGGAATTTATAGTAACCATTTACGCAGACATTTAGTAATTTTACAACAAGAACCTCCGTTAGTATTGGCACTAAAAATAGTAATGAGCGGTCAGCCAGATGTACAGTTAGATGCGATCGCTGCCTACAAATTAGAAAGCATGGGATTAATTAAGTTAGAAGGTAATCAAGCCAAACCTGGTTGTGAGTTATATCGTCTTTATTTCCAAACACATCTTCGATAGCAGATATAGGAAGAGGAGAGAAATTTCCATTCTGATATCGGGTTGAGTGTTCCCATTAGATTAGATTGGCACTTAGGCAGCAAATCTACTCGTAGTTGACTGACACATCTAAAATCGTGCCCGGCGACGGATTGTTAAATACCTTTGACGGCTTATTATATTTTAGCCGTCTAACACACCCTACAAGTTTTGCTTTTTGCACCAAATTTGTAGTATCTACTCCAATATCAGGTTGAGAGTTTTGATTATTATCTGGTGAATAATTTTGTGGAATAGTTCGTACATCGCTGTTGTCTATTCCAATATCTGGTTGATAATTTTGATTGTTATCTGGTGAATAATTTTGTGGAATAGTTCGTACCTCGGTAGTGTCTACTT
>JBARXI010000304.1:0-11237 GCA_049647275.1 Microcoleaceae cyanobacterium
CGGAGACAACCTCGGAATCAACAGTTAGGTTTATTTGCTTTCTTTTGGTTTATTTGTATCTTTGTTTTCTTTAGTATAGCTGTGACGAAATTACCTAGTTACGTCTTACCATTAATGCCAGCAGCAGCGATATTGGTAAGTCTATTTTGGAGTGAAATTATTATCAGTGGAGCTTTAGTCTCTAAACAGACTAATAATTTGGGAAATCAATCTACTGAAGCTTCAATTAAATTTGTGCGTAATTCCGTGAAAGCTATTCCAAAGTTAGTTAAAAATACTTCCAAATCAGTCATTAAATCCATTGAAGTAAATTCTCAATCTATTGGTAGTTTTTTATATTGTTCAGTTGTCGCAAATATCATCTTTTTGCTGATTGTAGGAGTGGGAATTATCTTAAGTTTTAACTGGCTTGATGGAGACCCAGCTATGCCACATTTTCCAGATTTAATCAGGAAATCGGGATTATTAACTCAGGGTGGATTAATCTGGATAGCTATAGCAATAGTCATTGGATTTATGTTGAGAAAAAAACAAATTTCTAGGATTTGGAGTGCTAATTTTATCGGATTAGTAGCTTGTCTAATTTTTACTATTAATCCTGTGATGTTTTTAGTCGATCGAGAACGTCAGTTACCCCTAAGACAATTAGCTCAAACCATTGTGCAAGTCAAACAACCAGGGGAAGAAATAGTGATGATTAGCTTTGAAAAGCCTAGTTTAGTTTTTTATACTCAGCAACCTGTAGCATTTTTTCGACGCGCTACAAATGCCAGAGAATATTTAGAGAAACTTGTTCAAAAAGATTCTACTGGTAATGTGGTGATAATTGGCTACCCAAAAAAGTTTATTCATGCTGGATTAAAACCTGGAGAATACCAATATTTAGATAGTCGTGGTGCTTATCAATTAGGAAGAGTTCCCAAAAATATTTTTTCTAATAATTAGTATCAAAAAGGGTATAGGAAAACTTTCAACAATTAATAATTATTAATTATTAATTGTTGAACTACTCCCCATTCCCCATTCCCTCTATCGATCGGAAACCTATGCTCAAAAAACAGTCAGAATTTATCCTTCATTCCTTAATTAAAATCAGAGCTAATCCCCAAAAATTCAACTTGTTTGTAGCTGCTGATTTACTAATTTTGACTATAGTAATTCGCCTCCCATTTTTCTTTAAAGATGTTATTAACTGGGATGAAAGCACATTTATATTGATGGGGCAATCTATCCTAGATGGACATCTTCCCTACACAGAATTATGGGTTCTTAAGCCACCAGGTCTTTTCTTCATCTGTGCATTTTTTATTGCTTTACTTGGCAAAAGTATAATATCTATCAGGATTTGTGGAGCATTATCTGTCGCTTTAGTATCTTTTTTTACATATCTGATTGGAAATACTTTATGGAATTATCGCACAGGAATCTTAGGAGCAACATTTTTTGTACTTTTATCTAGTCTAATTCAAGAAGGAAATGCCACTATGTCAGAACATATTGCGCTAGTACCATTAGTTGCTGCCCTCAGTATTCTGGTGAGGAAAAAAATAACTCCTCGGATTCTCTTTTTTACCGGAATTTTAATTGGGAGCGCAATTATGATCCGTCTCAACCTTGCTTATGTCAGCATCATAATAGGCTTCTTTATTGTGTTTCAAAAACCACTGAAAGCTAAGGATATTATGAAACGCGGATTAGCTTATACTGCTGGTCATTTTCTCATAATTTCTCTTATTTATATTCCCTATGCTGTCACTGGTAACCAGCAAATATTGTGGGATTCAGTTATTGTAGCTTCCCTAAGCTACAGCAATTCACAACTCTCAACTTTACAAACATTGAAACAACATTTGATCTATATAAAAGAAACTATTTCTAATATAGAAAAAACGCTTTTTTGGATTAGTAGTTTGGTATGGATAGGAGGCTTGGCAGGAATCATATTTAAAATCGTGCAATTTAAAAGCTTCTCAGAGGAAAAACGGCGCGGGTTACTCTGGCTAACCTTATTTTTATTTGGTACAGGAATATCAATTTTGAACAGCGGAGCAGCACATATTCATTACCTAATTCAAATTATTCCGTTCATGTCTTTAGCCGCAGCAGCATTCTTCAATACACTCTTTTCTAGCAAAGCTCGATGGTTAACAATTAGCATAGTTGTTTTAGCTCTAGTAATATCCGTTAAGCCAGTCATTTATCGTTACGATCAGATCGCCTCACGAGTTTTAGAAAACAAACCACTTACTTATGGATCGACATTTGAAATCGCAGCTTATCTGACTCAAGAAAATCCTCTAAAAGAACCTATCTACATGATGACAGACCACCTTGTATATTGGCATCTAAATACCAAACCTCTAACAAAATCTACAACCCATCCTTCTAATATTAGCAAAGAGTATCTCCTGAATATTTTGGTTGATTCAAATGCTTCAACTGAAGCAGAAATGACTAAGATACTATCTCAAAAACCCAAATTTATTGTCAAAAAAAAGAATGTCTGGTATCTATCTGGCAAAATAGAAGCAAGGTTATTACTTGAAGAAACTTTAAACACTGATTATCAGCTAGTAAAAGAAATTCAAAAAAAACAAATATATCGTAGAATTTAACTGATACTACCAAAGTGTAAAAGTCTAAATGTAATATTACTCATATACATTATCCTTAATTTCCTTTAATAAATCTGCTATTGATACAGAAGCAGGTAAAATTTTTGTAGCTATCTTACTCAAAACCAAATTCAGTTTTTCGGATGTCAAATTTTTAGGTAGTTGATAATTAGAATCTTCCAGTACTAATATCGGTGGTTTCCCAGCGATATGCTCCAAATTAGATAGTGCTTTATCCAAACCAGATGGTAGTTTCCCTCCCAAACAAATAAGCAATAAATCAACACTATGATGTTCCAACTGTTGAAAAACTTCTACCCAAGATTTACTTACTAAACTTCTAAACCCAGAGGTTTGAATATA
The DNA here is from genome assembly GCA_049647275.1 of Microcoleaceae cyanobacterium. Taxonomy (GTDB): domain Bacteria; phylum Cyanobacteriota; class Cyanobacteriia; order Cyanobacteriales; family Microcoleaceae; genus JASJEE01. Next base: position 2,979 of record JBARXI010000304.1, read on the forward strand.
TTGAACCAATGCTTGTGTACTATCAATTGAAAACTGTATTTGTTCGGGTTCTATTTCACCTTCCATCGTAATTTTAGTCCAATTTTGATGAAAATACATACTCTCTCGATCGCTAACTTCTGAAGAAACTAATGAATCATCAGTCATAATTTGAGAAGTTGGAGAGTTATAACTTTTGTCCCCAAAATTATTTTCCTGTGGAGAATTCACTACAGCTAAAGATGCTGCAAAATCCTGAATAGTTGCCACATCCATCACTAATATAGTTGGTTTGCCACTCATACCTGTAGCCAAAGAAATTACCTGCGACAAAGCAGATGTTAAATACCTATTGTCAACTTCTATTTCTGCTAAATTCTCAGAATCTTTTTCAACGGCTAAAAATGGAAATACAGAAAGTTCTTTAACTTGATTAGCAGCTTGAGTAGTTTCATAGTCCAAAGTAACTAAAGGAATAGCAGTCAGATTAGAATATTTACTGAGCTTATTGATAAATTGAACTGGATTTACTGAATCACTAACTCTTTCTATTAAAATTACATGAGGATGCCAAATTTTAGCAAGTAGATTAGCCTGAGCCAAATCATCTGCTTCTATAACTCTGTATTCAGCAGGAAGTGAGAGAATTTTATCATCATATATAGATTCCTCTTGTGTTTTGCTCGGAAAGTCATATTTACCTGGAATTAAACGCAGAACTACTAATTTTTGAGGAGAAATTACTGTTTTGAATTCATCATATTCTGCTAAGATTTTTTTTAATGCTAACTGTTGTACAGGTAAACTTAAAAAATTATTAGCACCATTAATTATAGTTCTTTCTTTATCTCCTCTAGTTGCAGTTATGATGATGGGAATTTGACAAGTATCAGAATCAGTTTTCAGGAGAGTTAATACATCCCAACCAGATAAAAGAGGTAATAATGGATTTAGAAAAATTAACTTTGGCTGTAACTTCCGTGCCTTTTCCACTGCTTCAGTACCAGAACGTGCGATAACAACTCGATAGCCTAAAGCACTTAATTTATTAGTAAAATCTTCAATAAACCGTGGAACTGCTTCCACAATTAAGACTAAACGAGAGCAATAATTTCCTACAGGTAATTGATAATTATTAACTGGTAACTTACTATGTTTCTTAATACTAGCTCCCGTTGTTTTGTGCGGAATTAATCCTTGCTCCCGGAGATAATCATCTGTTTGGGATGGCTCAGTTTCTAAATCTTTTTGCGGTGGACTTGGTGGTAAAATTAACGTAAACTCACTACCTTTTCCCTCCCGAGAAATGAACGTCACATCTCCACCATGCAAATGAGCCAAACGTTGAGTTAATACCAAACCCAACCCAGTTCCTTCAAACTCACGAGTCATAGGATTTTCTAACTGTTGAAATTTTTGAAAAATCAGATGTTGCTTATCTTCTGGTATCCCAATCCCATTATCCCACACAGTAAAAGCTACCCATCTTTCCCAAAGGCTCACTTTCAGTCCCATTTTACCATCTGAGGGAGTGAACTTAAGAGCATTAGATAACAAATTCGCCAACATTTGACGCAAACGTAATTCATCTGCAATCAAAACATTCAAACCTGATTCTATTTCCAGAGAAAACTCTGCTTCTATTGCATCAGGAATTTGAGAAGGAGATTGAGCTTTAGCGAAAGCATCTTGAAACGCCCGCTCGCAGACTTCCCGAATCTTAACTGGTTCAGGATTCAGCTCCATCTGGCCTGTTTCCATCCGAGTTAAATCTAGAATATCATTGACTACAGCCATTAAATGACGGCCACTTTGATGGATCAGGTGAGCATAACGAGCTTGACGGTCATTAAGTTTCCCTAGTCTTTGATCTTTGAGTAAACTAGACAAACCCAGTACAGCAGTTAAAGGTGTTTTGAGTTCATGACTAATGCAAGCCAAGAATTCATCTTTAAGTCGATTAAGTTGGATTAAGTCAGCATTTTTAGCTTCTAATTCTTTAGCTACCAAATGTTGTTCGGTAATATCCTGAGCTAAAACTAATGTTAGGTCAAACAACGGCTGACTACTAAATTGCCATATCCGTTCTTGGCCATTTTTTTGAGGACAAACACATACATATGTGTTTGGTTGAGATCCGGGATAACACCAACTAGATGAAGCTTTTGATTTTGGTAGTTGAACTTGTTCTTGTAATAATTTTGTCGGAGAAAATCTCCAGTTTGTTGTAGCTGGACATGACAATCTAGTAGTATCTTTTAGTAAGGAAAGAGAATCTGGTATGTCTATTTCTGTAGGTTGTAATTTTGTGTTGTATGCAGACAAACGTCCCACTACATCTGCGACTTCCATAAGTTCTGATTCTGTTTCTACCTGAGAGCGCCATGCTAGATTTTGATTAATAACTCTTCCTTCACTGCTTTGTAACATCAAAGGAAGTGGCAATTTTTCTAGCAACTCGATCGTCGAAGAAAGGTAGTCAGAAGTTTCTGGTTGATTTTGCGATGCCAAATTTTTGTTGCCAACCCCAACTTGAGGATGAAGTATAAATTTCTGATGGGTAGCAGATTTGGGAACTGTTTCTTTATTATTTTCCTTGTAAGATGTATAATCTTCTCCTCGCCATTGTGGGTTTTGATTCTCTCGGGTATTAGCAATAAATTCTAAAAGACGTAAGCTATCAAGCAATCCGACAAATTCACCTTTGCAATCTACCAAAGCAATAGGTACGCCAGAAAAACAGAAGTTAGCCACAGCAGATTCTTCGTTAGTCTCTACTTCTGATTTTGACTCTAGATGTGGCCATAGCTTGGCCAGGCTTAAATCTGCTGGCAATATTCTGATACTATCAAGCATCAATGAACTTACTTCTGATAGCGGTTGCTGCCAATTAAAGGTTTGAGCATCAGTCTGAGGAGATTGGGCTTCGGATCGGCATTTATTTTGACCGTCACTAGGATCTGACAGGGGTAACTTGCTATGATCATTAGCTAGTATATAAGGAATAAAACTATGTAAGTAAATTAATCCCAAAGGTTGGTATTGTTGGTTAACTACCACTAACTCATTGAAAGTTCCTCTACTGAAAATTGACCAAACTACCTGTAGCTTTTCTGTATTTAGGCAAATAGGGATAGAGGATATAAATTTTTTCAAAGTAGTAATATTAGGCATTGACATAATAATTAGCGCAGTTAGGGGTAAAAACAGAAGCTTAAATCTTACCTAAATATACTTGTTTCAAAGATTTACCATAGTAGTCTGTCAACTTTGAAATGATGGATAGATTTTTGCAGGGGCGTGATGTTTGGGTAATGCTTTTTGGGATTGGCTACCCCTCAAAACTATACTTGACAGACCAATAGTAAACAATCAAGTTTATGTTAGTATTACATTCGTATACATTCCCAGCTAGAATTGCCTCCGATTTTAAGTCTGTGGAGAAGATAGGTTACAGCCAAAAGGATTGTGGTCTTCGGTGCTTCACCGAAGCTAGTCTCTAAAGCTCAAACCTTGGTTTGGGTAAGTTCAGCAGAAGGCTATATAAGCTAAAAGCTATACTCACTAAGGATATCATGACCAAGAAAACTATCTTAAGGCCATAGTTCAAGAAGCCTTTTATCCTACACTTGTCCACGAGTGAGTAAAAATAACTGCGTCAAAGCTAGGGAGAAAACTCCCTCTAGAGTTTATGGCTAGTTAAAATTTTGAGACAAAAACTAAACTAGACCAAATGGTAACAATAACAAAAATTAATAGTTATTGCAGTGTACAGATAAATCAATAATCATCGTAGCCATTTATCTTTCTGGCTATAGTTCTAATGCTACCCTCTTTGCTAGGATATAAAGGTTTTTTATGTTAAAACTTTGTTAAAATTTTTAAAAGCTTAAGGTAATATTAATTTTATTTGTAATGGAGATTTCTCAAACTACAGAGCCTAAACTTAATCCGAATTTATCTATTATACCTGAAATTTTGTCTAACCAACTCTTTATCTGTATATACTTGAACGACGATCGGTTTGCCAAATCAGTGAGTAAATTACTGAGTAGCGATCGCTTTCTGCTAGCATTGACCAATTCTTTTAGAGAATTTTTACAGCTTGTTGAAGAAAATAATAACATAGATTGTCTGATACTCCAAGAGTATTCTGAGTTAACTTCTCTGATAAATCAGTTACAAACAAAATCTACTTTGTTGCCTGCTGTAATTATTAAACAACCAAATACAGAAAATACTCATGAAAACCAGCCCGCAGTCGAGCATGATTTTGCGCAGCAGGAAGATCGGCACAAAGAGCAAAAGATTATTTACCATCAAGCAGAAGTCATACTACAAATCCAGGAAATTAGCGACATTGATTCTCATATTGAGCAAGCAATTAAACAATTTCTTAAACTTTCTCCCAGTAGTAGCTCCTCAAAAGATACATTTCAAAAATCTAGTCAAATTGTTGTTGATGAGAATACGAAAAATCAGCTCCATAAACAACAAAACAGGCTGGCTGAAAAATTACGGGAAAGATTAGGATACCTAGGTGTGTACTACAAAAGGAATCCCATAAATTTTATCACAAATCTCCCTCCTGGAGAACGCCGAGAGTTTTTAGAACAACTCAGATCGGAATATCGTCAAATTGTCCTAAACTATTTCTCTCAGGAGAATGAAGTCAATAATCAAATAGATGCTTTTGTGAACATAAGTTTTTTTGCCGATGTTCCTGTCACACAAATTGTGGAAATTCATATGGATTTAATGGATGAATTTTCTAAACAATTACAGATTGAAGGAAGAAGTGAAGAGATGTTGCTGGATTACCGATTAACTCTGATAGATACTATAGCCCATCTCTGCGAAATGTATCGACGTTCAATTCCCAAAGAAACCTGATATATAGTTATAGATATTATTAAATATTTTAACCAATTTTAAAATCAGAGAAATTATCTGAGAAAAATTCAGAATATACTAATTTTTCCTCAAATATTATCTAGTGTTTGCCAATCAATTTTAGCGGATAAAAACCATAAATCTTATAGATAACAATTCTGAAACTCTATACCCCTGATTCAGTGTTCCCTAATACGGCGGATATTTTCTACTTCTACACAACCCAAGTAAAAGTGTCAAACAATCAAGTTAATATAGCTATGATTAACAATGACAATTATTACTTCCTATTAAATTTCGATAGAATCAATACCGATCGAAAAATCAGATTAATCCAAAAACAGCCCCAAAAAATAGTAAAATAATTCTGGATTTTTTGCCAAAACAAACATTAAAATTTATTCTAAATTAATAGAAAGTCTAGTCCTGAAAAAGTTTTAAACTTTAAATCTAATTAACTATGAGTCCTCTGAAGAAGACCTACGTTTTGAAGCTGTATGTAGCCGGAAATACCCCAAATTCCGTACGAGCATTAAAAACATTAAAAGATATTCTAGAACAGGAATTTCAAGGAGTTTATGCTCTAAAAGTTATAGATGTTCTGAAAAATCCGCAGCTAGCAGAAGAAGACAAAATATTGGCCACTCCTACCTTGTCTAAAATATTGCCCCCACCTGTAAGGAAAATTATCGGCGATCTTTCAGACCGAGAAAAAGTATTAATTGGCTTGGATCTACTTTATGAAGAACTTAATGAAGACGAATTTAATCTCTAGATAAAATTCTTAATAAAAATTAGAGATGTACTCAGTATTTTGTGATATAAATACTGAGGACATCTGTTAGATTTAGACAGTGATAGTCAAATTTTTCCCAGATTTAAAGATATGAATGAAAATAGTGAGTCTGTTAAAAAAGACGGAATAGCAAGAGTAGGAGTGCAAAAAATTCGCACCATGATTGAAGGTTTTGATGACATCAGTCATGGAGGAATGCCAATTGGCAGGACTACATTAATTAGTGGTACCTCTGGTACGGGCAAAACATTATTTTCTGTTCAATTTCTTTATAATGGAATTACCTATTTTGATGAGCCGGGAGTATTTGTAACTTTTGAAGAATCCCCCGCCGATATTATTACAAATGCTTATAGTTTTGGTTGGGATTTACAGCGACTAGTTGACGAAGGAAAACTTTTTATTTTAGATGCTTCTCCCGATCCAGAAGGGCAAGATATTGTGGGAAATTTTGACTTATCTGCCTTAATTGAAAGAATTCAATACGCTATTCGTAAATATAAAGCCAGAAGAGTTTCTATTGATTCAGTAACTGCTGTATTTCAGCAGTATGATGCTGCTTCTGTAGTCAGAAGAGAAATATTTCGTTTAGTAGCACGACTCAAACAAGTTGGTGCAACCACCATTATGACTACAGAAAGAGTACAAGAATATGGGCCTGTAGCAAGATTTGGAGTCGAAGAATTTGTCTCTGATAATGTTGTGATAGTTCGTAATGTTCTCGAAGGTGAACGTAGACGTCGAACTATGGAAATATTAAAACTTAGAGGCACAACTCATATGAAAGGAGAATATCCTTTTACTATGACTGATGATGGTATTAATATATTCCCACTAGGAGCAATGCGATTGACTCAACGTTCTTCCAATGTCAGGGTTTCCTCTGGAGATCAAATTCTTGACAAAATGTGTGGCGGTGGTTTCTTTAAAGACTCAATTATATTGGCCACTGGTGCTACTGGTACGGGCAAAACTTTATTAGTAAGTAAGTTTTTAGAAAATGCTTGTGTGAATAATGAACGTTCTATACTTTTTGCCTACGAAGAATCTCGCGCCCAGTTATTTCGTAATGCCTACTCTTGGGGAATAGATTTTGAAGAGCTAGAAGACAAGGGCTTATTAAAAATTCTTTGTACCTATCCAGAATCAGCCGGAGTAGAAGACCACCTACAAATAATTAAATCAGAAATAGCTAATTTCAAACCATCTAGAATTGCTATAGATTCCCTTTCAGCTTTGGCCAGAGGAGTTAGTAATAATGCCTTTAGACAGTTTGTGATTGGGGTAACAGGTTTTGCTAAACAAGAAGAAATTACAGGTTTCTTTACTAATACAACCGATCAGTTTATGGGGTCTAACTCAATTACAGACTCTCATATTTCTACAATTACAGACACTATTTTGATGTTGCAATATGTTGAAATTCGGGGAGAAATGTCCCGTGCCATTAATGTATTTAAAATGCGTGGTTCATGGCATGATAAAGGTATTCGTGAATATACGATCACCGCGCGAGGTCCAGAGATTAAGGATTCTTTCCGTAGCTACGAAAGAATTATCAGTGGTTCTCCAACTCGGATTACTGTTAATGAAAAAAGCGAACTGTCTAGAATTATTCAAGGTGTTCAAGATAAGAAAACAGAGAAAACAGAAGATTAATTTTAGGGAGTATTTGTTAATCGGTGATTATCCTAAACTGATATATTTAACTGACATATTTCCTATCTATGATCCTTGCAGAATATCTGTGATTTTTCATGTCGCACAGCTAAACAGTCTAGGCAAGACAGTCTAGGCAAGTCAAGTATGTTGAAAAGCCCCACCCCACAGTGATTTATAATATTTGGGGCAACTCCTTTCTGGAGAAACTTAATTAACAATGAGCACGAAGGGATTTGAACCCCCGACCCTCAGAACCGGAATCTGATGCTCTATCCACTGAGCTACGTGCCCTTATTCTATATTGGTCAATGATAGCATATCTATTATCAAAGTTGCAACAGGCAAACTGGTATTTTTTTGATTAGTTAACATTTTGTAATTAGGTAGTAAAATTATAAACTACAAAAAAAGACTAAACATTAGCAGATTAATAGCCGAAGATTCAACAGAATAATACTCAAATTCAAGCAATCATAAATCTATAGCAATCTGATTTGATTTGTATGTGAGATATTCTCAGCTTTTAGGGAACAGCTTAACTAGGAATGGGAAAAACCGAAGCCATAAAATTCTCATAAATCATTCCTGAATTCTTACCTTTAACTACCTTTAACTAACTCAATTCTTGCGATTCCTGCTTAACATTACCAGCCATAGTTGCCAACTGTAAACTCATCAAAGCATTTACATCTTCCAAATCATACTTTCTATTCATAAACATTTGTCTCAATTGGTTCTCGGCAACCATACTCAACGAGCCAGTTGTGAGGGCTTGTTGGACAACTTCACCAATCACAATCATCATATAGCAATCCTATTTCAGTTATAAATTTTTGGTGGTGGTAGGTGGTAGGTGTTAGGTATTAGGTGGTAGGTAGAAGACAAAATAAATACATCTAAATTTTTCACAAATCATTTAGGATTGCTAT
>JBARXI010000305.1:0-11092 GCA_049647275.1 Microcoleaceae cyanobacterium
TTTCGCGGGTGTCAAACGCTATGGAGCTGTCAATCAGATTTACCGTAATCACAAGGATGATTTTGATGACAAATTAATGCTAACAGCAACTGGATTATGGAACTTATATCTGATGGCAGCATAAATAGGGGGAAAAGTAGCGAAGCTGTCACCAGGGGCAAACTAGAAATGAAACTCATTCTGTGCAAGGGTTTCAGGAGTTAAAAATGAAGAGATTTTAACTTTATATATAATCTAAAATTATGTATCACAAATATTTATATAAGCTATACCTGGGGTATTGACGATAGCAGAAAGTGCATCAAAAACCAGGCTCAATAGGCAAACGCTCATTCAAATCTAAATGAAACGTACCATAAGGATTAACATGACCCCAAATTAGAGGAGTCAATCCCCTCAAATCTTCAGGCTGCATCAACTGCATCCATTCCGGTTGTGATAACACCTGCTGAATCATCAAAGTATTGATATAAACCAAACAAGACTGCAACAAATGAAGTGAAAGAACAGCAATTTCCTGGTCTTCCATACGATTAGTCGCAATTTCTCTCCCCTTACCATAAAAAATAAACCCATTCGCATTATTCCAGTTCTCAACAACATTCAATCCCTCATTAATTTCCCGACGTAAATCCTCTGAATGCAAGTATCGACAAAGAAAAATCGTTTTCATCACCCGCCCTAACTCCAACAACGCTTGGTGAGTAGGATGAATCACATCAAGACGTGCAAAACGCTTCAGAATCGCTTCAGTCTCCGCCATTCCCAATCTCAAAGCAGTCGCATACTTAATCATCTGGTCATACTGAGTACGAATTAAATCCCATCGAATCGGACGAGTCAAAATCAACTGTAAATTAGGAAAAGCACCAGGATTCCCCGTTTCAGGCCGATACAATTTTTGGACATGAATCCGCTTTAAACGAGGCATCAACTCAAATCCCAATAAATGACAAAAAGCAAAAGCTACTTCACTTTGCCCGTGACTATCAACAAAATTTTTCTCCACTTTCATACTTGTACAGTGACGCAATACCCCTTCAATCATCGCTGCCACTTCGCTAGAAGAACAACTTTTAAGTTGAGAATAAATACAAGCAGACTTCTTATCAACGTGCCAATAAATCATCACCCCCCTCCCTCCATAACGAATATGCCACTCCGTCATCAAATTCTGGTCCCATGCACCAAACTTCTTAGAATCACTCGCACAAGTTGTTGTTCCTTCCCCCCAAATCTGAGATTGACGAACTCTCAAAGTCGCATTCACCACCTCAGCAATAGCATCTCTCAACTGAGCTTTTTGAATAAAGCGACGGCGAACATATAATAAATCTGTATAATTCTCTCCCATCACTCCTTCGCTCAAAGGTTTAATACCCGTATTAGTCCCCAAGCCAAATAAACAAATTAATAATCGCTTCTGCAACACCTTGGGGTCAATACTTTCACGCGTTGCCACACTCCGAAAATGTTGAGTAAAGTTCACCCGTAAATCAGTTTCTTTGAGCAGATCCAATAAACTGGTACTCCGCCAACGTAGCTCAATTTCTCTTTTGAGATGACCTAAGTTTAGAGGTTCAGGATTAGCATTGAAAGGAGACAAACGAATCCAACCATTATTCTTAGACAAAAGCTTTACTGCCGAATTTTTAGCCATTCCCTCATCTAATGAGGTCAAAGCACTATCCATCTGTTGTTGTAAACCTTCAACAAATTCATTCACATCAGTTGGTTGAGATAAAGCTTGGAAATAAGTCTGTCGTTGCACCTCAAAATCTTTCGGTAAGTCTTGTTCAGGATTACGATAACGATTAGCTCCCACCACCCAAATTTCTTTACAACGCAGTCCATTTCGTAGAGCTTTGAGAACTGCTATTTCATAATTAATACGATTGATTTTTACGCTACCATCTTGTTCTTCCAATACCCAAGAAAGCCAATCAGAAGGAATTACGCCCTGAATCGGGATTTGCTCAGTTACCTCATAATATCGTTGTTTACTGTCTGTATATTTCTTGAGTAATTCCAATGCCTGAATTACAGGTTGATTTTCATTATTAGACCGAAACTCAATTTGATTTAAAATCGGTGGCACCATGCGACGATAGTGATTACTGTATGAAGAACGCATCACCCAATAAACTTTTTCAGTCATTACCCCACCATTAGATTGATATTCTTTGACCAGATTTTCTAAAGTTCGTTCTCCAGCTATGGGATAAATTGCTTCTTTAATAGTTTTTTGCGGTTGCTCTAAAGAAGCTTGTGCTATCCGAAACAGTAATTGAAATTTATTAGAAACTTTCTGGAAATCTGACAATAACTCTTTTTTAACCCGTCTCTCAGCTCTAGTTCCCATACGATGGACAATAGAAATTAAGAGTTCTACTAGGTTATCAGTAATTTCATTACTACGTAGTTGACAAAAGATAGCCAAGAGTGTGTAACGTCTTGGCGCTGGATGGCGACGTAGCTCGCGAGGTGGTTCAGCTGCAACTCTTTTTTTATAGACTTCCAGAAATTTGATAGAAAATTGCTCAAATAAATCAGATGGCAGTTGAATTTGTCGTAGTAACTCTAGTTTGGCTACTTCCTGCTGAAGACTTTCTAAACCTATTCTACCAGGATCTGCTCTCAATTGAGCCATGGGTAATTTCACAGTAGTGGTATTGGATGAAACTGAAGTTTCATCTTCTGTGACTAGAAGAGCATCTAAATGTTGACGAACTTCTGGAGATAGCTTAAGGGCAGTTGCTTCAAAAAACTGATTTTCAAATCTGTTAATCGCACTGTGAGCAATTCTTTCTAAACGACTGCTGGCGGGAAGTTCTATTTTTAGTTCTCGTAATCGTTCAATAGCAGCACCAATTATAGATTCTACTTGGAGATTATAAACCAAAACGAGAGAAATCAACCATTCTGTCAACTCTTGAGCATCTTTGACTGAACACGCTCGAAAACCCAAATATTTCCGAATAATGGCTCGATGAGATTTAATTGTCCGTCCTTGCCAATTATAGTCAGAAGAACATTTGACTGATACTTTTAGCAATTGGGCAACATAGCTAATTACAGTTTGAGGAATGTCTGATAAACGTTCAGGAAAACGAGTTTCTAGCTGAAAAAACTTGAGATTGAGAGCCAACCCCAACCTACTGCTGTCTGTTTTGTGTCCTAATAATGCCAACTCATCTGGTAGGAGTGTCCAATGTTCCACTAGCTCTTCTAATGTCCAATCTCGTTTCATCTTTGTCTCACTCCATTGGTGCAGAGTATTATTAGTTCTATGTACCAACAGTGACATTAATGGTTATTAATGGTTATTAATCTTTATTTTTGTTTACAAACAAGAGACATTTAAAGTTACTTTTTAAGTTGTAAATCTTCTAGTAATTTAAAGGCTTTTTGAGCAGCAAATTCAGCTTTTTGGGAGGTAACTTTTTGATAACGTAATGTGGTAGTAATGCTTTGGTGTCCCATTAAGGCTCTCAGTTCTTCAATTCCGATTAAACCTACTCTTTCGGTGGCAAAGGTGTGTCGTAAGTCATGGAGTCTTACTCCTTCAAGTAAGGGATGATTTTGAGTTGATTTTTTCCAATCTTTATTGACTGTACGATAGCTGACACGAGTTATTTCTTTGGAAAATGGTTGTTGAGCTGTAAATAAGGCTGGATGTGGCTGGTGTCGGTAATATTCTAGATATTTTTCTAATACAACCTGTGTATCTTTATTGTAATAGCACCATCGAATCAAGTTACCTTTTCCTATGACTTGAAATTTGTAGTTTTTTTGGTCTATTTGTTCTAAGTCTATTGCGAGTAGTTCGTCTATTCTTGCTCCTGTTGCATGGAGAAGCTTGACTATTGTGTAGAGACGGTAGTTAATTATGATTACTTTGTAGAGATTTGAAAGTTGGTCGGTAGTAAGATAATGGATAGTTTGGTCTGTGTTATGTTTATCCCTATTGCGCTCTGGTTTTCGCTTTGGTAATTGTCCAATAGGATTAGTTTTTATGTAGTTGGAATTTACTGCAAAGTTTAGTAAAGCATTAATGACTGTTTGATGATGGTTATGAGTAGTATATGAGAGATGAGTTAGTTCTAATAGGTACTCAGATAGTGTCTGACTATCTAATAATTCTATTGGCCAATGACCATATTTTTTAAGGAGGGGAAGTAGAATTTGTTCATAGGAACGAAGGGTACTTTTTGCTAGTCCCTGACGCTGTAAAAATTGGGTTGCTGTTGTGGCTAATGTGATAGACAATTAGATTTAAAAAGTAACTTTTTAATACAGCTAAATTGAGTGACTTTTATCAGTGATTTTAACAGGTTTTTATTGATAAGTGCATGGAAATGATGAATGTTCATATCACAGGTGAATCTATTGCCGATTATGTGAGGCGGTTGCGTACTGAGTTGGGATTAACTCAGAAGGAGTTGGCCAAGAGGGCTAATATCCACATACACAGTTTGGGGAAAATTGAGCGAGGTTTGACTACTAGATTAAATCAGAAGACTTTGAGGGGTTTGGCTTATGCTTTGTCTGTTCCTTCTGAGTATCTGGAGTCTGTTTCTAAGGGGGTTCCTGTTTCCGTTTCTGATACTTTGAAGTTCTGTCCGATTTGTTGGACTCCTGGAACGCCTCCTGATGAGATGTGGCTTTCTCCAAAAGCTAAGTTTTGTATGTTTTGTGGAACTGCTTTATGCGATCGCTGTAGGAACTGCAATCAACCTGTGATGTCTCTTAAATTTCGCTTCTGTCCTTATTGCGGTCAGCCTTATAAGACTATATCTAAAGAATAAGAAAACCTTATCAAAAAAGCAAAAATTTCAGATTTTTTAAGCGATGAAACCTTTGTCTAGAGGGAGTTTTACTTCTAGGTTGCCCCTGGTGACAGCTTCGCTACTTTTCCCCCAAATAATAAAATCACTAACAAATATATCTGTTTTCATTTTCGTTTTTTCCTAACCTAAGTTATTTCCCAACAACTCTTATAATATACTTGCTCAAAATCTTTCAGTAAATGATAATTTTTTGGTTGATGCGATCGCAAATGGAAACGGTGTTTAACTCCCAAATCTAGAGAGAGAATTAAGGGTTTACACTATATATAGTGTCTTTGCGTAAGTCCTGATGATATTAAAATTGTGCCAGATAACTCCAGTGATTCTGATGATAATAATCAAGAAAATGAAGAAAAAACAGAAGGCAAAATCTCCGATAATCCAGAAACAACAATCAACTTATCTAAACCAGACTATCCTAGTTTGCAACAAATAGAAGATGAAATATTAGGTTTCTGTGTAGAAAGAAAACAAGTCACAACCCGCGACGTACAACGTAAATTTCAGAAATATAAATTATCTGCCGATGCTATCTGGTCAATATTAATTAGTCTGGCTGCAAAAGGTTGTGGTTATGTAACAGAAAACGAGAAAAGTAGGGTTTTTACTGTCAATGACACAGCAAATGACAGCTAGGTGTCACGCACTGTCACGGGATTGTCATAGAGGTGTGTCATGTTTATATAGTAAATGTCACAGCTATTTACTTAGATTTTTCGATTCTGCCATATTTGGAGAAATATCCCAGGAATGAGCGCTCGCTCGTGACACTAAAATCTACAAACTAAAGTTACACACAAGTATTAGTAAATAAGAGCAGAAAATATGAAACAAGCACTACAGCCACAACAATCTAATCAACCTACTAATCAACCTACTATTAACCCACAAATAATCAAACAAATATTATCAGTTGGTACGGTTTGTTTAGTGTTGGGTGTTGGAGGGTTAATAGCAATTTTTAGCCAGAAGCCAAAGTCCGAGAAGTTGGTAGAAAAGATTATAACTAAACCTCCACAGACAGAAGTACAGCAGCAAACAAATTTACCCCCTTACACATTGTTTGTAGAGGGTGATTCTGTAGTAGTAAAATTCCACAGTACAGACTCTAATATGCAATTCAATAATGTATCTAATAAGCAAAAAACTTGCCTAGCTAATGGAGGAGGTATTGGCTGCGTTTTACCTGGATATGTAGCAGAAAATCCTGATGATAATCAGAGGGAAGCGCCCGCCAAAAATCAGCCAAAAAGAGAAGCTAGTTATGGTGATTTTTCTTTCTTACACGATGGTTGGCTAATTATTGGATTAGGTGGTGCATTAGCTGGATATTTAATTAGTACATTGAGAAAAAAATAGAAGATTTGACAATGGGAAAATATCCCCAGAAGTTGCGCGCATACTGGGGATATTTTCTCGACTAACTATTTAATTAACATCAATTTTTTGTTTTGTGACTGAGGAACTATTAATTATTTTTAGAGTTATTAGCGAAGTAAGCCCAGGTACCGATAATAGAAGCCAATACCCAACCAGTGATTAACACTATTTCCAGAGGTAAAAAAGTAGTAGTATTCATTATTATTAATCCTCCTGTAAGTCAAATACTTATGTTTTGAGAACAGTCACAATGTAGCAAGACTGAAAAGTAAACTGCAACATTTCTTAATGAATTGCTCGAATTGTTACATTTGTTAATATTCTGCTCAGGGACTAATACCAAATAAGAGTAATTAAGTGGTACGAAAAATGAGTAACTCATCTATACAGCGATTTAATTCTGAGCATTTTATAAAGCATATTAAATTGTTAGTTTGCTATCTTTGCTGTGGGCCATATTAGACCAAAATCTTGTACTATGTACAGTGACAACAACACACTGTACACTGTAGATTGTACACCAAAGGAGTGAACAGATGAACGTCCAAGATTTACTCAAAAGATATGGCCTCAGTTCCAGAACTTCTCTATATAAAAGGCTAAATTATTTAGAGATAGAACTGGCTAAAGATACTGATGATAAAAGCTTTGCCACACCAGACCAACTAAAACTATTAGACCTGTTGCATGACCACATCAGAGAGGCTGGTAATATGGCCACATTCACTAAACCATCTCAAGTGGATGTAGTATCAGTGGACAGTGGACAGAAAAGTGAACAGGGTGTACAGTTGGAAAATACTAAAAATGGCCTTCAAAGTGAACAGCAAAGTGAACAGTACGGTGTACAGCATTCTAATTCAGAAATGCTTTTAGAAAGCTTGGTGGGGACGATTATTAATAATATTAATCCTGCTAAAAATGCAATTAAAAAACATAGAGAGTTGAAGGAATGTTCACAAGAAAAATGGCTTTTAACTACTAAAGAGATTGAAGAAATAGTAGGCAGAAAACCTAGAAAAATGAAAGGTAAAAATTATAGCATTATTGGTGGTTGGAAATTTGTAGCAAAAGGGCGATCGGGAAATCAAACTCTTTGGCAAGTTGAACAGTTGGAACTTTAACAACTCTTACATCTTTTTTCACTTCCGTTTCAAACAGCAGTGAGCGATCGCTGAATAATTAATAATTATTCAGTCTGGGTAATTGTTAATTATTAATCATTAATTATTAATTGTTCATTGTTAATGGCTGAAAGACTCTGAAACTATTGATATTCCTAAATTTTCACTTTTGTTGTATACAGCAGCTACACCCTTTATATGTTACTATAAATTTATGTAACAAGAATCTGAAACTATGCCCTATCATAGAAGAGGAGGAGCCAGAGCCGGAGCCGGGAGACCAGCCAAAGCCCCTACAAAATTAATCAGAATTGAAGAAAAGTTAGCAGACAAATTCAAAGAATTAACTGCCAAATTAGAATCTAATCATATCCTGGAGAACTGGGAAAGTATTGAGAATTTTCTACTTTACCAGGAACATCTTCCACCACAAAACACACACCACAAACTGCCACCTAATTTATCAAAAGCTTTAGAAAACCGAGCATTAGTCGTAGTATTAGAAACAATTTTTAGAGATTTTACTCCTAGTAAATTTATAAATCATTGGCAAGAAATAAATCAACTAAAAGCCTCTGATTTTAACTTGGCTAAAGTAGATTTTTCCACAGAAAAAACCCCTACATCCAAAAATACAGAAATAGAAGAAAATTCAGAGAGCTTACCTCAAAAAGAACTTCTGGAGCTGACACCCGAATTTACTTCCAAGAAAACAGATACAACAAGTATTTTAGATACAGCTCAGGTAGTAGATGAAACTCCAGAAAAAACTAAAATAGTAGCAGAAGTAGAGCCTACAAATAGTAATGGAACGAAAACGCACGCTAAGGTTGTAAAGCTTACTACAGCTACAACAGTTGAATTTTCTGACCACAGAACTTCAGACGGGAACCTCCTAACCAAAGAACAATTTAATATACTAGAAGCAGTCCGCGAACGTCTCAATCAAAACCAGAAAAAAGGATTATTAATTGAAGCTTTAGCAGGGACTGGAAAGTCAACAATGTTAGCCGAAATAGCAAAAGTTTTAAAGTCAGAACAACTATCCCCGCTAGAATGTCGTTTTGTAGTTTTTGGCAGAAAAAATAAGGCTGACTTAGCCAACAAATTAAGTGAGATAAAATGGGAGAAATCAGTACAAACTCTCAATAGTTTAGGCTACGAAATCTTAAGAGAAGCACTAGGCAAACATCACAAACAATTCAGATTGAATAACGGAAAATATGAGCAAATAGCACAATCAAAAAGATATCTCGATAGCTATAACAAATGGAGAGAGAAAATAGCAGGTAGCCTTCAGACTGTAAATCAATCTAAGGAATTAGCCATTAAATCTAAAGGAGATTTTGTAGAGTTAGTTGATAAGATGAGACTGCATTGTTATTTTGTTGATGAAATAACTAAGGATGATGTCTGGGAGATTGCCAATAAATATAAGATTGAGATATTTAAAAGTAGACTTTCTGAAATAACCGAGGCTGTATGTGATGTTTTCGAGACTGGTTTAGATGAAGGTATTAATAATTTAAGTATAGATTTTTTAGACCAAACTTGGTTACTCTGGCACGACCAAAATATGTATAGAAATATTTTCAAACAATGGTCAAATAAACTCAAAGTAATTTCTATTGATGAGTGCCAGGATACAGATTTATTACAGATTGAATTTATCAAACTGCTGCACAGCCAATCTAAAAATTTTATTATGGCTTGTGGAGATAAGAATCAAGCTATCTACAGCTTCCGTGGTGCCATGACAGATGGAATTGATGTAATAGGTAGAAAATTCAAATGTGATAAAATGCCATTGACAACCAACTGGAGATGTGGTAAAAAACATCTAGAGTTAGTCAGAGATATTTACCCACATATTAATATTAAACCATCTCCATCAGCTTCAGATGGTGAGATGAGAATTATTAAAGAAACTAACTTTTTAGATATATTTGATGGAGCCGATAGAAGTTTATCATTTTTTGGTATTTGTCGTAAGAATGCTCCCTTAATTATTTTTGCTATTCGATTGCTAACTGCTGGTTATCCAGCGCGGATAAAAGATAGAAATTTAGGGGCAAAGTTACTAAATAAAGTGAAAGAGGTTGTCAGGGGTAAATATCATGTAGATAGTTTCTTGAATCAGGTAGAGGAATGGTTTATGTTTCAGGCTAATTCGATTAGCAAGTTACCGGAAAAGATACAAGAGCAAAAATTAATAGAGCAGAAAAAACCCAAGGCTGAAAAGTCAGCATAAGAAAAGCTTGACAAAGTACACAAGGCCAGTTAGGCTGACCACAGCCTAACAAAAAACATACAACTGAAGGAATTGGTGAACATTTTTCCGGGATTTTTATCTAAGATTTTTTGTGGCAAAATCGATATTATTGGAATTAATAGATTGATAGATCGGATCTATTTGTGGCAGCTCACACAAGCTCATTAATATTGAAACAAAGTAAATGAAAAAAACAGAATTATTAATTCTATTAAAGAAATACCGTCAAGAGTTGCTGCAATATGGAGTAAAATCCTTGGCAGTGTTTGGCTCTGTGGCAGGGGATGAAGCAACGCCAACAAGTGACATTGTTTATTTTAGCTGTTGATTTAACCAGTTTTCCAAATCTACTATAGTTGCTAAATCAAAGATTTCTTCTCCTAAAATATCTAATTTTTCCAGGGATAACTGCTCTATCTGAGTTTGAACTTCTGGAGTTATTTCTCCAAACTTTCGGCGAATTTGACGTAAGATTTGTTTCACTACGCCAATTCCCATTCCTTCGGAGCGTCCAATTTCTCTTCCTATTCCTATTCCTTCCCTTCTCGCTAGAGAAATTTCTCCTTTCCTATCTTCAATCAATATTTCCTCTTTCTGTATTTCCTCTAGTTCTTCATTATTTAAGTTCGCCCGATTCGCTATATTTAACGCTGCTTTTATTTCTGATACTTCTTCTAATGAAGAGGGTATTACTTCTAAACTAGGAGCTGATTTAATAAAATATATCCATTTCTCACTCAGGGTTTCTAATTCTGATAATTCTTTTTTGAATTTGGGTAATTCGAGAAACATTAATGTTAATTCATCTCGATAATTAAACAACTTTTTCTCTTCTTTAAACCTAAATTTAGTAATGATTTCTTCACAGTCTTCAAATAAAACAAAATCGGTAATTGTTAAACCCACAAAAGGTTTCAACATTCTATAACCTTGTCCTACATCTAATTGATTTCCATAAGCTTTAGCTAGGTTATAAATTACTCGTTTTTCAAAATCTTCTACATTCAATACTTGCATTTCAATAATGACCGTAGAACCATTATCTAAAACTGCTTTTACATCTAAATAAGTCTCCTTAAGAGTATTAGTAATTCCAGGATTATAAGGGTTAATTATTTTAAGGGATTGAATAATATTTTGATTATTATAAACTATAGCATTGAGAAAACTTATGAGTATATTTTGACTGTGAATAGAACCAAAGATTTTTTTAAAGGCAAAGTCAGTTTTGGGGCTGATAAATTTCATTTTTATATATTTTCCTGAATTAAAACAACATATTATCTAACATTTCCGACAATTCCGGCACTTGATTTCTCCAATTATCATCATAAATCATTAATAGAGTTGTTGGGAAATAACTTAGGTTAGGAAAAAACGAAAATGAAAACAGATATATTTGTTAGTGATTTTATTATTTATGCTGCCATCAGATATAAGTTCCATAATCCAGTTGCTGTTAGCAT
>JBARXI010000306.1:0-3649 GCA_049647275.1 Microcoleaceae cyanobacterium
TATATATCCTCACTATTACGATGGTAAAGAAAGTGTGGGGAGTGTGGGAGTAGGGGAGTGTGGGGAGAAATTAAAATATATATATCCTCACTATTACGATGGTAAAGAAAGTGTGGGGAGTGTGGGAGTAGGGGAGTGTGGGGAGAAATTAAAATATATATATCTCCGTAAAATAAATAAACCTTTTAATTATATCAGCTAAAGAAAAAAAAAGTCACCATAAAAAATCCTTTTTCGTGCCTTCGCGCGTAAAAATATCTTACCTGTTGCCTGTTGCCTGTTGCCTGACGGAGCTGTTGCCTACTCCTGCAAAAAATCTATATCTTTTTCCCAGAGGTCTAATATATATCCTCACTATTACGGCTACAGGAAAACCGAAAAAAAATAACTGTACCTCATAAAGGGTGAGAAACGCTATACTAATTATTAAACATCAAAAATAGAGTGCTGGAAGTGCTGCGGGAGATAAAAATATGGAAGCAGAATATCCCACACCTAATGATTGGTATAAAGCCAATCGCCGAGAATTAAAAAAATATCGAGGTGAATGGATTGCCTATACTAATAAAGGAGTAATTAGTCACGACCGAGATTACGACAAAATGAAGTCAGGTATAGACCTAAACTCAACAAATTTAGACTATGTAATTGAGCGAATATTTGAAAGTGAGTTTGTAGATCCGATTAAGTTTTATCCAGTCAGAATGAGAACATTAAAATCTCACGATTGGCAGCCAAAGTATGAAGTAAAACTCAAGTCTCAAAAGTCAGTAACAGTGAAAATGCTCGTTAATTCTGGTGCTGAACTTTGTTTGATTACCAAGAAATTAGGTCAAGATTTAGGTTGTGTTAAAGCTCGTGGAGAAATTAATAGTAAAGCAGAAGGAGTTGGTGATAGTATTGAATACTTATTACGAGAGCTAGAAATTAAGTTAGATGGTCATACTTTTACAGCTCCTGTGGCTTGGTCACAAACAGATAATTGTGAGGAAATTCTGTTAGGTCTGGAGGTAGTTTTTGATTTATTTAATATTGAATTTAAACAGGCTGAAGAGACAATTATTTTTAAGTGGCGTGAAAGTATTTGATAGTCTAATTTAACTGTAAAAAAGAAGTAGTATCAGCATATGTAAGATTTAAAAGCAATCTGAATGTCGCTCCTTATTTTCTATAAATTAAAGATTGAAAAAATGGATGTATATCCTATTTCAATAGTTTTGAATTTTATCAAAAAAATGAAAATGAAACAGAAAAAAAATACTGTATAGCATTTCTCAGTCTACTGAGGTACATTAATTAAAATCAGAAGAAAGCTAGTAATTTAGAAGCTCTACGTCACCATGTTAATAAGTTCTATATTTTTAATAAAAAAGGAGAACTAACCATGAGATTTATCAGCCCCAAAACCGACTTTGCCTTTAAAAAAATATTCGGTTCTAACCGCAGTCAAAGAATCCTTATCAGCTTTCTCAATGCCATAGTTTACGAAGGTAAAAAAACCATACAATCCCTAGAAATAATTGACCCCTACAACCCAGGCACTACCCGCAGTATTAAAGATACCTATCTCGATGTCAGAGCATTTTTAGATAACGGTTCCACAGTAATCATCGAGATGCAAGTATTAAACGTCGAAGCCGTTGAAAAACCAGTGATTTATAACCTAGCTAAAGCTTATGGCAACCAGTTATCAATTGGACAAAAATATATGTTTTTGCAGCCCTTTATTGCTTTAACAATTACTGACTTTTTGCTATTTAAAGACAGCCCACAAATGATTAATAGATTTAGATTTAAAGAGGAAAAGGAGTTATTTAACTACCGAGATGAATTAAAACTAATCTTTCTTGAGTTGCCCAAATTTAACAAAGACCTATCAGAATTAGAAACCGAGAGCGATAAATGGATTTATTTCCTCAAATCTGCTCCTAACTTAGAAGTAATACCAGGGTCTCTAGGAGCAGTTCCAGAAATAGAAGAGGCATTAAATATTACTAACCGCGCCAACTTAAATAATGAAGAATTAGAAGAGTTGCACAAGCAAGAAGTATTTATTGAAGACAGAAAAGGCGAGATTATTTTAGCTAAACGGGAAGGGCGAGAAGAAGGGCGAGAAGAAGGAAAAACTGAACAGGCAATTAAACAAAGCTTGCGTCAAATTCGGCGACTATTTGGAGAAATTTCTCCTGAAATTCAAACTCAGATAGAACAATTATCTTTAGAAAAATTAGACCTTTTGACAGAGGCAATTTTTGATTTTACAACCATTGAAGATGTCGAAAATTGCTTAGACAGTCAAACCGAAAGTAATTAGAGCAGCCATTACCCGCATTTCTCAAAAATTAATTTTAGAAGCTGATTTTTTAGGTTAAAAGAGGTGTTTTTAAAAAAGCCTAAATAGCCTAAATAGATAGATGTGGAATGTTACCATTCCACTCGACTCTAACTCTTGTTTATACACCAGCAAGGGTAGCAGTTGCAGTGGTGAGTCACTAACCATCTCAAGATCGGGATGGAGAAAAAGCACCATCCCGATCGCAATCAAACTTCTTTTAGATTATTTTTTGGGATCGTTGGCAAAGTAAGCCCAAGTTCCCAAGGTAGAAGCCAATACCCAACCAACGATTAACACTAATTCAACAGGCAAAAAAGTAGTCATCATAAATCTATCCTCCAATAAGTAAAAATACTCATTAACTTTGGGACACTCACAATCTAACAAACTTGGCAAGGGTATTGCAACATTTCTTAACGAAATCCCCAAATTGTTACATCTATTCATGTTCCTCTCAGGGAAGTAATTTGAAGAAAAAGTATATTTTGAGCAGAAGAAGCTTTGGGGGAATATATATGTGGTAGGAGTTTAAGGCTATTTGTGCTATTTTTCTGAAATGTTTATTCTTATGTAACGGCTTGCAAACAAAAACATTTCCACTCACAAACAAGGTAATTTTCTGCTCATATTATCTGCAAATAGCTTGCAACCTTTGTATCGAGGGAGTTTTACCTTTTGTACGACCAAGATTCTATCCCAGCGAGTAGTCTTTGCTGGGATAGAAGCACTTTTATACTGGGTGTAAACTTATAGAAGCAATCTGAAAGAAGCAACAATGGCCCGTTAGATTGCTTCGTTCCTCGCAACAAGCCTTTGATTTAACGGGCGAGTGTACACATGCTATTCCTTAATTCCTAATTATGAAATTATCCTCACTAATAGTGGAGATAGCAAACTGATTGATCTCACCATCAGAATTATAGAATAAATCACCAAATGCTTAACTGTTTAATCAAAACAAGCCTTTATATTGTTTCAACAGTGTGGTAAACTTACAAATAACTATATATGTTTGATGAAATTGATAAGTTGTGATGTAATTAAGTAACATAAATAAAGAGCGATCGCTAAAATGCGTATTATCAGTCGGAGAACGCTGAGAGAATACTGGGAAAAACGGCGTTGGTGAATGATTGTATGATTTTTAGTAGTCAGTAGTCAGTAGTCACTAGTCACTAGTCACTAGTCAGTAGTCAGTAGTTAAAACAGCTTTTTTCCCTACTATTGGGACTTACACAAAATCAAGCCAGAAAATAAGCTCAAATATAGATAGGCAGAGGCTTTTACGTCAAAAAGGTATAAATCCTGAATAAG
>JBARXI010000307.1:0-9017 GCA_049647275.1 Microcoleaceae cyanobacterium
CCGTTTCCATCACTGATGGTGTAGCTGAAACTTTCTGTGCCGACAAAGCTAGTATTTGGGGTATATTCAAATAACCCGTTACTTTTCTCGACTAATTCTCCATTGGAAACTGAAGTGAAATCAATCACTGTTAATGGATCGCCGTCAACATCGGAGTCGTTTTCTAAGACATTGAATTCAACTGCTGTGTTTTGGCTAGTTGCTGCCTCGTCATCTTCTGCCTCTGGTCTCCGGTTGGGAACTGGTGGTGGTGTTGGGTCTGGTGTTGGATCTGGTGAGTCTGTTGGGTCTGGTGTGGGATTTGGTGAATTTGTAGGTGATGGTGTGGGATTTGGGTCTGGTGTACCTGTTGGGTCTGGCGTGCCTGTCGGGTCTGGCGTACCTGTTGGGTCTGGCGTGCCTGTCGGGTCTGGTGTACCTGTTGGGTCTGGCGTACCTGTTGGGATTGGTGTCGGAAAAGGAAACCCACCAGAACCAATGAAATTACCAGAAGTAACAGTATTACTGTCAACTCCGACTAATATTGCCAAGAATGGACCATCAGAACCATTCTGAATTATGGTATCACGACCTGTACCAGTAGGACTTTGGAAAATAACTAAGTCATTAAACCCCAGACCGTCTCCTAGGCGAATTAGGTCTGTGTTTCCGTTGAAGTCAGCAATAACATCAGCCTCGAAAATTTGCAGACCGCCATTTTCAGGACTGATGAAAAACGTATCGTTACCCTCTCCACCAAAAATGGAGTCTGTACCGAGACCTCCCGCCAAAGAATCGTTGCCTGCATTTCCTTGTACTTGGTCGTTACCCTCTCCACCATCTATGGTGTCGTTATCTTCGTTACCATTGAGGAGGTCTGCTCCCGAATCTCCAAAAATTAAATCGTTGCCGAAACCGCCAAATGCTTCGTCATTGCCTTCTTCGGCAAAGATGGTGTCGTTGCCTGGGTCTCCAAATATACGATCGCTACCAGCTCCTCCATTGAGTAAGTCTTCACCTTCGCCACCGCTCAGGAAGTCGTTCCCTTCTCCGCCAAAAAGATTATCGTTACCATCTCCACCTGTGACACCATCATCTCCTATGTCACCAAATACAAAGTCATCGCCACTTTCGCCGGAAACATTATCGTTGTCTTTTCCTCCATATATAGTGTCTCTGCCGTCTCCACCACTAACAGTATCATTCTCGCGATCGCCAAATACTAGATCGTTGCCATCATCCCCCAGCACAACGTCATCATCTTTACCACCACGGGCATTATCGTTTCCTTGGTTTCCTGCAACTGTATCATTACCCCGACCACCATTGAGAGTGTCGTTATCTTGGTCTCCTCTAATTTCATCATTGCCACCTTGACCAATGATAGTATCATCACCACCTGCTCCAAATATCAGGTCTACTTCGTCGCTACCAAGTAAAAATTCATTATTGGGGTTGCCTCGGAATACTCCTTCTACTCTGATGGGTGCTCCTTCGCTGAGAACATTAATATTCACAGTGGCAAGAGCGGTACTGCTGCCATTGCTTACAGAATAGCTGAAGCTATCGGCACCGATAAAAAATTGTCTAGGAGTGTAAGTGAATGTACCTGTGCCAACTGCAACTAATGAACCATTGGTGGGTAGGCTAAAGTTACTGATAAAAATAGAATTTCCCGAAGGATCTATATCATTTTCAAGAACATTGAAACTGAAAGTTTCGCCTTGATTAGTCGTTTCTTGGTCATCTACCGCTAATGGAGGCGGCGGTGGTGTGGGAGGGGTAATGGTTGGTGCTGGTGTAGTTGGTGGTGGTGTGGATAATTGCACAAATTCGCCGTTAGAAAAGAAACCAATAAGATTTCCATTATCGTCTCTAACTTCGATAATTTCTGTGGGTGGTGGTGTTGGTGCTGGTGTTGTGGGTGGTTCTGTGGTTGTGGGTGGTTCTGTGGTTGTGGGTGGTTCTGTGGTTGTGGGTGGTTCTGTAGTTGTGGGCGGTTCTGTGGTTGTGGGCGGTTCTGTGGGTGGTGGTGTTGGTGCTGGTGTTGTGGGTGGTTCTGTGGTTGTGGGCGGTTCTGTGGTTGTGGGCGGTTCTGTGGTTGTGGGCGGTTCTGTGGTTGTGGGCGGTTCTGTGGTTGTGGGCGGTTCTGTGGTTGTGGGTGGTTCTGTGGTTGTGGGTGGTTCTGTAGGTTCTGGCCCTCCTAATGCTATAAAATTGCCAAAATCATCCAATATACCTATTTGTCCATTGGGTCCTATGACTAAATCTTGGGGTCCTAATGCTGCTCCCATTATTTTTAACTCCCTTTAAAAATTATTCTTAAATTAGTTTGCAATTTTACTTGACAAATATACTTCTTTATTGTAAAAAACGCCGATATTCTATGGGTTCATAATTTGACAAAAAAATATAGCTGAGAATTACTACAAATTATCTTGACCAACAGACCTAAATATTAAGTCTAAATATTAATTATTATTGGCCACAGAACTATAAACAAGGGACAAAAGTGGTCCTGTTTGTTCCTGTCCATTCACTGCTAGTTCGCTATGACAAAGGTAAATCCGATGTTCATTTGACCTATTAGCTAGACTTTCGCTACAAGATACACGACTTAACAAATCTAGCAAAATTCGTCGCAGTCGCTCCTGGTCAGATTTTTGACTATCTTCAATAGTCCAAAAATTTCCTAACTGACTCTGCAAAAATAACGGTGCTCCGTAGAGAGTAGCACTACCCCCACTCAACCACAAAGGAGAAGCCACATCTAACCAAAATTGCCATCTGTGATGTCTACGACTGGCTCGGTATTGAAAAATTGTTGCTAGAGTAATTGCTTGGGTTGAATGGCCCATTGACCGCACGGGAAATGGATTGGCACTGACCACACCTCGTTGCAAAAACTGGATAAATTTACCTACTGTAGTAGAGGTTGAGTCTTCCTCCCCTACCTCATCAGCAGTAGCTGTTGTCTTTTGAATTTGGGGGTTTTGTTGTAGTCTATGCTGAACTTCCCAATAATGGGTGGCTGTTTCCATCAACTCTCGCAGTGCTGCTAGTTGGTCGTAGGAGAGACCGCTAGACATAAAGAATTTCTGAATAGCCCTATCTAGCAAAAAAATGGGGTTAGGTAGTTGACGTTGTTGTTGTTGCGACCGCTGTTCTTCTATCCATGCCAAAATTTGCTGATAAATCTGGGTAGCTCGATACCCCACTCTATCCCATCTGGGAAAAGTTTGTATAGGTAGTAAACACGGATGTATAATATCTGGAGAAAAACAGTTATCGGCTAATAAACCAGCCCGCACAGAATCAATATCATTAGTCTGTTGCAATTTTTCTGGCTGTGAGGCTTGTTTGCTAATTTTCACAATAGACCTTTGACTCAATACCACCAGCATTTCTGCCACTGCATCACGATCTACTAAACGACCCAACCCTGGATAAACTAAAGTTAAAATACTCAACAATGCTCGGATCATCGGATAGCTAATTAAAGGACGTTGGTCTTTGAGAGATTCAACAGCAATTCCAGCATGGTTTAGAATTGAAATTAAACTATAACGAGCGATCGCATCCAAACCAGGAGCAATTATCGCCACTTCTTCAGGTTTTACTATACCCAAATTTATATCTTTAACGATCGCCTCTGCTGTTTCTCGTAGTAAAGCAGCTCGCGATCTAGTTGGAATTGATTGTAAAAAATTCGGAAGTTGGTAGGTAGCGGAGTTAAGGCTATAACTGTCTAGAACTAATTCGATAATTGGTTCCCCTATTTCTTGTGCTATACTTAGTGGCCGATCTAATGTTTCTATTTGACAACGGTCTTGCAGTTCTGATAAATATTCAGGGTCAGCCCCTAAACCTAATCTAATACCACCATCAGGATTATAAGTGAAAGCCCCTGTCGCTCCATTATCTAAAAGAAAGTCGAACAATTGATAGGTTATGGCTGGATATTCATCAACATCATCTGCCAAGACAAATGGATAACGATGAATTAAGTGTTGCTGATAGGTAGAGATGGGGAGCAGATACCGCCAGTACAACTCTGTGATTATCCCATAAGTTAGTAAACCTCTTTGCAAACACCAATCTCGCCACTGTTGTAGCAATTCTACCATTGTGGTATAAAGGTCCCCTGAATCTGCTTGCTCGAATCCCTCTTGTAAAATCATTGCGATTTTTTCTCTGGGCATGCAACTAAAAGCAGCTAACTGAAATAAGTCTAGAGTTCGACGTATCATCCGCTCTAGACTTACTCCTGGCTGTTGCAGTAATCCTTTCTCAATATGAGGACGCCAAACTCTGGCAGCAAGTTCCTGTTCTGTTTCGGGGCGTAGTCGCAACGGAAATTGTGCCCTCAAGTCGAGGGATTGAATTAGCAGTGGCCAAAATAAGGTGACTTCATCTTCAAAAAAGCCTAATGGGGTAGTTGAGTGATAAGGATATTGTTCCGATGTGGCCTCCGAAATTCTGTCCATCAAATTAATTCGGTTCTCTGCATTGGCGGCCAAGATTAAGATTTTGGGTGAAGTATTTTGAAAGTCTCCTATTTGATTGTGGCGATCGTGCTCGACATCCCTAGGGCTAGTGGGATTATCTGGCCCAACTATGCTGACAATTTCATTCAGGGGGGACTCGATCTCTTGGCCCCATTGGCAAAATTGTTCTATTAACCGATTTGTTTTACCGCTAAGAGTTGGCCCTGTAATCCATAGGGAACGTAATGGCACTTTTGGCTATCCTTTGTCTGGTTGGGAAATTAGACTATGTTAAGGGATTATTGGTTTTGGTGCTATAGTCTAGTTTCAACGTGTGAAATGGCTGTATTTAAAAACTACGACGTTGGGGTTTGTTTGTGATGATTTTCTGTTGGTGAGTCTGGGGAATTTTCGGGTTTTATCTCTATGGCAGATGGCTGTATTTAAAAACTACGACGTTGGGGTTTGTTTGTGATGATTTTCTGTGGGTGAGTCTGGGGAATTTTCGGGTTTTATCTCTATGGCAGATGGCTATATTTAAAAACTACGACGTTGGGGGAATAAAAGCCTTTAAACATTAGACATCTCCAATAAGAAAAAATAAAATCAATTATCATACAGAAATAATCAATTATTTCCCCCTACTCCTGTACGGGTGGTTTCCTCCGGAATGCTGTCGCAAACGCGAACCACCCCTACTCCCTCTTTTCTGGAGATATCTATTCAATTTAGAGAAAAGGCTTTATACCTCTTACCCCTGATTTGAGATTTACAAATGATTGCTTTGATATCTGTTTTACAGTAACTACTCAAATCACTAAAAACTTGAAGTAACTACCGACGCACACGATAATTATTCAAAATAGTCTCGGCTTCTATACTATAATCTTTAAGTAGAATTCTTCTCAAAGCATTAGAAGGTAAGTAGTTCGGCATAAATAAACGCATAATCCTCTTCTGTCACTTTCCGAAAACTCTTGTAATTTCTAAATTCTAGAGCTTTTGTATATCAGGCGGTCGCCTGCTTTTTTCTTGCTAGAAATTCCGGATAGCCGTGAAATTGCCACCCATTCGATTATCAAACTTTGTATTTCTTGTTATAGCTCCTTTCGGTGGAAGTTCAAATAATAGAAAAAACCAGAGAGTGACAGAAGAGGGATAATTTGGGCAATGCTAAATAAAGCTAAAACCTCTATACAAAGACACTTATAGCCATTGCCCACCCTACAACTATCTGATCTTTAATTATGCCCACCTACTTATCTATAACAAGGTGGATTGAATTATCCGTAAAATAGCGATAAGGTGAACAATCCCTTTGATACTTAATATAAAGAATGAACACACCAAGTCATGCCATTATTAATCTCGCACTTCTTGCTAAACCTCAACTACCAGAGGCTAATCTTGCTATTGTAATTGGTGGTATTTTACCAGATATTCCTATTTTTCTTTTCTACTTCTGGGCAAAATTTATTGCTCGTTTACCAGAGGCAAAAATTTGGTCAGAAGCCTATTATCAACCATTCATCCAAAACCTTGTTGCCATCTTTCATTCTATTCCTTTGGCTATGATTGGATTGCTAATTTCTTACTATTTTGGTTGTGAAATTCTGCAAGTTATCTGTATTAGTTTAATCTTACATTCTCTACTTGATTTGCCCGTACATAATAATGATGCTCACAGACACTTTTTTCCCTTAAGTAATTATCGATTTATTAGCCCTATTTCTTATTGGGACCCGAAACATTATGGGTCAATTGTTGCTTTGGTAGAAATGTTGCTAGTATTGTTAGGCACTTTGCGGGCATTCCCTGGGATTAATTCTGTTGTGGGAAAGGGATTAATAATTATGGTTAATATTTTTTATGGGAGTAGTTATATTTATTTTTATCTTCGTTCTAGAGTTTTCGTAGGCTAAATATTATACCTGTTGCTAAAACATTTTATCCTACAATGTATAGTCATTTTTTGTCTAAATTGACTTGAGAAGATAGCCAAAATTCCTCATCTTTTTTGAATAATTGAATAGAAGGGATTGCTCCCTAGCCAAATTATTAAAAATAGGCAGACTAAAAAAGTTCAGCTAATAATTAAAAGCTCTATTAACTATTAGTTTTATAGATTTTACTGAAAACTTAATTAGTCAAATCGTGATGATAAAGACCAGCTATTAAGTTCGCTCTTAATCCGAATCTCTTGCCAGGATTTTAAGCGGGATAAGAGAGGGCTTTGAAGATTTTTAATCGTCTATTAATATGTTCTACTGTAATTCTTAATTGATTAAGTTGACGATTATATTTTTTTTCTTCTTTTCTTAACTTCTTCCCTTTCTTTTTCTTGATTGGGGTTTCACTTATATCATGTCCGCTTAATAAGTGATAATAAAGTTCTGAGGTGGTAGGTGGTAGGTGTAAATTCAAGAGGGAAAACTGAATAGGAGCAAAAATTTGGGATATTCCTTCGAGAGCGACAGGAGAACATTTTTATTATACTTAATCATCCGGATATGGTATTAATTGATGGATTTTAGCTATCCATTGATAGCCTTTGTCAGCGATAACTTTCATTACAGTCCCAAATTTAACCCCACTGTTTTTAAACAATTTTAAATCGTGAGTTCTGCCTTTGACCTTAACAAGGCATACAATTAGACCAGTTTGCGTGTTGAATTACCAATTGTGTTTTTAAGCTATATCCCCTTTTTTTTCCACTATCAAACTGTTTTTGCCGTTTTAATGGTTTTTCAATTTGACTTTCTATGATATCCATTACTACCAGTTCCTCTTCAGAATTCGTTTTCCATAATTCTTTTTTCCCAGGCAGTCGAAATTGATGAGATTTAATTAAGATATTTTCAATTTTATGAACAATACGATCAAGGTTAGATTCGGAAATATCAAAACAGAAGTGCCGTTATTAAAAGGTTTATTTATAGAATTTCAACTTTAGTTACGATTCTACCATCTGTACATCTGTGTTAAAAATCTATATCTTGCCTTTTCCCTATCATCGAATACCTAAAAAGGTACACAAAATTAATTACATATTTTGTGAAACTGAATTCTTTAAGTAGCCAGACGTAATTAATTGTGAGTATGTCCGAAGCGACTGGAACGGAGTGGAAGGTTTCGCTTCGCGACATGAATGCGGAGCATTCCGGACCGAAAGTAATCTCAATGGTTGAGGTTACATAAATATTTTGTTACATAGTGAAGTTTATTCCTGCCCACCTACTTATGCTGTAAGGAACGCGTATAATTAGAGTAGGTTAGAGTAGGTACAGAATTTTGTTTGGGTTTAACACCTACCACCTAATACCTAATACCTAATACCTAATACCTAATATCTAATACCTGATTGAATTAATTAAGACCGTCGAATATTAAAACAACACCAATCTTCTCGTTTCCAAAGAGTAGCTACAACCCACCCATTTTCTTCTAAAGTATCAGCAATTGATTTAACTTGTTCTAATAAAATTCCACTTAGAACCCCCCAAGTTGTAGGTTTACAAATCGCTTCCAAGTGCGGAATTATATCAATAATTACTTCAGCCAAAATATTACACATTATACCATCTACAGGACCAGGAACTGATTGAATTAAATGTTCAATATCTCCCTGTTCAACAATTAACTGTTGAGCCGTTATTTTGTTTAATTTCCGATTACTAATAGTAGCTCTAACTGCCAAGGGGTCAATATCTACAGCATAAATCTTACTAGCTCCTAATAATGCTGCCCCAATAGACAAAATGCCACTACCACAACCAATATCAGCAATTAAAGCTTCAGGATGAGGTTCCAACCCTAATCGCATTTCCAATGACTCCAAGGATAATTCTGTAGTGGCATGAGTTCCGGTACCAAAAGCAGCCCCTGGATCTAAACGGAGGATTATTTTATCTGAGTTCTCTGGTAAAGTTAGCCACGCAGGATAGATGAGAAAGCGATCGCCAATTTCTTGAGGCTGCCAATGTTCCTTCCAGCTACTGGCCCAGTCTTCTTCCTCAATTAAATCCCAATCCATAGCCGGAGTGTGTAAACTCATACACAGAGCATCTTGGCGCAGGAGTATGGCCAGAGCTGACAAGTCCAAAAGATGAGCTTGTTCTTTTGGCAAATAAGCCCAGACCAAACAGTCATTACCTTTAAGTTGACTCGCAGTTCCTCGACAACCAAAAGTATCCATACGCCAGAAGACTATATCCTCCAAGCTTGGGTCGCATAATACTCTAATTTCCCACCAGCTATAGGCCATAACAATTTTAGCTTTCCTATCTTAGATTAACAAAAACAGCGGGAAGTCCCGCGCTCTCCCGTTTTGCTGACGCAAAGCTCCGCTAACGGCTGTCGCCGACATGAATGCGAGCGCATTCCGTAGGAAAAGGCGGAGCCTAGCGGCAGCTATAAGGGGAACCTCGTATGGGATAGCGACCCATGTTATAATAGAAAAAACAGGGGGAGGGCATCACCTGGAGTATAAACAGCGACTCCGCATGCGAGTTGAAGCGCTACCGCGGTGTCGCAATCGCGCAACGTCGGGAG
>JBARXI010000308.1:0-16157 GCA_049647275.1 Microcoleaceae cyanobacterium
GTCGGGGTAATTCTCCTGTCGGGGTAATTCTCCTGTCGGGGTAATTCTCCTGTCGGGGTAATTCATGAATTACCCCGACAGGAGGGGAGAAAAAAGAAGAAGAGAAAGTTTTTTTTATCACTAATTATTCGGACATGAGATGAGGCACATTCGTCTAATTATTAAATCAAGTTAAATAGGAGTAAAATTTGGTATTCTGCAATTAAACAGAAATACCACTAAAGCTTTAATTATAACCATCTGAACTAGAATTTTTTTTTAAATTATTAATAGCTTAATTTTTTTTAAGTTATCATAAAAAAATCAGGAAAACTTACTCTTCAGATGGAATATATTATTTAAGGAATTGATACTTATACATCTATAATTTTAGAAGGAATTAACCTGACTTTAAGATTAATCTGTTTACTTAACTTACTCTCTAGAAAATCTCTGACTAAACTAACTTGTTTCGCAGAAATATCATCTAAATTAGTACCCACTTCAAGATTCACCTCTACAAAAAGTTTGTCCTCCAGAGTTTTCACTTGAATAGAACTAATATCTTTGCCTTTAAAAGTGACTGTTTCATTACGAATTAGTGACTCTACTTCACGACGAGAGTTTTCTTTTAGTAAAAGATTTTCCAATTGATATCCTAGAGGTATTCCTAATATAATTAAGGTTAAAATTCCAATTAATAATCCATTTTTAGCTTTCCTTACACTACCATAACGCAGAAATAATAATACAAGACCGCCACTAAAAATAATCCCAGCTAAGTTAGTAGTAAATAATAAAAAAGCTCCCCTACTTACCTGATAATCGGGAATAGCCAACCCAATACCTACTACACTCAGAGGAGGAACAAGTGCAACTGAAATTGCTACTCCCGGCAAAGCATCAGCAACTTTACGACGGCATTTACCATAAGCACCAGCAGCTCCAGCTGCCAAGGCCACTCCTAAATCAATTAAGCTAGGATATGCTCTAGCCGTAATTTCTGGTCTAAGTGTTTTGAGCCCAATAAAAATAGCAATTAGCATTGAAACAAAAATCACCATTATTATACCTGTTAACAAAGTGAGACTCGATCTTCTCAGCAACCGTCTATTATTCACCACCATTGCATAAGCAACACCAATAATTGGACCCATCATCGGAGCGATAATCATAGCTCCAATGATTGTAGCAGTACTGTTAGCTAATAACCCTAGAGTAGAGATTACACTAGAAAGAGCAAGCAAAAAATAGAAAGTAAAAGAAGGAACTGATAATTTCCATAGAGAACGATTTAAAACCTGAATTGGCAAGGGTTTTTCTTGTAGCCAAGTCCAGTCACCACTGTGGGTGTGCCAATATTTGTTAACGAAGCGTCTCACCCTAACAAATGTTCTCAATAGTTTATATCTGTAACTCATTTATGCCCAACCCCATATCAGTGTGTAAATAGTTAAAAGCTGGTGTCCGCAAAATACATTCCAGTGTAGCTAAGAATATACTATTCAGTTAAAAATCTGTAATTAAAAACATAAATTTAATCTATTTACCTTTTTTTTCTGTGGTTGTAGAAAATAGCAGCTATTTGGACTCAGTTAGCTTACTGACTTTTGCCTGTTACTGTATTTTCTTCATCTTCTCTCGTAAAGTTTTTAAGTATGTCGCAAATTTAGCTATGGCGTTTCTCAGGCATGCGTATGCACAGTTGTCTTTTTCTTCCCTATTGCCATAAGAGAGCTGTTACCTAAAACAAACGAATTTTGTACCTCACGCTTTTTGGTAATTGCTATAGTGAAGCTTGCTAGAAATAACCCACCAGTTAACAATAGACAAAAAAACAAATACCATAAATCAAGTGCAGCATTCTGCCCTCTAGCTTCTGCGTTCTTGTACTAGTGCCGATGAATTTAAGTTTTCCGGTGAGAATTTATTTGGCAAAACCTGACTGTTTTAGCAGATAAAGCTCGTTAATTATATATAATACCTAGGGCAACTCACAAAAAATCAAAAATAAAAATATTAATCCAAATTATTCAAAATATCTGGAATTACTGACAACCATTTAGGAAGTTGTATGATAGTATATTCCTCTAGTTATGCTGTGAGTCATTATGGAATTGGTTATTTGGGTGTAGAAGTAAATGGCTATGGGCCAATAACCTTTTATTCACCAACAACTATACGGGGTATATCAATAATATTTATTCTCAGGAGTGAATAAAGCATTAGACTTGATATGAAAAAAAATATATATCCAGGAAATCGTTTGATCTTTCTCAACAGTACCCAGATGGGAAAAAACCTAATGCTGCGCTGGTTATTGCCAAGTGTTATTAGCATCTTTGCACTAGGAAACCCTACTGAAGCTGCAACCCTAGAATCTTGGCAGTTTGAAGCAAATCAGAACCGACTATCTTTTACTACTGAAGGTGGTGTTCAGCCAAAGGCCCAATTAATTACTAACCCAACTCGCTTGGTGATAGATTTGCCAGGAACAACTTTAGGTGGTATAAGAACTTCTCAGGTTGTTGGAGGAGCAATTAAAGCAGTTAGAGTAGGACAATTTAATTCTCAAACAGCTCGGATTGTAGTAGAACTAAACAACGGTTACACTATCAATCCACAGCAGGTAAAGTTTAGGGGTATTTCTCCGAGCGAATGGACTGTAGAAATACCAACCCCTCAAAAAATCGCTTCTACTTCAGATGTTAACCTTGCACCCCAGTCACCACCCCCACCAACTGCTACAACTTCTACTCAGCCAGCTCCTAGAATAGATATATCTAGAAATCAAAATAGCGCTGCAACTTCTACTCAGCCAGCTCCTAGAATAGATATATCTAGAAATCAAAATTTAGAAAGATTTACTAACCCTACTAACCCCTCTTCATCTAATAATCAAATTACTGCCACTGGCACCCCAACTCTTGTAGAAGATGTCCAGGTTAAAAAAGAAGGATTAGTTCTACAGACAAGTGGCAGATTACCAGAAATTGAACTCAAGCAAAGTGTTGACCGTACCTGGATGACTATTGATGTTCTGAATGCTACTCTTACAGCCGAGGATGTCAAACCAAATCAAAGATTTAATGAATCTGGATTAACTATTACTCAACTGACTCAGCTCTCGGCTTCACCCGCAGTAGTTCGTTTGACTGTAAGTTTGCCAGATACCAATGTTGAATGGCAAGCTCGTGCTTATGCAGGTGGAATAGCAGTATGGCCCCAAGGAGAAGCACCACCAACTATTAATCAAACGACTGGCTTTGCAGTTATTAAGTCAGTGGAATTAAAAAATGGTACAGAGTTAGTAGTGAAGGGAGATAAGTCCCTGAACTATACCAGTGGATGGGATTCAGAGTCGGATGCTTATGGAATTACTATTTATAATGCCAAGGTAGACGATCGCCTTAAATTACCTAGCCGACAGGTGGGTAGCCCCTTACTTTGGGCAAGAATACGCCAGGAAGATCCAGAGACAGTAACCATTCTGGTCAAACCTGCCACGAATGTCAAAATTGCAGAGGTAACTCAGCTCACAGCAGAAAAACTATCATTACCCATGGGTTGGGGAGAAGTGGGAAATGTTCCACCTGGTTGGAAGCCAACTCCTACACAGCAGTCTCCTAATTCTCGGCCCTCTCTCTTCTCTCGTGGAAATGATTCTTCACCTCAGAATCGATCGCCCCGGAATCCATTACCTCAGAATCCTGGTAGAACCTTACGTCCGCGTAGTTGGCCGTTTCCCTGGCCCCGTCGGAACGATCGACCCTCTAATAATCTACCCTCTAATAATCGTCGCTTTCCCCTACCCAATCGAGCACCCCGACGTGACGGTCGAGTTATGATAGTCATCGATCCAGGACATGGCGGGCCAACAGATTTGGGTGGAGTCGGGATCGGCGGTCTGCGTGAGAAGGATATTGTGTTGCCTATGTCTTTAGAAGTGGCTCAAATCCTAGAGCAGAATAATGTACAGGTGGTTATGACTCGCAAAGATGACCGGGATCTAGATTTACCACCACGGTCAGCACTGGCAAATCGGGTAGGGGCAGATTTGTTTGTGAGTATTCATGCTAATGCTATTAGTATGAGTCGTCCCGATGTTAACGGTTTAGAAACTTTTTACTATCAAAGTGGCCAGGCTCTAGCACAGTATATTCAGAATAGTATGTTGGAAAGTTTCCCTACTATGAATAATCGTGGTGTGAAGCAAGCCCGTTTTCATGTGCTAAGACATACTCAGATGCCTGCGGTATTAGTAGAGGTGGGTTTTGTTACAGGTAATTATGATTCTCGGATTCTTGCTGACCCTAGTCAGCGTAGTCGGATGGCACAGGCGATCGCTCGTGGCATACTAAAGTACGTTCAGGCTTATTCTCGTTAAATCAACTTAAGTTATGATATTTGCCAAATAAAAATATTTAAAGCTATAAGCAGAAATTTTGAAAATAGCTAAGTTAGGGTTTTTGATCGAGATTCTTAACTTAGCTTATTTATGATTAAATTGTTATGAATACTTGATTGAGAAACAGATAAACCTAGCTCTAAATTTATCAGAGATTTGTACTAACTCCAAATTTATTTATGCTTAATTATGTCATCCCTAAAACAGCGCGCAATTAGTGGAACAATCTGGACAGTTGTTGGCTATGGAGCTAGTCAATTTTTACGACTTGTTAATAATTTAATTCTGACTCGTTTGCTCGTTCCAGAGTATTTTGGTTTGATAGGTTTAGTCACTGTATTTATCACAGGATTAGCTCTATTTTCAGACGTTGGTCTTGGTCCAAATATAGTTCAGAATAAGCGTGGAGATGACCCCGATTTTTATAACACAGCTTGGAGTATACAGATTATACGGGGCTTTGGATTATGGTTAGGCTGTCTGATAATTGCCTGGCCAGTCGCTAACTTTTATGAGGAGAAACAACTACTTTGGTTAATTCCTATAGTTGGCTTTTCTACAGTAATTCATGGATTTAGCTCAACAGCTTTGTTTACCCTCAACCGTCATTTAGATATTGGCAAAAGAATTAGATTTGATTTAGCCACGCAACTACCTAGTTTGATAGTAATGATCGTTTGGGCATTAATAAGTCCTTCAGTTTGGTCAATAGTAGGGGGAATGCTTTTTGGTAGTTTGACAAAAATGATCTGGAGTCACAGGTTAATTCCAGAAGTGCGTAACAAGTTCAAGTGGGATGGAGAGGCAGCAAAAGAGATATTTTCTTTTGGTAAGTGGATATTTGTTTCAACTGCCATAACATTTCTAGCATCTCAAGCTGACCGAATGATATTGGGGAAATTGTTTACTTTTGAAATGTTAGGTATCTATACTGTTGCCTTGACACTTGCAGATTTACCAAAAAGTATAGCTATGCGCGTTAGTGGTCAAGTTATATTTCCGTTAATATCCCATTACGTGGATCTAGAGCGTTCGGTTCTGAGAGCAAAAATTCTAAAAAAGCGTAAGTTACTACTGATGGGATTAGCTGTTTTTGTAACTATTTTTGCCTGCTTTGGGGATGTTATAATTGAGGTTATGTATGATTCTAGATACTCTCAAGCTGCATGGATGATGCCAATTCTAGCTATTGGTATATGGCCTGTTATTTTGTCTGTCACAATTGGGAAAAGTCTGTTTGCTATCGGTAAACCTCTATATAATGCTTTAGGTACATTTCTCAAATTTCTTTACATGGTAATTTTGCTACCATTAGCATACAAGCAAATAGGAGTTTTAGGAGCTATTATTGTTGTTGCTTTTAATGATCTTCCTTGGTATGTAGGAGTTAATTATGGTCTTTGGCGAGAGGGTTTATCAGGTATAGTTCAGGATATTCAGGCGACTTTATTATTGATTGGATTAATTGCTATTGTTTTGACTTGTCGATATAAGTTAGGTTTCGGATTTCCTCTAGATCAAATATTATAGCAAATAAGGAGATAATAGTGATGCGCTTACCAGATTTTTTGATTATTGGTGCTGCTAAATCAGGAACAACAACTTTGTATAAATATTTGTGTCTACATCCGCAAATATATATGAGTACTCCTAAAGAACCTCAATTCTTTGATGAAAACTATGCCAAGGGAGTAGAGTGGTATAGTTCACTTTTTACCAATGCTAAACAAGACCAAGTTTGTGGTGAGGCTACAACAAGCTATACACATCAAACACATCTTTTCCCAATACCAGAGCGTATTTTTAGCTTACTTCCAAAAGTTAAGCTTATTTACATCATGCGACACCCAGTAGATAGAGCTTATTCTCAGTATGTACAACAGCTCAAACTTGCTCAGGCAAGGCAGCGCCACATGAAGGATGCTTCATTCAAAGTTCCAGAAACTTTTGAAGAACTTCTCAAACGAGGGAACTCTGTAGTTGATGCTAATGATTATATGCAAAGAATAAATGTTTTAGCACCAAGTATGTATATGGATAGAATAGAAGAGTATCTTAAGTTCTTTCCCAAAGAATCATTTATGTTTTTACTTTTTGAAGATTTCATCCAAAATCCAAAAGATATACTCCATAGAATATGTAAATTTATTAATGTTGACGATCGGATTGACTTAACAAGCAATGATAAATTAGCAGCAAATAAAGCCGAAGATCATCAGGAGTGGTATATTCGCTCACGAATTACAAAACCTTTGCGCTCAATTCCGGCTATAGGAAAAGTTGCAGCTTTATTACCACAAGAATTACGAGATACAGCTTACCAAATCCTACAAAAATTACCATACAGAAAGCAAGTTGAACAAGAATATATACCTCAGAAAATGCTTCCCGATACACGTCAGATGTTATTAGAAACATTCCGAGAACCTAATCAAAAACTAGCCGAATTTCTAAATAGAGATTTATCTCACTGGTCTTTATAAATTTAAAACTATCAGACCACCTCCTAAAAGTGAAATTATTTTAGCTAGCAGGGAAAAATAATTATAAAAAGAATCAGGATGCAAAGATACTATATATAATATAGTTCATACTAATTTGTGTGGCTGCTAATAGAGTTATGCGAATGTAATTCTGCTCTTTGCTCTCTTCTAAATCTTCATCATCCCATGATTATACAACCCTATCTCAATGCTAATCGCAAATTCACCTAACTATTATTTGTTACCAAGGCTTCTAACATCTCCTCAACCTCTGGCGATAAGGCAGTAAAATGTATATAAAATCCACTGCCATTATCATTTTTTTCTGTCACCTTGGCATAAATATAGCCCATTTTTTCTCCTTGAATAGTTCTAGTTAATAAATGAATTTGGAGGTTACTCATAAGTTCTACTTCGTAATTAGATTTGACTTCAGCACAATTAACTGAGAGCTTTACGAGACTTCCTAAGATTAAATCCTCAGCTATTTCTTTGCCTTCAATGACTGCAAATTTAATTGGTATTTCTTCGGATAAATCGACAAATTTTTCTGAATAAATTGGCATAAATAAATTGTATTTTCCTTTAATTCCTCCTACCTGATAAATAGTTACAGGTTCAGGAAAACCTTTGATTTTTACTGATTTTTGCTGTATAATATTCACCACAGAACCCACATCCTCTAGAGTATTTCCCGAAATCAATATTTGACCTCCCACTGTATAAGATTCAATCCGAGAAGCTAAATTAATATTACTGCCAACCACCCCATATTTAGACCTTTTATTACAACCAATATTACCTACTACTACTTCACCTGTATTAATACCAACTCCCATCTGAATTTTTGGCAAACCTAATTCCTTTAATTTGGCATTCACACCAGGCATTGCCATCTGCATTGCTACCGCACAAGCAACAGCTCTTTCGGCATCATTTTCCCTCTGAGTAGGAGCACCAAAAATTACCAAAATCGCATCCCCAATAAACTCATCAATGGTACCTCCATATTTATTAATTACTTCTGTCATTCCTCCTAAATAAACATTCAACATGGCAAAAATTGTTTCTGGTTCTGACCTTTCAGATATGG
The DNA here is from genome assembly GCA_049647275.1 of Microcoleaceae cyanobacterium. Classification (GTDB taxonomy): domain Bacteria; phylum Cyanobacteriota; class Cyanobacteriia; order Cyanobacteriales; family Microcoleaceae; genus JASJEE01. The sequence goes on from JBARXI010000308.1 coordinate 7,964, forward strand.
CTGAAAATCCTCTTAAGTCAGACATTAAAATTGTTACTTTTCGCCTTTGACATTCTAAACTTAATCCGTCTGGATTTTCTAATAAATTAGCTACCACTTCATCAGTTAAATAACGGCTAAAAATCTTCCGAATATATCCAGCAGTTTTGGCAATGTAAGCTGTAATAGCGACCGCTGACAGCCAAATTCCTAATAAAGGGGGTATTAGAGGAATCCAAAAACCCGATATAAAAGCAAAATAATTGATAATAACTAATCCATCAGTAGCCAAAAATAAACTTATTATGTATTTAAAAGAAAATTTATAAAAGCCTCCTGAGTAACGCAATTTCCAACTAATATTAGCCCCCACTCCTGACCATAAAAAAATCCATAACCACTCCCATATTTCCCCCCAGACTTTAATTAATTTCGTTTCACCAAGAGCAGAACCAATAATTAAACTGGTAATATTAGCATGAATTTCTACCCCCGACATTTTCTCAGGAATTCCAATAATTTTACTACTATAGGGAGTGAGAAATAAATCATTTTTACTAGCTGCAACTGAGCCAATTAAAATAATACGGTCTCGGATTAATTCAGAGGGCACTTTATTATTTAAAACATCGGTCACTGAAACCATTTGAATTTTATTGGCTGAACTCCGATAATTCAGAATCATCTGATATCCTTCAGCGCTAGCTTGCACATAGCCACCATGATTTTTTTCAAAAGGAATAAATACTGCTTCACCTAACTGTAAATCTTCAGAATTCACTGCTGCAGGTTTAGCAAAAATTTCTAAATTTTGTAAATAAATTTCTGCTAATTTCAATCCTAAACTTGGTACTACTTCTCCTTCCTTATCTGTCAAATATAAAAAGAATCGACGAATTTTACTATCAGCATCCATAGGCATATCATTAGCACCAACTTGACCTAATTTATCTAAAATTGGTGGCGGATTAATTGGCGAATCATTTGCCTCGGCAACTACTTTTCTAATACCAATTAGATTAGGTGTAGATTCAAATACTTCGACTAATTTTTCATACCCTGGTGTTTGTGGTAAGTCTCGGTATATATCTAAACCTATTGCTGTAGGTTGGTATTCTTGAAGTTTTTCTATTAAGTTAGCGATAATTTCATCTGATAGAATTGTCTGACGCAGTTGTTGAATGTCTGACTCGGTTAATCCCACAATTAAAATTCTTTTATCTACAGGTTTTTGGGGGCGTAATCTCATCAATTGGTCGAATGTTGACAATTCAAATATTTGCAAAAAACCTGTTAAGTGTAATCCAATTAATAAAACTGTAATACTGGGAGAAGTAATCAATAACCCGCGCCATTTCCAAGCCAGATTTTTTAACTTTTTTACCCACATAAATACGTTCCTATATTTTTTTATAATAGTTATCAATTAGTTGCTATGATTTTTCTCATCCTAGTTTTCATGTTTTTAGTATTACCATTTACTATCCAGGGCTGTTTCATTCTAAAATGTGCCATTTTATGTATTTACGAAAGCACGTTATTTCAAGCTTTAGGGATTTGCTCTTTCGCTGGCTGAAAGTAAATAAATTCATTGCCAAAATATAGAATGAAATGACCCTGTTTACTATCTGAGTAGGTAGGAAGAAATAGTTGGTAAAATGGAACAGGACTTGAAAATTTTGGTTGCACAATGACGAATGATTTTGAATGCGTGGATGAGGGAATTGGTGAATTGAGGAATTGCCAGAATGATTAACAAATTTGTTTTTTTTATCCAAAGTCCAGACTAATTTTTGACAGTATCATTCCATAATCTGCAACTCCAAAATCCCTGATACACCTGATATAATTGAGGTTACTTTCGGTCGGTCTTGCTCCGCAAACCTTCTAATCCGTTTCATTCACTTTAGACATAGTTACGTTTAATTATACCCACCTAATACCGTTTCACTAAAGTAACCAAGTCAAAAGTTACCAAGTCAGAAGTTATATTTTAGGGACTTGAAACTTCAATTTTACAGTAATTTCAGCTTATTATTTCACTTCATCAGTTACCAACTATTTGTGACATTTTTTAAGTGAATTGGTATAACTTAATATCTATATCAAGTCTGCACAAGTTACCATCCTGGAAAATCTACTCCACTTTTTTTGCTAAAAATGATTTCTAATATGAAGATTGGATAATTTAGTAATAAAAAACCTTCTGCTTTTTGCCTGAATAATATTCTAGTCTTTATAATTGACAACATTCGAGCACGAGTAAAGGTGCTTCTATAAAAATGTCTTTTCCCTGTGACTTAGCTGAATTAAATAGCTCTTGCCAATTATTGATTAACTGATTATTTTCTGGGTTTAAACTGCGAAACTCCACTAGACTTTCTAAAGCATCAGACCAAATTCCTTCGGAAGTATAAACCGTAGGTAGAGTTAGAGGTGTCACACCTGCCAACTTATTAGATAAACTTTTTTCTGGTTTAATACGTTTAATTATACCTTTAACAATTGGGTCTCCAATTTCAGAAATGTAAAATATCTGCACTCCCCAGGTATAATTTTATCCTATTTTCAAAGCTGCTAAATGTTCTTCACGAATTTTAAGTTGAATAATTCCTGGTTTTGTAGAGAGCTGAAAAATACCTTTGTAGACTTTATTTTTTCTGCATCTGTGAGAAAAATATTGCTTCTTTAGCCTTTTCATAGGGGGTAATATATACATAAGTAGGTGGGATATTTAGATATAGTTAATCCTCTCCCATTTTCTGGAAGTAAAAGATTTTAGTTTTTCCTTGATACTAAACATTTACTACGAGAAGGAATTACTTCTGTTTTAGATATCATCAAATTAGATACTGGTGTGAAGATGTTTGCGCAGCATGACCTAGGAAAATAAGAATCGGAATCAAAACTGTCACAGGTAGATTATTAACAATGATGGGTATTAAACCTATAATAAAACACCAATGGCTGTTTAAATCTTTGTGGCTTTATGGTTTGATAGAACCCAAAATAGGAGAGAGTTTCTTCTATAAATTTAGCCATTTAGATACGGTGTGTATGGAAAAATATTTGGAGCTATTTGCCGAAAAATATCCTAATAATTTGCATATTATTCAATTAGATAATGGGCTGCTACATCAAAGTTTAAATATGTCAATTCCTGAGAATATCATTTTTTTATTTCAACCACCTTACTCTCCAGAGTTAAATCCCATAGAAAGACTATGGTTATAAATAAAAATAAAATTAAAATGGGAAATATTGAATAACTTAGATGAATTGAGAAAAAGGTTAACATCTATAATTACAGAATTAACTTCACGTACAATAACATCTCTAGGAGAATGGGATTTTATTTTAAAAGCAATCTTCATGGCGGGAATTCAAATTATTCTAGCCTGTGAATTTATACCAATTGAAATCAAAATTAATCAAGTTGTTTGGGGAAAAGCCTGATTAATAGGCAATGATAAATATTTGCTCGATCATCCAGGGAATAGATGATACTCTTCTGTTTATTTTTGGTGTGTAAGGTTTTATGAGTACAAGAACTTTTAGGACGAGCGCTGAATAATTTTGTACCTATTTTATTGTAACAATATTTTTTGAAATTGGTATAAGAAGTATCTCATATATAGCAGTTCTCATCGTTTATGAGATACAGTATTTTTTCCTATTCCCTATTCCCTGCTCCCTGCTCCCTAAAATCTAAAACTTTTGTACCTCATCTATTTATTTGAGAAGTCTTATAATTTCAACCTCTCACTCACTTAAACCAACAATTAAAATTTTTTTCTCTACAAGTTTGTTTAGCAATAATCTCATCATTACCAGAATTATCACCTCAATAAAATTTTTGTACTGATATTCTAGTCTTTATAACTTACAACATTCGAGTAAAGGTGCTTCCATAAAAAGGTCTTTTCCCTGCGACTTAGCTGAATTAAATAGCTCTTGCCAATCATTGATTAACTGACTATTTTCTAGATTTAACCTGCGAAGCTCCACTAAACTTTCTAAAGCATCATACCAAATTCCTTCGGAAGCATAAACAGTAGGTAGAGTTAAAGGTCTCGCATTTTTCAACTTATTGATTAAAGATATATTAGGTTCAATACGTTCTATAAAACCTGTGTTAAAAACATAATTCTCATTACTACAAATTATTTGCACTCCCCAGATATACTTTTTTCCCACTGCTAATGGTGGTGCTTTTTGTTCAGGAAGCTTTATTTTAATAATTCCTGATGTTTCGGGAAGCTGAAAAACATTATTATAAATATCATTATTATTTGTGTCTGTGATAAAAAACTCGCCTGTTTGAGCTTCTTTATAGGGGGGAATATAGACAAAAAAGGTAGGATATTCTGATAATGTCAGTCCGATACTATTTCCTGGTATTAACAGAGGTAAAATTTGTTTTGGAGACAAAAGACATTTAACACCACGGGTTCCTCCGGTTGTTGTACTTTTAGGTGCGCCCCTATCTGGAGGTATATAAGTTTGAGCAATTTGCCAGGTATTTCTAATATTTTGTAAATTATTTATTGCTAGGGCTGGCTTTTGTAAAAAACTTGATAAATTTAATAACTTTAGCCCAATAGCTACTACAAAAGTAACAATTAATAACAGGTATCTCATATAATTTCAATCTCTCACTCAGTTATATCAAATCCGCTCAGGTTCGGTATAAAAAAATGTTTTATCTTCACCCAGAGCGCAAATTTTTCTAAATGTTATTCCCTCCTGACTCCTAATTAACTATCTAATTATATCAATGCTACCGGATTTGATATTAAACCCACAATTAAAATTATTTTACCTACAGATTTTTGTAGGTGTAATCTCATCACCACCAAAATTATCACCTCAATAAAATTTTTGTACTGATATTCTAGTCTTTATAACTTACAACATTCGAGCAAAGGTGCTTCCAGAAAACTTTCTCTTTCCTTTGAATTAGCTGAATTAAATAGCTCTTGCCAATCATTGACTAACTGACTATTTTCTGGGTTTAAACTGCGAAGTTGTACTAGACTTTCTAAAGCATCATACCAAATTCCTTCGGAAGCATAAACAGTGGGTAGAGTTAAAGGTGTCACACCTGCCAACTTATTAGATAGACTTTCTTCTGGTTTAATACGTTTAATTATACCCTCAACAATAGGGTCTCCACTTTGCTCTCCAATTTCAGAAATGCAAGATATATGCACTCCCCAGGTATAATTTTTTCCTATTTTCAAAGCTGCTAAATGTTTTTCAGGAATTTTAAGTTGAATAATTCCTGGTTTTTCAGGGAGCAGAAAAATATGATCGTAAACATTATTCTTTTCTAAATCTGTGATAAAAAAATCTGCTTCTTTGGCATTTTGATACGGGGGAATATATACATAAAATGTGGGATATTCAGATATAGTTAAACCTTCCCACGTTTCTGGAAGCAAAAGAGTTAACTTTTGGTTTGCTGTTTGCTAATAAACATTCACCACCACGGGTGCCTCCAGTTGTTGTACTTGCAGGTGCTCCCCTGTCTGGAGGTATATAAGTTTGGGCGATTTTCCAGCTATTGCTAATATTTTCTAAGGTATTATTTATTGCTAGAGCTGGTTTTTGTGAAAGAACAGAAAAATTTGATGTACTCAATAACTTGATTGCAATCGCTACTACAAAAGTAACAACTAATAACAGGTATCTCATATAAACTCTCTGTTTATTCATTAATTTATATCTTTGATAATGAGAAACTAATTTATGCCTCACTATTAGTCGTTTTTATCGAATAATTAAGGTTTAAAGCAAGAGTTGCATCAAGGATAAAAAAGAAAAAAATTTCCTTTTAGTCAATCCTCTTCTTTTGAATAAAAGGCAGTTGTTAATTATTAATTATTAATTCTTGAATGTTTCCAATACTGCCCTGAGATTACCTTGATTTTCAACTAAAAGCCGATCGCCCTCTTCCTTTCCTAAACCACTCCAGTGCATCAAAAGTGCCAACTTAACTGAATCACCACTATTATTTAATAATTCCCCAGCTTCATCCCGACTCAGCTCAGTTAAATCCTCAATCATTCTTATCGCCCGATCGCGCAACTTACTATTCTTAACTGCCAAATCAACCATACGATTACCATAAACCTTTCCCAATCGCACCATTACCCCAGTTGATAAAATATTCAATGCCATCTTTGTCACAGTTCCCGCCTTCAGACGTGTCGAACCTGCCAATAACTCCGGGCCCACCACCAACCGAATATCCACATCTGCCTCCACCTGAAACTGCTCTACAGGCACACAAGCAATAAAAATTGTTTTTGCCCCCCGTTGCCTTGCTGCCTCCAAGGCCCCATGTACAAATGGAGTCGTACCACCCGCAGTAATCCCAACCACCACATCCAAATTAGTCACATGACGCAACGCGATCGCCCCACTTCCATCTTCCCACCGATCCTCCAAATCTTCCGAACTGCGGACTAGAGCCCCCGCACCCCCAGCAATAATCCCCTGTACCATCTCCGAAGGCGTACAAAATGTGGGAGGACATTCAGCCGCATCTAACACCCCCAAACGGCCACTTGTACCAGCGCCCACATAAAATAATCTTCCTCCTTGACTTAAAGCCTTACTTGTGATATTAATTGCCTCAGCCAATTGTAAACGGGAAGCAGCGATCGCCTCTAAAGTATAACGATCCTCCTGATTAAATAAGTCCACCAACTCCAGAGAACTTAATTGGTCTAAATTCTGACTATTGGCATTGACCTGTTCGGTTAACAAGTGACCTCGTTGCTGTAAATTTTTCATATTTAAACCTTGATAAATTATCAAAAATATAGTATTTAATACCAATTTCATAAAATATTGCTACATTCACCGAATAATTAATAATGTACAACTAATAATTATGAATTATTTCAGGTTTGAAGCCTCTCCTTTTCAAGAGACAAATCATTCATATTTCCTTTTAGTCAATATTCCTTTTTTTAATAAGAAGTAATGGTTATTTTTTGAACTAATAAGAAAAATGGATAGGGGATACAGAACAAATAACTGTATTAAAGAAGAAAAAAAATGTTAAATATTCACACTATTTACGAAGGATAAAAATTCTACGATAGTTAGAAAACACAAAGATAAGCAGAAATAACCAACCAGTTTAAAAAGCCGATCGTATAAGCATTATTCCCTTCTGCCTCCTGCCTTCTTGCACTAAATTACTTCATAGAGTGTTTCTGATGTAGTTTGAATGTGTGACTTGTGACTTTAATATGGCACACGACACTAGAAAGAAGATACAAAAATAATTAGTATTTGCCCTTGAGCTAGATAAATCCATACTCCTTACATCTAGGATTTTTTTGATTTTGAGTTGTAACTTCTAACTTTGATAGTGTCGTGCTAGACAACTCACAACAAACCCTCCAATTGACGCCGAATTCTGTCTAAATCATTTTCAGCCTTTTCTGAGCCTAGCTCCGCATCTGGTTTCCAATCAGTATTTTCGACATTACTCTCTGGAGGAAGAGCCAAAGCACCTGCTGGCACAACCTCCCATTCATAATCAATACTCCGACAAAATTCCATAATTTCCTCTTGGTCAAATTCTTCGACTTTAGGGGAAGGAAAATCTTGAGCCTCTAGCAATATCCCAAAGCGAGTCGCATCATCCTCTGACTCAAACATTAATACCTTATTGCGATCGCCAACCTGAATCGTATGAATTCCCTCATTCTCAGTCCTAGCATTAAATAGTAAAACAAATACCTGCATAATTTTTCTAAACTTGATTGACCATTGTTTTGTCTATATTAGTAGAAACAAACAAAAAAGTTGAGCCAAATTATAAAACTTGCGGTAAAATCCCCCATGTAATTCTGCTCATTTTAGAGATATAGCTGAAGTCAGAAGTTAAATTAGCACGGACTAAATTTGAGAGGAGCGAGAATGTCCGCGCTAGCAATGGCGACTGCTATATATAGCACTAAGTTTATTGGTTAGGACATTACTAAATCCTAAAACTTAGCCAGAGATTACTTCTGACTTTTGACTTCTGACTTGCACGAAGTAGTCAGTAGTCAGTAGTCAGTAGTCAGTAGTCAGTAGTCAGTAGTCAGTAGGGAATAATGGTCGCTAATTGTCTGGCCTTAGCAAGTATTTATAATTAATTTATGGCTGATGATTTGGCTGTCGTCTCAGTTAAATCCAGATGATTTACAGA
>JBARXI010000309.1:0-14463 GCA_049647275.1 Microcoleaceae cyanobacterium
TTTATTATTCTAATTAACTGAATTGCCAACCGCTATAATTTGAATACATACTTCTAGAATTATCAAAGTGGCTATAGTATTTCATCTCATTCAATACTTCTCATTAAACAGTTAATGAAATCATAGCCAATAGGTTAAATTGGTTGTTTAATTGTCTCTTGAGAACTTTTAGGAAATTTTATTAAAACTCAATCGTATTGATTAATACGATCGAGTTTTAAATTAAGATTCCGTGAAATTGCGGATGTAACGGCTTTTATAAGTATTATAAGAATATAGCAAATCAGGACTGCATCAATGGAGCATTAAAAATGATTATTAAACAAAAATTGACTACTGCTAGATTTTTCAAGCATTTAATCCGTTTAATACCTAAACAATTTAGTGGTAAGCTAGAAATTCAGAATACAGTAGGACAACTGTGGCAATTATATTTTCATCGGGGCTGTCTAACTTGGGCAACAGGTGGTACTAATTCTTGGCGAAGATGGCGACGGAATTTTACTCAATTTTTTCCTCACATTCCTATAGAAACTCTCAACTTTCAAACCCGTGATATTTGTGAAAGCTGGCAATATTACATAGTTAATAGTTTGCTAAAACAAGAAAAAGTTACAACTTCACAAGTGATTTCTATGATTACTAGCAATCTAGTCGAAGTATTGTTTGATTTAATTCAGCAAGATAATTTAGACAGTCTACAAGTTTCTGTTATTACCTGTCATTTAAAATCAGAAATGAAGCAACCAATATTTCGGATGAGCATTTACGAAGTGTTTGAAAAAGTTAAACCGCTCTGGCAAGCTTGGTGTGAAGCAAATTTGTTTGACTATTCTCCGAATTTATCTCCTATACTAGAGATTCCTGAATCTATACAAAGCCAGATATCTCCTATAGTTTACGCTAAACTCAACTTATTAACTAGTAAACAACTAACACTGCGAGAGTTGGCTTTTTACTTAAAACAAGATTTATTAAAGCTGACGGTAATTTTGATGCGCTATGTGGAGAAAGAAGTAATTCAACTCAGTATTTTACCCGATCTACCTGCTTTTGCTGTAGTAACAAGTGATGCAGTAGATCGTCAAACAAAAGAATTTAAATTAGAACATTCATTATCACTAAAAAATTCTAAAAATCTAGTTTCTGCTGCTCAAGATAAATTAATAGTTTGCATAGATGATTGCTGCATTATTAATAAAATTATGGGGAAAATTATTACAAAAAGTGGCTATCAGTTTGTGGGAATTCAAAAGTCTACTGTGGCGTTAACTACTCTGATGGAAATTCAGCCTAATTTAATATTTTTAGATATAGATATGCCGATTGTTAATGGGTATGAAATATGCAGCCAAATTCGGAGAGTCCCTCATCTAAAAAATACTCCTATAGTAATTTTAACTGGAAGAGAAGGTATTATTGACCGGGTTCGTGCTCAATTTGTCGGATGTTCTGAATTTATAAATAAACCCATTAACCAACAAAAAATCAGAGCTTTATGCAATAAATACCTAAATTCAGTACACACAAAACCTGAAATTCCAATAGTAGGCTCTCTAGTTTCTGCTAATTGCTAGAAAATGACCTAATAAATAAAGTGAACCACATAAAACAATTAGATTTTCACCATCAGCAATAACTTCTGTTAAAGCTGTTTTAAGATTGGGGTAAGCTTGACAAAATGCTAATTCTGTGCATATATTATGAGCAAGTTTACTAAGTTCCTCTGGGTCAGCAGAACTATGATCTGGTACAGGGACTAAATATAAGCGATCGCCTGGTCTGATGAGGGCCTTAAAAATTTCGGAATGTTCTTTAGTCGAGAGCATACCCATGACCCAACTAATAGGCTCACTACCAAGTGTCCTGACATACTTTCCCAAGACTTGGGCAGCAGCGGCATTATGAGCACCATCAATCAATAATGTGTGGTCTCGCCATGTAGTCCACTGTAAACGTCCAGGCCATTTAGTCTGAGCTATTCCTTGTTTGATTGCTGCTTCTGAAACTTGCCAACCCTGTGTTTTGAGAACTTCAACTGTGGCAATGGCGATCGCCGAATTCACCAACTGCACATCCCCAAGCAATGGCAGTGGGTACTCAATACCTTGATAACTAGCCATTGGCAGTGAATGATTTTCCCCAATCCCTTCTAATAACTTGGCAGGTTGTACCCAAACTGCTGGACATTCTAGATCGGTAATACGCTTTTGCACGACAGTTTCTGCCTCTGGTGGTAGAGGGCCAACGATGGCAGGACATCCTGTTTTAAGAATGCCTGCCTTTTCACCAGCAATATCAGCCAGGGTAGGGCCTAATCTTTGCCAATGCTCCCAACTGATGGAAGTTATGACAGTTACCATTGGTTTGTCGCAAACGTTTGTAGCATCTAGCCTTCCTCCTAGCCCGACTTCTATCACAGCTAAATCTACTTCTTGTTGAGCAAAATATAACCAAGCTGCGGCGGTAAATACTTCAAATTGAGTGGGCGAAGGTTGTTCTGGTTGTTCTGGTTGTTCTGGTTGAATGGCAGCTTCTACTTGTTTTAATAACTCTTCTAATTCAGTGGCGGAAATTTTTTGTTCATTGAGGCAAATACGTTCTGTCCACTCTACGAGATGGGGTGAAGTATAACGCCCGACTCTATATCCTGCTGCGGTCAATATTGAGGATAGGTAGGCACATACTGAGCCTTTGCCGTTTGTTCCAGCAACATGAATAATGGGTATTTGCTGGTGGGGGTTTTCTAAATTATCTAAAAGTTGGTAGATGCGTTCGAGACCTAGCTCAACACCGAAGTGTTGAAAGCGTTTCAGGAAAGAGTCTATTGAGTCCATAGTTATATTATCCGATCAAATAACTGACTATCATCATCTCCCAAAGCAAATACAATATACAACTTTATAAACACTCTTTTATACCAAATTCAAAAAATGGTAATCGTCAACAAATAATGATTAATCAGCTTACCTTCTGGCAATGAAAGGGGTGTAGCAAAGAATATCCTTAGATATTAAGGATTACCCAAAAAAAATAGTTACAGTAAAATCTTCTGCGAAACTATTAAGATATTTGCCCTCGTAGGTTAATCCAGGCTCCTACCAACAAATCCACTGTAGGAACATTTCATGAAATTCGTATTAGACAGATGCTCTAACCAGTTTGGCAATACTTTCATACAATTCTCCTTTGGGAACTGCCAGAAAGTCGTGGCCAATCAATTCATGGGATTTATCCAGATCAAAACGCTTCAAATGCATCCGAAAGAGGCATTTTGGAACAGAAAAAAACCCATATCCACAATCATGCAGAATTTTAATAATTGGTTGATCGCGAACTGATCCCTCTAACTTTTCATTCAATTCAAAAAGAATCGCCTCAGGTAGAATCTTCCGTAATACCTCTTCTGCGCCACCCAGCACCTCAGATTCAAAACCTTCAACATCGATTTTAATTAGTCGTATTGATTTTATTCCTTTTTCAGTTACAATTGTAGAGAGAGGACGTACTGGAACCTTGAATGTATCGCAGTCATTTAAGTTCTTATAGCGAACCAATGAACCACATCCTTGATTATTTTGTTTGAATCTAGGAATTCTTAATTCTAGTTCAGATTCTTCTGATCCTAAAGCAATTTCGTGTAAACAGACATTGGAAACTTGATTGTGGTCTAAAGTTTTTTTTAGCATCTTAAGCAACTCTGGATTAGGTTCAAAACTATGAACTTTACCATTTTTGCCAACAAGTTTAGACAGCAAAAGCGTAGTAAGACCAATATTTGCACCAATATCCAAAACTGTATCACCTGGTCTGACAATTTGATTAATTATCCATGTTATCTTGCGATCAAGGTCTCCAACGTAAAATACTGAACGTCCAATATATTCATCAAGGGAAGCTAGAATCTCGCCACTATCAGTAGGTGACCATACTTGCTCATTGCTTATACCAGCCAGCTTATGAATAAATGATTTATTTGCAAGTGTACCACATCCGCTATACAAAGGGTATAGTCTAGTTAACTTTGCTATAAATGATTGACGAATTGTTGGCATTTTTTTTCAAATTTAGGTTATATCAATGGATTGGACACTCCACTAGATTAATTATGCAGTAGGTAATATTGTTATGCTTTGACCAAAGTTAAATTGTCAGAGCGATTTGATAAATCTGGCGACGGGATAAGTTTGTTTGTTGGGCAAGTTGACGACTGGCTTGCGATCGCGATATTCCTTGTGCGAATAATTCTTGTAATTCTGCTTTGATGGTGGCTTCTGATAATTCTGGTTGGTCTGATTTTGCCCCACCAATGACGAGGGTAAATTCCCCTTTTGGTTGTATACTTTGATAATGAATAATTGCTTTGCCAATTGTACCGCGCCAAAATTCTTCATAGAGTTTGGTTATTTCTCTAGCTAGAACAATTTTTCTATCTTTACCTAATACTTTGGCTAAATCTTCTAGGGTTACTTTTAGTCTATGGGGAGACTCGTATAATATTATAGTTTCTGGTGAGTTGGATAAGGCTTCTAACTGTTGTTGCCGTGATTTACTTTTGGTGGACAAAAAACCGATAAAGATAAATTTATTGGTTGGTAGCCCGGAAGCACTTAATGCTGTAATACTGGCACTAACTCCAGGAATGGGTACTACGGAAATATTTGCTTTTATGGAAGCTTCTACTAATTCATATCCAGGGTCTGATATTCCTGGCATTCCTGCATCTGTGACTAGGGCGATATTTTTCCCTTGATTTAGTGTTTCGATTAATTCGGGTATACGAGTTTGTTGGTTATGTTGATGGTAACTTATTTGTGGGGTTTGGATTTTAAAATGTTGTAATAATTTGCCGGTGTGGCGAGTGTCTTCTGCTGCGATTAGGTCTACTTTTTGTAAGGTTTTGATGGCTCTAAAAGTTATGTCTTCTAGATTGCCTATTGGTGTACCAACAATATACAGAGTTCCTAAATTTATTTCACTTGTTTCACTATTCATACTTTAAGTTTCCCACTCCTTGCTTTCATCTTTAAATATTTTACGGAGAAGGAGTTATTTCAGATTGTCTTTAAGGAGTTAAATAATTAATAATTAATAATTACCTCTTTTGAAAAACGGATATGACGGATATGATTGACTAAAACAATTTTTTTTTCTCTTTTATCTCCTTTAAAGGAGAGGGTTTAAACCTTAATTATTATTTGGTACTTTTTAGTAATTAGTAAATTTTAAAAATTATTACCTGTTTACCACCACCAAAACTATAAATCTAAACTACCTGAGCTTTAGTTATGAGTAAATGCTTAGTTAAAGGTACTATTTGTTTGATTCCCAGTCTGGGCAACTTTCTCCCTCTACACCGTAAGGGTGCATTCCACAAACCAATATATTTCCTCCATAAACTTGACCATGATAATTACAACATCCTCTACAAGCTGGATATTTTTCTAATGTGGGTTCTACATAGCCAACAAAATAATCTATCTCTTCTCCTCTATCTAGATCAAAATCAAAGTCTAAGTACACTTCAACGATGGGAGAAATTAAATCATTTAGATACTCATCTATTTCCGCAATAAAGTTAGTATGTACTTCTTCAGTAATTTCTTCGGAAAGCTTTCCTAACTCATCCAGCACATCTGAAAATTCTTCTGTCATTTCATTGAAGAACTTCTCAGCTTCTGAAATAGTAGTTTCCATGACCTCAAAAAAGTTTTTTGACCAATCTTCCATTATGATAAACTTGAGCCTTCCTGAAAATTTAGACTACCTGAATTCCTTTAGGCTTAATGTAATTAATTTTTTATATCTAGTCTTTTTGTAGCCGACGCAATTCTTCTTGTAACTTATTTACTTCTTGGCGCATTTTATCTACTTCTGGTTCTGGGGAACTTCGATCTGATGAATCTTCATCCTCGGACAAAATCTCTATTCTACGTGGTTCATTAGGTCTTGTTTCCTTAGATGATTCTACAGGTGGCTGCTGCATGGTTTGATTCATCATATCTTCAACAAATCCACGAGCCTCTTCGGTGGACATTTCACCACGCTTAACCATTTCATCTGCCAGTTTTTGAGCTTCTGTTCTTAATTCTGTTAACTTTTTGGTAGCTTTTTCACCTGCATAGGACGCTAGTCCAACTCCTAGATAAACTGCCCTTTGAATAATTCCTCCGAAGTTATCCATATACCTTCTGGCTCCCTAAAACTAGGTGACTCGGAGTCAACGCCTACCACAAGCATCCCGTGTTGCTGCTACCTTCCGGTCCTGACAAGGTTTGGGCGTTGTAATCGCGCTGGTCCGAATCATTTATTACTATAACACAAATTTTTATTCTGCAACTATGCACCACTGATAAATTTCATAAGTGACACAATTATTCTCGATCAGGGGGTCTTGGGCTACTATTGCTTGAGCTTCTTTGAGAGATTTGGCCTCGAATAGTAACATTCCTCCTTGATGTTTTTTCCAGTAACCACTCTTAGCTTTATGTCCTTTAGCAATTAATTCTTGGACATAAGCTCTATGAGCTGGTACATACTGGTCAAATATAGATTTTTCAACTATACCTTTTTCTATTTTGGCAAACCAAGGCATTTTTTTATTTTTTTTATTAGATTAGATCGCAATAAGGTTTACAAAAAGAGTAACAGTCTTTACTTTTCTCCTTTCTTACATCTTACCTCTTACCTCTTGACTCCTGACTCCTGGATAGTAACAGTCTTTACTTTTCTCCTTTCTTGCATCTTGACTCCTGACTCCTGACTCCTGACTCCTTTCGCAATTATTTATTAGTATTCAAGGAAACATGATTTTATGGGTCAATCAAAACGTTTATTATTTGTAGCTCTTGTGCCACCTGAAAATATTCAAAATCAAGTAACTGAAATTAAAGAATACTTTGCCATTCAATATAATAGCAGTCATGCTTTGAAGTCAGTGCCCCATATTACTTTACAACCTCCTTTTAGATGGCCTACTGAAAATTTAGCAGTTTTGCAGGAGTGTTTAAAGACTTTTGTTCAAAATTGCTCTGCTTTTTCCATTACTTTGTCTGGCTTTGCTGCTTTCCCGCCTCGTGTTATTTATGTCAACGTTGTCAAAACTCCAGAACTTTTAAAAATCCAACAAGATTTAATTCGATTTACAGAAACTACTTTAGGCATCGTTCATCCCCCTTCTAAAATTCGCTCTTTTTCTCCTCATGTAACAGTAGCTTTTCGAGACTTAACTAAACAGAATTTTCGAGTTGCTTGGTCAGAATTTCAAGAGCGATCGCTTGAGTTTGAATTTACAGCTTCTGAGTTAACTTTATTAATTCATAATAGTAGGCGGTGGGATATTTGTGATGAGTTTCCCTTCCTTTCTCTATGACCTTTCACTCAACCTCCTATTATACAAGGACAGGAGAGAATAATTGTTAATCAGGACTTACGCACGCGTATCTATAAATTGTGTTTTTTGTAGGGGCAATTCATGAATTGCCCCTACAGGTCGCGTCTCTGGGTAAGTCCTGTTAATATTAAAGTTTTATAATTGGGGTAAGCCCAATTATATGATGACTGTTCTACATTCCTTTTGTCAATAATAATTGAGATGCTCTTAACCTGACTCTAAACCTGGATAAATCATCTTTATAGCAAATTGTTCAATTTTGATATTATGATTGAAACAATTAGCCATTTGTACTTAACTCTAAACTTTAAAGATGCCCCTAGGGCGTGTCATCAATTAAAATTTTGACATTGAGAGTATAGTATGCTTATGGTTAAGCGTGCAGAATCAAAAAAAATCAGAGCTTCTCTAACATGACTAAACGCTATGGTTTACGGGATTACCAGTGGGAAAAGATCAAAAACCTACTACCAGGACGTGAAGGAACTGTAGGAAGGACAGCAAAAGACAATCGTCTATTTGTCGAAGCAGTTTTATATCGGTATAGAGCTGGAATTCCCTGGAGAGACTTACCAGAACGATTCGGAGATTTTCGTATTGTCCATACTCGTTTTAGTCGTTGGTGCATTTCAGGGATATGGGAAAGGGTATTTCAAACTTTAGCTGAGGATGCAGATAATGAATATGCCATGATCGACGCAACTATTATTCGTGCTCATCAACATAGTGCAGGAGCGAAAAACAGCAGCCCTGAACAGGAAGATATTGGTCGTAGTAAGGGAGGATTAACCACCAAAATACATGGAGTAGTAGATGCCCTGGGTAATCCCACCCATTTTTTTAACTCCTGGTCAAGCATCTGACTTGGACGGAGCAGATGTTTTATTACCGATGGTAGAAGCAGAAGCAGTATTGGGGGATAAAGCTTACGATGCTCAGGAGCGGGTGATTATGCCTTTGACCCACAGAGGAATAGAGGTAGTGATTCCCCCGAAAAAAAACCGAAAAGAACTCCGTAACTACGATGAGATATTGTACAAAGCACGTCATCTGATCGAAAATTTCTTTGCCAAACTCAAACAGTATCGAGCGATCGCCACAAGGTATGACAAGCGTTCCGTAAACTTTCTGGGAGGAATTTATTTGGTAGCCTCAGTCATTTTATTGGCATAGCGAGCGCCATCGCCCCATAACATACAATATCCCTTTTGTCAACCTCCTTAATTGATGACACGCTATAGGTGTCTGTAGGCTTAACACTGAAAAATAAATGTATGTGTGAATGCCGACTTAAAAACCCATATTCCGCACGTCAATTTGTAACATAAAAAGTAGCACAAAAGCTGGTGAATCGCTAGGTATTTATACCCCGCAAATTATGTTGATTGGCCTTCGTCAGAGTCAAATCATCAGGAAAATATTAAGTATTTATACTTAATATGTTTCGACCATTGCCTACCACTGTTCCCTCCTGACTTCTGTACGTCGCCAGGAGATGGAGGAAAGGAATATGGGAAAAAGCGGATGCGACCCCGCGCCCTTCGGGTATCTCTTTCCTCCTCCGGAGGAGCTGCGCTAACAGAAACGCTTTGCGTACGGCAGTTGCGTGACTGTCGGGAAACCCGCAGGGCGCAATGCACTCACCGTCGCACGGCGCACCTGGTAGCGCACCAAGCAGGTTAAAAAATACGAACCACACCTCCCACACTCCCCTCTCTCTGTTTAAATAGATTAATTATAGCTCTCAAATGGGTTGTATATTAAGAAAAGCTGGCTACTTTTCTTCGCTTAGACTTATGCTTACTGGGTAGACGGACTTTGACATCCTTACCGAGAATTAGATTTTGGGTAATACCTAAGAAGCTTACTCTGTCCGCAGAGTCTCTGAAGCCTTAATGGTTCAGAGTGTCAAACTACTTAAGTGGCTCTAATCAAAAATCATTCAGAAATAATATTGGCCCATGTCAGTTGGAACTACAGAAGCAGCATTTCTTTTAAATATTTCTACCGCTAGACTCAGACTACTATTAAAGCAAGGCAGGGTTAGTGGGGCGGAGAAAAAAGGCAGATTTTGGACAATACCCCTAAATGGTCGGGGAATGCCAGAAATAACTCCCGGTCTTCGAGGTCCTCAAGGCACTTGGAATAAAGGAAAACGTACAGGCAATACGTTTATTCACATTGTGCGAAAAGTGATTGATGCTAACCGAGACCACGGTACTAGTGACCCAGCTATTTCTGTGAAGCTTGGCGATCGCAACGACCGATGTCATGAAGCGGAAATATTGGGGCCGTGCAAAATTGTTTATAGACCGCATAAGCCAAATCGCAGTCAGGCTGGTGGAGCACGACTTTGGATTGAGGTTGAGCCTCAAATTCAAGTTATCCGAAAAGTTTTTCCAGATTGGGAGCAGGAATTGCCCCCACCTGAATCCCTGGAAACAACGGCGGAAAGTGCTGTTACAAATATTGCTGTTGCCTAGCCTCAACACCCGATAAATTTTTGCTATCTTACTACCACTGCCCAGCTAATTTTTGCTCTAGGGCTAAGTTTTTCTGTGTTCGCTATCAAATAAGTTGTGAGAAAATCTCACAACAGTAGCAAAAAAACTAATTTTTCCCAGACCAGAGGATTAGAGTTTCTGAAATTTCTACTATTTTGCCTTGAAAAGTTAACAAAGATTTGTGAAATCATTAAATAAAAACCAAAAATATATTACTAGTCCGCAATAATTTGGGCCTTTTTTTTATGACAAATCGCAAAACTCTGGTTTCAAATCGCGTTCCATTAGAGTTTCTACAGCCTCTTCTGGAGTAATCTTGCCATTCAATAACCGATAAACCTGACGGGAAATTGGCACGGGAATTTCTTCTCGATTAGCAATATCAATCAAAACATTAGTAGTATTAACACCCTCAGCAGTACTGTGTAACTCCTCCAAAATTTCTGCCAAACTTTTCCCCTGAGCCAAACCATAACCTACCCGATAATTTCTACTCAAAGAACTACTACAAGTTGCCAACATATCCCCCAAACCAGACAACCCAAAAAAAGTTTCTGTTTGTCCGCCCAGACGAGTACCGATGCGAATCATTTCTGTCAAAGCACGAGTTAATAAAGCAGACTTAGCATTAGTACCAAGTGCCAAACCATCACAAACTCCAGTAGCAATAGCGATCGTATTTTTCAGAGTGCCACCTAACTCTGTCCCTATCGGGTCGGGGCTACTATAAACCCGAAATAAACCAGAAGAAAAAATATTTTGTGCCTCGGTTGCTGCTGCTATATTTTTACTAGCAACTACAGTAGCTGCTGGCAACTCATCATCAATTTCTTTTGATAAATTAGGACCTGATAAAACGACTACTGGGTTATTATGAAAAGCAGTTTGCCAAATCTGAGAAGGAGTGCGAGTCGTTTCTGGGTCTAATCCTTTTGTAGCAGTAACAATAATTGTTGTTTCTGGTAACCCAATTTTTTTAATTTTCTCTGCAGTTTCATTTACCCCTTTCATAGAAATTGCAGATACAATCATATCAACATTTTGAAGTACTTCTGCTAAACTAACATTGAGGCTACGAGACCACATCCGAACTTGATGTTGATTATGACCTGCTAGCTTTGCTAAAGCAGAACCCCAAGCGCCGGCACCAAGAACTGCTAGAGTTGCCTTTTCATTTGATATTGGATAAGAGGCATCAAGAGTTTCGATAACTTCTCTTCTTTTATCTGCTTGAGATGTTTTGCTGACCATAATTTCCTAGTTTAATTTATATATAAGTGCCTATGCAAAATTAATTACATATTCCTTTCCTAAATTATCAAGCACTTTTTTGAGATATTGAAGTAAGCTATTCCAGTTTTCGGGTATCCTCTACTTCAATCCACTCATAGCATGATAAATTTCCATAATATTTCTATTATATTATGTTTTGGTGAATAGGTAGGCAACCAAAATATTTCTAATTTTTTGGACTTCCATTCTTCTAATTTATTCAGTATGCGATCGCTTGTATGAATTGAAGCTTGGTCCATAATTACTACAGTTTTTTTGGACAAGTTATGACTAAATTTATCCAAAAAATTCATCACGACTTCACTATTAATATATCCCTTGATTATTTCGTAACATAATTCGTTTTTGCGATTCATTAATCCTCAGACATTTACTTGTTTACTGTGACATCTTTTACAAGTTATTGTTTTCCCTTTTTCTTGCCATCCATAGGGAATATATGGTTTCAAAGAAAACCCACTTTCATCTAAATATCTTCAATCAATTTCTCCTTTTTTCTCTTGATTTTTGAGTATTTCTAGTCTAGGTAGTTTTACCTCTAACTCCCATTCATCAGGACTTTTGCTCATTTCCCTTTTCATCCTTTTCCATCTCATTCCTAACTTTTTTATAATTCTTTTTATTGTATATTTACTCACATTTATTTCCCCTGTTTTTTGAATTTTATTTTTAATTCTATTCAGGGCTTTTGGTTCAGATTTTACCCATTCTTGAAAGCCTAGCTCCGATCCTGGAGGCACTTGTTTTGTTTGGGATAAGTTTAATTTTGGTTTTCTGCCTCTTCCTCTTTGATTATATAGTCCTCATATTCCTTGATATTCCCATCGAATTAGCCAATTAAAAATTGTTTTTCTACTAACTTTAAATATTTTCATTAATTCCTTAATAGGAAATCTTGACTGCTCAATATTATGCATTTAGCTCGGTCTCTAATTTGAGGGGAATTACTATGGCGACTCATTCTTTCTAAAAGCTTTCTACTTTCTGGATTTAAGTCTAAACATAAATCTCATAATTTCATAAATATGTATTTAGTTTTTATACTATACATTACTTGAGAAAATATGTGTAATTAATTTTGCACAACTACTTACTATATAATACTAAATCCGGTTGGCATAGGTTAGTTATGAGGGGAGAGAACAGGGAAGAAGGAATATCGAAGTTGGGAAGAATTATCAATCTCTTTTATAATTCGGACTTGATATAATTAACTGTCGCTGGTTCACCTAGGCATCAATTATATTATATATAACTGACTTTTATTAACCAGATTTAGTATAAATTGAAAGAAAGTTTTTGATGTAATTTATCGCGGTTTTTACAAAGGCAGACTACAGAGTGAAAAGGTTGTACTTTTGTGTGTGATACATTTACTTGAAAACCGCTATTATAGAACCCATTGGAGATGTGAAATAAGATAAGAATATTTCCTGTCAAGAAAAAAGCACTTAAATAACAAGCAACTAATCGATATATTCAGTTTCATATTCCCTGTTTGTGGCAATTATATTTTCACAACTCATTTTTAAACGCTATATATAGCAATCTTACTAAATAGTTCGTAAAAAATCCATGGGTTATAAAAAAGCCGGAAACTTTTACCCCTGTTCCGTTTTCCCTGCTCCGGTGTTCCTTAAATTCCCATAGATTTTTTTCATAACTGAAATAGGATTGCTATAGTATTTTCATTGGAGATGTGAAATAGGATAAGAATATTTCCTGTCAAGAAAAAATTACTGAAACCATCAGCAAGTGTTTAAGATTTTCAGTCTCATTTTCCCTTTTCCTGACAAGCAATGAGATGTTCACAACTCATGTGTAAATGCCATATGTAATAGAGTTGCCACTAAATAGATAGAGAAAATTCTTAAAACCTAGACGGAGTAGTTATTTAAAGCTTTTCAATAAAAAAAATAGCTATAAGCTTTACAGATTAAGGACTTTCGTTTTTTTTGATCTTATCCCACTTCTGTCACTCTCCAGAGAGCAAAGTAAAATCAGAAGTTCAGAACAGTTTACTTATAAGATATATAGAACTTTTTTCTACCCCC
Source organism: Microcoleaceae cyanobacterium (assembly GCA_049647275.1). Lineage (GTDB taxonomy): Bacteria > Cyanobacteriota > Cyanobacteriia > Cyanobacteriales > Microcoleaceae > JASJEE01. The sequence continues at coordinate 13,245 of JBARXI010000309.1, forward strand.
AAATACAAAAATTATTTGGGGGTATTTATGAGTAGTTAAAAATCTATAGCAATCCGCGCATTGGTTGTGGCAAAATTCCATAGTGAAAAAGTTTGGGAAAATCGAATATTTGACAAGGGTGCAAAAAACTTAAATAGCCACTTAACTATTTTCAAAGAGCTGCAAAAATGATCAAATTGTCTGATCAAACTTTTGACTTGCAACCAAATATCTTCTACCGGGTTTTGCTCCGGGGCATTCGGGGCAAATTTTGTACAATTTATCAACCATTCCTCTTCTAATAAATCAAGATTTATTGTCATCAAATATTCTCGCAATTCTTGATAATTATGGTAAGTTGCCGAGTCCCCAAATATTGCCAATCTTTTTCCCGGCCTTCGCTGTTGTAAATATTTAATAAATTCCATGGTATTTTCAGTATTTCCACGCTTATATTCTTGCAAAATAAATTCCTTTGTTTGATAGTCTAAGGCTCCATAATATGTCTGTCTTTCCTTTTCATTTTTAATTGGAATTTCTATTCTTTGATCTGGGAGTCCCCAAGCATAACCGCTCTAGGTCTCCCCATAGCAGATGGCATTCGTCAATTCCGAAACACTGCTAGCTGGAAAGCTTCTATTTCCGGTTGCCATTTAGCCAATTTATACTCTATTTCTTTTCTCTTGGTCGATTGGATATGGCGTTTCGGCTATCGCCGACATGTAAAGCGGAGCGGCTCTGCACTCTTCGGGTCTCCTCGCCATCCCACCCTACGGTTCGCTCCGCTTTACATGTCGCTCCGCGAAGAGCGGAGTTGTGCGCCAGCATGCGCGACCGCTTTTTTTGCTTTCACGCTTTGCATCATTTTTAGCCCGATTCTTTTTTGGAGTTTTTTTCCAACTTATTTCCGCCTCTTTGAGTAAGGTATAATAACTCTGATTGGACTTCATTTACCACATCATATTGCTTGGTGTAAATAGTTTTGTAAGCAGGGTAATCTCAGATAATCTTGTGTTCTCAACCACTCAATTGTTTGGGATTTTTCTGCGGCTTTTAAGTAACCTTTTCTTCCAGGGTATTGAAGCCTTAAACCTTCTACACCATGAAACAGTGCAAGGTATTTCCATTGACTAATAAAACTGTGAGAAACCTTTAATAATTCTTTGACCGAAAAAATAGACTGGATACAAGCCCCCGGATTTATCCGTGGAGAGCCAAAAATTTTTTCCTGATTTCAAGC
>JBARXI010000310.1:0-7251 GCA_049647275.1 Microcoleaceae cyanobacterium
GTAACCTACAACTTCTACACAGACACTGCCACGACACAAAGACTACACAGGATGGCTCAATACCATCAAGGTCTTGAATCGTTCCATAACAAGGATGGAGTTAGCGAGGAGCCGTGTGAGGTGATACTTCTCATGCACGGTTCTGAAGGAGAGGTAGAGGTGGAAACGCCTCTATCGACTCTAACAGAGATGCAAACTTAAAGGGGGCAGATTTAGAAAAGGCTGACTTGGAGGGGGCTAATCTCAAAGGTGCTGATTTGGAGGGGGCTAATCTGAGAAAAGCTAATCTAGAGGAAGCTAAATTAGAAGATGCTGATTTGGAAAATGCCAATTTGGAAAGAGCGAAGTTAAAGAAAGCTAACTTAAATGATGCAAATCTGAGAAGGGCTAATTTGGTGGGTGCAGATTTAAGGGAGGCTTCGGTAAAAGATGCAGATTTGAGAAATGCTGTTTTGAGAGATGCAGATCTGGAGCGGGCTAACTTTAAGCGTTCTGATATGACTAACGCAGATGTTAGGGGTGCAAATTTTGATAAAACTGATTTGACTGATACTGATGTTCGAGGTACTGGGATTAGTCAGCACCCCGCTCTAAAGATGCGGGGCTCAATGCCTCCTCTTTAGGTAGCTGACCAGGCTCAGTCCCTAGAGGACTACGTTATTAGTAAGCGTTTAAGAACCTACCTTGGAATGCCTCGCCAGTTCCAAGCTCTAGAACCAAATAGTTAAATAGTTTACGAGGGGTAAAGCAGTGCTATTTGGAAAGTACCGACTGATAACTTTGCCGAGGCGACCGTTACCCTAGCAATAGGAGTTTTTTCAGTGAATAAAAATTCAGTTTTTGTGCTGGATACGAATAAGAAACCGTGTAATCCAGTACATCCGGCTGTTGCCAGAAAGTTATTAAATCAAGGTAAAGCAGCAGTTTCTCGTAGATATCCGTTCACAATTATTCTTAAAGAGAAGTCGCAAGATAAACCAAAAGAATTAAGAGTTAAAATAGACCCTGGTGCAAAGACCACTGGTTTAGCAATAGTTTCTGACACTAATATAGTTTGGTGTGCCGAATTAGAACATCGGGGATTTCAAATCAGAGAGAAACTTAACGACCGTCGGACATTAAGAAGGTCAAGACCTAATCGGAAAACTCGTTATCGAAAACCAAGATTTCTTAACAGGAAACGTCCCCAAGGATGGCTTCCACCTTCGCTGATGTCCCGTGTTTATAACATTGAATCTTGGGTTAAGAAATTATGCCGATTAGCTCCAATAAATGTAATTAGCATGGAGCTAGTTACATTTGATACCCAAAAGATAATTAACCCAGAAATTAATGGGACTGAATATCAACGAGGTGAGTTATTTGGCTATGAGGTCAGGGAGTATTTGCTAGAAAAGTTCAATCGGACTTGCGTTTATTGCAACAGTAAAGAAGGGCCTTTTAATCTGGACCATTTTTATCCTAAATCTAAAGGAGGCAGTAATAGGGTTTCTAATTTGGTATTGAGTTGCGTTAAATGCAACCAGAAAAAGGATAATCAATTGCCTGCTGATTTTCTCTGAGATCAACCTAAGTTCTTAGCGATGATTGATAAGCAGAGAAAGCAACCATTAGCTGATGCTGCTGCTGTTAATGCTACCCGTTGGGAACTCAAAGGAGTCCTTGAATCTAGCGGGTTAATTGTTGAAACTGGTTCTGGAGGATTAACTAAGTTTAATCGACGACTTTTAGGAATTAGCAAAAGTCATTGGACTGACGCTGCCTGCGTTGGAACATCTACTCCTAACAGCCTAAATATTAAAGGCTATCAACCCTTGCTAATCAAAGCTATGGGTAGAGGTTCTCGTCAGATGGTCAATTCTGATAATTACGGATTTCCCAGAGGCGCACCTAAACTTCGACAGAAATCATTCTTTGGTTTTCAGACTGGAGATATGATTAAGGCAATAGTGCCCAAAGGCAAATATGCTGGTACTCATACTGGTAGAATTGCTGTTAGGAAAACAGGAAGCTTTAAACTTAAAACATCAACTCAAACTTTTGATGTTAACCATAAATATTGTCGCCATCTTCATAAGTCTGATGGTTTTAGTTACAGTTTTGGAGAATTGGTTGAGCAAAAAGTTAAAGTTGTTAAGCCAATAATTAATCAACCAATAACTCCTACTCAACTTAACCTCTTTGATACTGCTGAATTTTCAACTCAAGCCACTAAAGCTAAAGCAAAACGTACTCGTAAATCTAAAGGAACAGAGGAAGAACAACTAAGTTTATTTTAAGACTCACGACGGTTGAAACCGCCTGAGTCGAACTTCCTCCGCGAGTTAAAACATCGCGGCTCCCGTTCTCCCACTCTTTTTTCGTGGGAAGTAAGTAGTGTTGTAATTTTTGATAGACAGCAGAAAACTTAACAGAACACACGCACTGTTCAAAAACTTTCTTTTCCAACCTAAGTATTTATCTAACTGATTCTATGATTTCCTTTTTTTTTTAGTTTTTGACTTTTTCTGTTTTGAATTTTTCTTTTTTGACTGTCTCTGTTTAACTTTCTCCCTTTGCTTAACCACTTCTGGTGGCGGACCATAATCTCCATCACAGAAATATACTCGCTCTACTATATGTTGTGGTTCAACTTCTATCCACAGACGAGCACCTCCGGCTTGACTTCTATTGGGTTGATGAGGTTGATAGACGATTTTGCAAGGTCCGTTAATTTTCAGGGCATGGCAATAATCTTTTTTATCTCCTACTTTCACCGCAACTGCAGGATGAGAAGTTCCATTGTCTCGGTTATAGTCAATCGTCTTTCGCAAAACATGAACAACTGTCTTGGCTTTGCGTGTAAATTTGTTCCAAGTACCGCTTGGACCACGACGACCGGGTATAATTTCCGGCATTCCTCTAGGATTAAGGGGAATCATCCACAGTCTTCCAACTTTACGAGCATCGACAACTCGACCTTGATTAAGTAACTCCCGCAATCTACCTGTGGAGATATTGAGTAAAAAAGCAGCTTGTGTAGTAGTAGCTAAAGAGAGAGTCATAAGTACAACGTTGGGGTTTTTAGATTTTAGATAACTTTAGTATAGATATTAATTATAATCATACAGGAAAGACTTTAGATTGTATCTAAAATTTAATTGAAGATTTTTTAATTTTTATTTGGCCAGAAAAAATTTATTACCATACAATAGAAAAGAAAGTAATATATCAAACTGATATAAATGCTTGAGTTATCGGCCCTAGGTCTACTACAACGAGAACAATTGCACGGCTATCGGTTAAAGCAGCAACTAGAACTATTTATGAGTAGTTGCATCAGCGTCAACTACGGCGCTATATATCCTTTGCTTAAACGGTTAGAGGAAAGAGGTTACATTGTTGAAGTTTCAGAAGAAGCAGGGGAAACCGGATGTAGTCGTAAAATCTATCAAATTACAAAAAAAGGAAGCGACCGCTGGCGAAAAAAAATGCTGGAGCATCCCAAAGAAAGTTGGATAAAAAGTCGTTCTAGATTTTTAATTAAATTCTTCTTTTTCAGTGATATAGAACCCACCGAACGAGTAAAACTAATCGAACACCGTTTAATAGTTTGCAGGTTGCGTCAAGAATATCTAGACAGCCAAAATGCAGAAAATATACCAACAGAACCCTATCAAAAATCAGCTTGGAATAGAACGAAATTAATGCTTAACTCAGAAATGCAATGGCTGAGGGAGGAATTAGTCAGAGAATTAGAGCTGGTAAATAATGAATATGAAACTGTAGATAGACTAAATTTTAACTCCATATTAAGTGCTGAAATAATTAGTAAAAACAATAAAAAGTAAAGGTGCAAAAAATGCCTGAAATAAAATTATCCGAAACTGAAATTCAAGACAAAGCTAAACATTCAGAAATTACGATCCAAGAAGATAGTAAGCAAGAACAAGATCGGGAAGAGAAAACGATGACAGAGTGGTCTCAAGCTGACAATATAAAATTTCCCGGGGTGCTGTGGGCAACAGTAATAATTACAACTTTAGGAGTAGGATTTTTGGGGGGGCAGTGGTGGCACTCTCAGAGTAGTGAAACTGCTAGCCAGCCATCAGCCTCGGCCCGATCGGGTAGAGGCGGAGGACGAAGTACCCCGGTGAAAGCTGCACCAGTAGAAATCAGTTTACTGCAAGAAACCTCAGAATTTGTCGGTACTCTCGAAGCAAAACGCTCAGTCAGAATTAGGCCGGAAATAGATGGTAGGGTAGTAGAAATCTTGGTTCGCGAAGGAGACTTTATATCCACTGGGCAGGCGATCGCTAAATTGAAAAGTGATGCAGCCGAAGCAGACCTCAGAAGAGCCAAAGCTAACCTAAATCGCGCTCAGGCTCGTTTAGCCGAACTACGAGCAGGCAGTCGTCCAGAACAAATTTCTGCTTCTGGTGCCCGTTTAAATCAAGCAAGAGCTAGGTTACGACAACTAAAAACAGGTACTCGCTCAGAAGAGATTGCAGCTTCAAGAGCACGTCTTAAGCAAACTCAGGCAAGTTTAGCGGAACTAAAAGCAGGTACTCGCTCAGAAGAAATAGCCGAAGCAAGAGCCAGGTTACAAGAAGCTGAAGCACGACTAGCAGATGCCAAGTCTGGGAGTTTGTTAGATGAGATTGCTCAAGCTGAGGCACAAATTGAGGCACGAGAAGCAGAGTTAGAGTTGGCAAGCGACCGGGTAAAACGAAATAGAGAACTCAGAGATGAAGGGGCGATCGCTGAGTTTACTTTTGAGGAATTTGTCAAGGAAGAGCGGGCAACTAAAGCTAGCTTGGAAGAGGCAAAGCGAAGAGTAACGCAATTGCAAAGAAGCCAAGAATCTGAAGTGAAAACATTACAGGCAGCAGTTGAGCAACAGAGACAGATATTAAAAAGACTACAAAATGGCACTCGCCCAGAAGAGATTGCCAGATCGGAGGCAGAGGTGGCAGAAGTTCGCAGTAATTTAGAGGAGTTGGAAAATGGTACTCGCCCAGAAGAAATTGCTCAAGCCGAGGCAGAGGTGGTAGAAGCTCGCAGTAATTTAGAGGAGTTGGAAAATGGTACTCGCCCAGAAGAAATTGCTCAAGCCAAGGCGGAAGTTGCTGCTGCAATGGCAGAGGTGGAGATTATTCAAGTGGAGTTACAGGATACGAAAGTTGTAGCGCCGTTTGCTGGTGTGGTTGGGGATATGGTGATCAAAATTGGGGATTTTGTGAGCAAGGGGGAGACTATGACGACTTTGATTGCAAATCAGGTGTTAGAGGTGAATTTGCCGATACCGTTGGAGCGACGATCGGATTTGCGCGTGGGTTTACCTGTGGAGATTACAAGCGCGGAAGGGAAGAGTTTGGGAATGGGGAGAGTGAGTTTTATTTCTCCGACTGTTAGTGATTCTCAAACTGTGTTGGCGAAGGCGGATGTGGATAACCGGGCTGGTGAGTTGCAGGATGGGCAGTTTGTGCGTGCTAGGGCGATTTGGGATGAGCGCCGTGCGGTGGTGGTGCCGATGACTGCAGTGGGTTTTCAGGGTGAGGAAAGGTTTGTGTATGTGGTTGCGGGTGTTGGTGAGGAGAGGAAGGCGAAGCGGCAAGTTGTGAAGTTGGGTTTGGTTAAGGGTGATTTTGCTGAGGTAGTGTCAGGATTGCAGTCTGGGGAACAGTTGATTGTTTCTGGGATGCAGAAGTTGAAGGATGGGGCGGATATTAAGGTGTTGGGTGCAGGAGGAGGAAGAGAGAAGAAAAAATAAAAGGTACTTTTAGTTAGTGTGCAATTTACCGAAAACCAGAAGAGGGAAGATAGATGTTTATCTTCCTCCCTACACCCTACCCCCTATGAACAGAGACTGTAGTAAACATTTATAAAATTGATATTAATCGGTTGCAATCGCCGAATTATCCAGAGGAAAAATTACAGAAGTTTTGCCTAAAGAATCAGTTAAAGTAATTTCATCTTTGTAATGCCGGGGAGTTTCCATTAACAACCGCCAAGCTTCACCAGCATCGACTAAATTCATTCGACCTGGATAGTGTGTTTCTAACAACTCTTGAACCACCGGATAATAGTCTGAGTTCATACTAGGGAAAATATGATGCTCGGTGTGATAAGAAAAGTTAAAATGCAGCAAATTGAAGAGTTTAGGAACCCGCAGGGAAACGCTATTAATCAACGGATCGTTAACTTCGCTCATCGGGCAAATCAAATGATTGGTGAAGATATAAAACATCCCTCCTGCATGGCCAATTGCAATGGGGAGAAAATAGGCCAGAGCCAGTTTGAGCGGGTGAAATCCTAGATAGAAGAGAATGCTAAAATGTATGGCTAATATTCCTAGGCATTCAAAGGCGATCGCCCACCTTTGCTTGGGGCTAACTGTAAAAGCAGCGGGCACATAATCAACGGATAGATCGTTAAATAACAGCACCGATGTCAGATTTCTAAAATTATGCACTAGCCAAGAACCAGTCATTCCTATAGTTAACCAAAATGGATGGACTTCTAGGGAGGGGACAAACAGATTTTGAATCCATTTTCCCCAAGTATTAGGCTGTTGGTAAAGGTAATTGCGGTCTGGATCTGCTAAAGAATTTGTTTTGTTGTGATGTTCGAGATTATGGAGAGATTTCCACTGGGTCGGCGGCATAAACCACATACTTAACCCTATAAAGCTGAGGGCATAAGTCAGTCGAGACTTTTTCAGAGCGCTGCCGTGCATTATATCGTGGCTGCTAAATAGCAAAGCTATGATGCTATTTCCCATAATCAAGGCTAGAGGTAAATAAAGCCATAAAAGATAGATCGGCCAACGGTCTAAACCATTGGCAATGCCCCATCCTAGTGTTAAAATTGCCAGATTAATTAACAGTATCCCTACTTTACTAGAGTCTGGCTTCAAGGCTTCTGATGGTAGAAAGGGCCGCAATTTTTTAGCATAGACTGATTGGTGAATTAGGACCCGATCCTCTGCAAGATTCATCGTTTTTTCTGAGTTCATTTTCTAAGACCTTGGTAAAAAGCATCCTCGTATTTCCACTAATAAATTCAGTAGTTCTGAGGTCTAAGTTCTGAGATCTAATAATCTTACATCTTTTTTCTTCTTTATTCTTTATTTATTCCTGATTCGTAACTGCCCAGGTAGGAAGGTAAAAATAATTGCCATCAGGGGAAGACATATGGTAGAATTCAAACATGAGTCCAGAAGAAAAAGAGCAAAAAATTAAGAGGCTAGAGCAAGAAAATCAAGCACTG
>JBARXI010000311.1:0-1727 GCA_049647275.1 Microcoleaceae cyanobacterium
TACAGGTGCGGATTTAATATTACCTAATGGTGGAAAGTTAATTGGTAGCGCCCAACTGAGAAAAGGTTCGGCAATATTACAACATGGTTCGATGATTTTAGCACCCGATACTGAGTTTTTTAGTTACGTTTTTAATACTCAATCATCTCCTGGAGTTTCTGATATTTATACATCTGTTTTATCTGAAACTGATAGAGGAGAAATTTTGATCAATCAGATTATTGAATCATTAGTTGCAGCAGCTAGTGAATGTTTTAAAATAAAGCTAATTACTGAACCTTTATCTGAGAGAGAATGGATAGAAATTAAGAGGTTTTCTGATGGTAATTTCTGATGATGTTTTTTAATTTTTTTTTAAATTGATATAGTTAATTTTTATGATAAGCTAAAAAATGTCTTGAAAAAATCGCTCTTTTGTTTCATTAAATAGATAAATAGGAGTCTGAAAAATGAATTACCGAGACTTAACTATCAAGTGTTTACTACTAAGCAGCTTTTTAATTATTAATAGTATTGCTTTGCCTGCAACAGCACAGAGAAACAGAAACAGACACCGAACTAGCTGTGGTTCAATGCAAGAAGAAGCATATTATCGGACAGAAAATCATCAAATCAATATCTGTTTAGGTGAAGCTAGTTTTCAAATGATTGTTAGTAATTTTGATGGCACTGAGCGATATAAAATGCCAGCAACAAAACGTGGAAACCGCTTTGATGGCAGTAATCAATATCATAATTACAGCATTAGCCCCAGAAGATTTCAAATAGGTACAGATGGGGAACCTCCTGTTAGGGAAAAGGTAATTAAGTATGAGTCTAATGGACTTTAAATAAAACCTAACATTCGCATTTAAAAAGGTACTATAGCAATTCCCATACTTGTGAGGTACAAAATTGTAGGGGCGTTTCGGCTGTCGCCGACATGAAAAGGCGAAGCCCATGCCGTCAGGCTATATGGCCATTTGCTGGCGCATACTTCGTAACGCCCCTACAGGAGTCACCGAGGCTGGAGACAGGAGACAGGAGTTAAATCTCATCTGTATTAGCTGTACTTCATAACTGTGGGAATTGCTATATAACAAACGATAATTCAGTATTCAAGAGTAAATACAATATGAACTGGGGTTTTGACTCCTGATAGTGTGAAGCTCAAGATATGAGTCTTTTGACTCCTGACCAACAAATTAGGTCTCAAACCTCTCCTTTTAAGGGGATAAAGAAAGAAACTTCCGTATTCGAAGCCTCCTACTTCAGCAGGAGATACTGATAACTGATAGCGTAGCTCCTCCGCAGGAGGCTAACTGTTAACTGTTAACTGAAATGACTACTTTTCTTACTATAAATTGATGTCCGGAATATGGGATAGATAAAATAGAACAACTAATATGAGTAGCAAGAACCAAGAACTTAGTTCATAATTTTTTTCACAAGATGATATAATAAACAAAAATATTTGGGGATTTCTCAAGGCAAGAAAAAAATATTGGCTGGCCCCTTAATTATTTGTTTGGTGCTTTGAGGGGCATTGAATATTTATACTCAGATATCGGCGATCGCTCCATTTCTTTACACCTTATTTGAAGTTGAGGATAAAGATTATGAAAGGAAAGTTTAGGTTATTGTATATAAATGTGGTAATAACGATTGTCTTTTTGGCAGGACTAAATTTTATTAGCAATTTAGTGCTATTTTTACCAAGGACAATTAAGAGTGTATTTGTCAAAAAT
>JBARXI010000312.1:0-6588 GCA_049647275.1 Microcoleaceae cyanobacterium
GTTTTAGGTTGTAGGTGGTAGGTTTTAGGTTTTAGGTGGTAGGTTTTAGGTTTTAGGTTTTAGGTTTTAGGTTTTAGGTGGTAGGTTTTAGGTTGTAGGTTTTAGGTTTTAGGTGGTAGGTTTTAGGTTTTAGGTGGTAGGTTTTAGGTTTTAGGTGGTAGGTGGTAGGTTTTAGGTTTTAGGTTTTAGGTGGTAGGTGGTAGGTGAAGTGGTGAAAATTATTTATTTGTTTCTGTGTTTACCAAGCGAATTATAGTACTGATCAGGTCTATAATTCGTTGTTTTTAGGCAGCGGGGGAAGAACATGAAAGCTGTACCTCACCAAGAGCGAGAAACGCTATATAAAATTTGGTTTAATACCATTTGGACTTACGCATAAACACTAATTGTAGGGGTAATTTCCTCCGGAATGCTCCGCAAACATGAATTACCCCTACAATAGATACTTTTCCTCAGTTATATCATGTCCGGATAATAGCGTGATAAAAAAACTTTCTCCTTCTCTTCTTCTTTCTTCCCTCCTGAATTCTGAATTCTGACTCCTGAGTAGTTTATTTATAACTGTTCAACCGGACATGATATTACGCTACCGCTAACACTCCCTACTCCTGATTCCTGACTGCTCGCAACCATTATTTATAACTATTCAACCGAATATGAAATCGCATAAATTCTCTCTTAAGGGAGAAGACAATATCAAACTTTTATGTACATATCTAACTTTTAGATTACTCCAAATTCATTAAAAAAATCAATTCAAACAAAACTTGCCGATCGGGAATCTTCAACATTTCAAAAACTTGCCGTTGCTGATTTAGAAAAATATAAATTATTCATAAAATAAATGAGTATATTTGAAAAATATATAATAATTATGAAAAATATTAAAAGATTTTATAGTTTAACCGTAAACGGTTTTTACTACTAAAAAAAATAATAAGTAAGATTAAGCTATATATGTACCATTCAGTGCAGGATGTGTCAAAATTTTGAGACTATTGTCCATGTTTTTTTAGATATTCCCAGAATGTTTTCAACACAACTTAAATAAGACTGCTATTTTTTGTTTTTATGCTACTTCCTGAAGAAATAAAAAATTGGAAAAGTTTATTCCTCCTACCCGCTAAACTTTAAGAAATAATCAAAAAATTAGTATATAGTGTAGTTATATTTAAAAACTTTTTTTGTTAATAAAATTTGAGTTTTAAATAAAAATAAACATAATGAAATCACAACAAGAAAACCAATTTTTTGTAGTCGGTATCGGAGCATCTGCAGGAGGTCTGCAACCATTAGAACAATTTTTTTCAAATCTCCCAGACCAACCAAATGCTGCATTCATCGTAGTACAACATCAATCCCCCAATTTCAAAAGTCTACTAACCCAACTGCTACAAAGAAAAACCACTCTAAAGGTGCATACCATCGAAGACCAGATGATAATTGCACCAAGTTCTGTGTATGTAGTGCCGCCAGGAAAATATCTACAATTAGAAATTAGCAGCCTACGTTTACTAGACTCTCCCTCAGAATTTCACTATCCTATTAATCGTTTTTTTAAATCTTTGGCTCAAGAATGGGGAGAGCGGGCGATCGGTATTCTCGTTTATGGCACAGGAAGTGATGGCACAGAAGGATTAGAAGCTATTGGCAAAAATGGTGGTGTAGCCCTAGTTCAATCTCCAGAGACAGCCCAATTTACCAGTATGTCTAACAGTGCCATTGCTTCTGGGTTAGTGGATGAAATTTTGTCGCCAGCCGAACTAGCTCAAGCAGTTTATGATATTGTCCGCTTGGCCGGAAATTCCAGCGAGCGGGAATTCCAAGACTCACCATTAATTCCTGTAGAACAACTAGAGGAAATATTAGATATCATTTTTGAAACTCAAGGAATAGACTTCTCCCACTACAAAACCTCTACCCTTAGCCGTCGCATTACTCATCGCAGTTCCATATCGCGATATGGAAAGCTAGAAAATTATATTCATAATCTCAAAAAGTCTCCAGTAGAGCAAGAGGAATTGTGCCAAGACTTACTTATTAGCGCCACCAGCTTTTTTCGAGACTACCCTGCTTGGGAATATTTACAAACAAAAATTCTCCCCGAACTCATAGAAAAAGCCGGGGAAGAGCAAAAACAACTGCGGATTTGGGTTTCTGCTTGTGCTACAGGGGAAGAAGCTTACTCTATGGCGATGTTAGTTGATGAAACTATGCGTCAAACAGGTCAAACTATAAATGTGAAAATTTTTGGCACTGACCTTGATAGTAGAGCGTTGGAAACTGCTGCTAAGGGTATTTATTCAGAAACTATTACCAATGATATTTCCTCCGAACGCTTAGAACGATATTTCAGCTATGAAGCAGGTAGCTACCGAGTCAAGCGATCGCTACGGGAAATGCTAATATTTGCCCCCCACGACCTAAATAAAAATCCAGGTTTTTCCCGGATGGATTTAATTTCGTGCCGGAACGTGCTGATTTATATGCAGCCAAAACTACAGCAACATGTGCTGCGGTTACTGCACTTTTCCCTAGGACCCCAAGGAATTTTGTTTTTAGGTAATACTGAAACCCTTGGGGAATTAGAAGAAGAATTTATCACCGAGCAACCCCAGTGGAAAATCTATCGCAAGCGACGAGAGGTAAAACTATCCCTTTCTTCTTTGACTCGCAAACCTGTAGTTTTGCCTGCGGTTAATAATATTGGCAATAATTACTTATCGAAGTCGAAATTTAATCGCTCCAAATTTGACCAAGTGCTAGCAGAAGTATTCAATTTTAGCTTTGGGGAGCGACAAGTGACCTGTTTGTTAGTTAGCCTAGACAACCGACTAATGAATGTTTTCTATAATGAAGCTAAGTTACTAGAAGTTCCAATAGGGCAACCTAACTTAGAAGTCACTGAGATGATTTTGCCAGAACTAAAATTGCCCCTGGGTACAGCTATGCACCGCGCTCAACGGGATAAACAGTCAGTTTTGTATACCGGAATCAAAATTTACCGAAATGACAGTGAAGAAAATGTTACCCTGCGCGTGGGTTACAACCCTGATAATGCATTATTAGATGAATTTTTGATTGTGCTTTTGGAAGTGGAAACGCCATCACCATTTAGTCTAGCAACCACTAGCGAAGAAACAACTTATGATGTAGCACCCGAAGTTGCCAAGCGCATGAGCGAACTGGAGTATGAACTTCAACAAACTAGGGAAAATCTACAAGCTGCAGTGGAAGAGTTGGAAACTATTAACGAAGAGCAGCAAGCCACTAATGAAGAATTGCTAGCTTCTAACGAGGAACTTCAAAGTACCAACGAAGAGTTACAGTCGGTAAACGAAGAACTGTACACTATTAATACTGAGTATGAGTTAAAAATAGAAGAGTTAACTACTCTCAATGAAGATATTGATAATCTGCTCCGCAGTACAGATATTGGGGTGGTATTCCTCGACAAAGAACTGAATATTCGTCGATTTACCCCCGCTGCAACCACAGCGATTAATATTAGAGGTACCGATATCGACCGTCCTCTGAATCATTTTACTCATAATCTCAACTGTCCAGATTTGATCGAAATTCTCAAACAAGCGATCGAGACTCAACAATCAATGGAAAGGGAAGTAAGTTTATCCACTACCGGAGAATGTATACTTTTGCGTATCAACAGCTATATCCAAGAGGACGGCAATGCTGATGGTATTGTGATGACATTGATAAATATTAACGAACTCAAAAATGCCCAAGGTCAACTCCAACGCACTAATAATCTTTTAGAAACCTTATATGAATCTATTCCTGTAGGTTTGAGTTTAGTAGACCAAGAGTTGAGATATTTACGCATCAATTCTGTTTTAGCTGAAATTAACGGTTGCTCGGTATCAGAACATATTGGCAAAACCATCTCAGACATTCTACCGCAGTTGGCAGAGCAGTTAACTCCCCTGTACCGTCAAGTATTGGAAACAGGAGAAGCTATCAGAAATCTTGAAATATGTGCTCCTGTTCCCTCTAATCCTGAAATTGAAGCTTGCTGGCTAACAACTTATTATCCTGTAGACTTAGAAGACAAGCAACGGTTAGTTGGTGCAGTGGTTACAGATATTACTCAACTCAAGCAAACTCAACAGCAGTTATTAGAGAGTCAAAGCTTGGTTCGACAAATCACAGAGTCTAGCCCCGGAATTATCCATATTTTCGATTTAGAACGAAATTGTGTTACTTATATCAACGCTTCTGTCAGCCAACTGCTTGGTTACACTCAAGATGAAATTCTCGAACTTGACTCAAATGTAATGTCTACATTAGTTCATCCCGAAGATATCGAACGGATGCGAAACCACTATCAAAGTTTCCAAAATGTAGCAGACCAAGAAGTAGTAGAAATAGAATATAGCGTGCGTCATAAAGATGGGTTTTGGATGTGGTTATATACCAGGGAAGTAGTATTTAAGAGAGGCCCAACAGGTAAAGTTATAGAAGTCTTAGGAGTTGATACCAATATTAGCGATCGCAAACAAGCCCAACAGCGTCTCGAACAACTTAATGCTACTCTAGAGCAACGAGTGCAAACTCGCACCGCGGAGTTAGAAACTGCTAAGAAAAAAGCTGAAGTGGCTAACCAAGCTAAAAGTGAATTTCTCAGCCGGATGACCCATGAGCTGCGGACACCTCTAAATATTATTCTCGGTTTCACTCAACTTTTAAGTCGCGAAACTAATCTAGACAGCAAACAAAAGAATCAGTTAGAAATAATTTCTAAAAGTGGGCACCATTTGCTAGAGTTAATCGAAGAAGTCTTAGATTTGTCCAAGCTGGAAGCTAACCGCATGGAGCTTGAACCCAGTTTTTTTGATTTCCAAGATCAGATGACTTATCTCGAAGAAATGTTCCAAGGAACTACAGAAAATAAAGGTCTGGAGTTGCGGTTTGAGATAGATTCAGAAGTGCCTCAGTACATTCATGCTGATGAGCGGAAACTGCGACAGGTACTGATTAATTTGCTCTCTAACGCCATTAAGTTTACCGAAACTGGTTATGTCAACCTTAAGGTGAGAACAGAAAATATCTTAAAAGATGACGCTCCAAAACCAAGTGCCTATGATTTAACTTCTCGACTAGTCTTTGAAGTTCAAGATACAGGTATAGGAATGAGTCAGCAGGATATAGAGAAAATATTTGACGCATTTGTTCAAGGAGAAGCGGGTCGTCGCTCTCAAGCAGGCACGGGTTTGGGTTTATCCATCAGTCGCAGGTTTGTGCAACTGATGGGCGGTGATATTAAGATCGACAGTAGTATAGATGGGGGAACAACTATTACTTTCTCCATTATTGTTAATTCTATTCCCGATACCACCCCAACAGAACAACCCGCAGGTAAACAACAGATAGTTGGTCTTGCTCCAAACCAGCCAGAATATCGCATTTTAGTAGTAGATGACTGGGAAGATAATCGAAAACTACTATCGCTGATGTTGGGAATATTAGGTTTCCAAATATTAGAAGCAGCTAACGGTCAAGAGGCGATCGAGCAGTGGCAGCAGCACAAACCGCAGTTAATTTTTATGGACTTACGAATGCCGATAATGAATGGGTTTGAGGCGATTAAATCAATTAAATCTCATCCTGAAGGTGAAGCCACAGCGATCGTTGCCCTTTCTGCTTCTGGAACTTTAGATCGGGAGAAGTTTTCTTTCTTGAAAGCTAACTGCCCTAAGATCCTCACCAAACCAGTCCAAGAAGATATTTTGCTCAAATGCCTTGCTGAATGTCTTGGCGTTCAATATATTTATGGCTCTAGTGCTGGCAATACTTCCTCTGCTTCCTCTGCTCCCTCTGCTCCCATTCGCCCTCGTACTGAAATACCATCTAGTTTATCTAATTTATCTAAAGATGCTTTGAGTTTTATGAGTGCTGAGTTTCGCTTTCAACTTCACGATGCACTCCTTAATTGTAGCTCGGAGAATGTTATCGCTTTATTAGAGCAAATTCCACAGGAGCATCAGCAACTTAAAGAAATTTTGATGGAGTTAGCCGTTGATTATCAGTTTGATATTATCGATCGATTGTTGGAAGATGTTGAAGAAGGTGGTAGGTGGTAGGTTTTAGGTAGTATTTATATATTTGGCGTTGGTGATGCGTGGCTATGATTGTGCTTTAAGGGCTATTCCCTAACTATTAACTGAAAAGCATTTTATATTTGGCCAAGTTTAGGTTTCATAGCTTGATTCAACAACGCCATATATTTTTTCGGCGAGAATTAAGATTCAATTTTATAGGGCAAACCCGATCGTTGAAAAAGGCAGCTATATAGAAGCTATTCATTACTGACTCGGTGACTCCTGACTGCTAAGAAATAACCTAGCTATTTTTAGCAAAAATTTATTAAATTGGTATTAAACCCGCCAGAAAAAAGATAAAAGTAGCGATCGAATATATTTTTCCTACTGTATTTTCTGGCAATTACAGCGCTGTTCACCAGAGTAGACCACAAGGTCAGCCTAAGATTGTAGGGGGAGCAGTTGAGTCCCTACAACCTACAACCTACAACCTACAACCTAACTTTTTAACTGTGGTTTACCCATCTGA
>JBARXI010000313.1:0-26700 GCA_049647275.1 Microcoleaceae cyanobacterium
TTGAGGATACCCTTTATTCGGTGGAACTAAACTCAAAAAACTCTTGTACAACAGATGAAAAAAAATTCAACCAAAATTTGAGGATACCCTTTGTTGGGTGGAACTAAACTCAAAAAACTGTTGTAGAGTCTTTAAGAATAGGTTTTCAACCTTCATTATTCGGTAAAGAGTATCATAAAAATGATCGAAAAAATAACAAATAATATTAAACAAAATCTCACACAAAACAGCATACTTTGGGCTTACCCAATTGCACTAAGACTACAAAAATATCGCTATAGTTTGGCAATCCAATGGACAGTAGAATGTATACAAATATATTCATCTGAGTTTAAACCGGACAAACTATCCAATCTAAATAAATATATTCAGCAAGCAAGGGATTTGCAAAATGTTTTAACTGCTTTACAGTGTGATGAAATTAGTCGAGAAATATGGTATTTGCCTAAAAGAGACGAAATTCAAACTGCTTTAGCTCGACTGTGGGGGTCTATCTCAGCTTTTAAAGATGGAGATGAACGTGGTGGAACAATGCAAGCTACTATGGCTGTTGAATTAGTTTTACCAGATACATCTAATCATCGTCTATTAGATCGATACCTAGAAGCTGCTGTAAGAATTTGTCAAGAAGACGAATCACACATCTAGTTTTGTGAACAGTTCGAGCTATCCTTGTTAGGATGGGCAAAATTTGGTAGTGCATCAGCAGCACAACATAGGGTTCATTCTCAATAACCAAGAGTCTTCTGCTTGAATTATTATTCAATTTGCTTGGTTCAACTTCCGATCTATCTATTTTTCAGCTTGCTTGTCACCCCTTGAGGGTAAAAATAAAAAAGTAAATATTATAACTAATAACTGAAATAACCACCTAAAACTTAAAACTTTCTTACTAACCTTTAATTTGAAGCATCATTGCAGCATCATCCCAATCAGAGATTATGGCCCATGCTTAAACGGGCTATTTGTAATTAAATTGCGATCGCTAAAATTTGGAGGCCAAGATTTGGAAGTAATTATATTTTTTACATATTTTTTATCCCCATCCCCCCCATAGAGAATGTTAAACTAATTCTAGAGTGGCATAACTCTCGACTAAAGTTGGTGAGAAACCAACAGTCAACAGTCAAGAGTGTTTTGATACTTAGTTTTTGATTAAGTATAGACTGCTCAATTATGTCCGTCGCACTGATAATATATATAGAGGAAAAAACGTGGTTAGTACCCCAGAAAAAATTCAACAACCAACAGTTTCTACATCCGATAAAAAAGACAGAGTAGCAGTTTTATTAATGGGATATGGTGAAGTAGAAAGTTATGAAGATTTTGCTAATTATAACGAACAAGCCTTAAATTTACTCACTGCTAAATTTGCTCCTGTTCCTACCTGGATATATCCTCCTTTGGCAAAATTATTAGCTGTTTTTGACTTACATGAATGGAGTCATCAACATGGTAACTTTATCTCTCCTCATAATGCTATTTTTGAAAGTCAAAGAGCAGGAATTGAAAAAAATTTACAAGCAAAATGGGGCGACCGCGTCAAAGTATTCAAAGCTTTTAACTTTTGTGCTCCTCATTTACCAGAACAAGTATTAGCACAAATTAAAGCTGAAGGATTTGATAAATTACTGATTTATCCTTTGCTGGTAGTTGACTCTATTTTTACTAGTGGAATTGCCGTCGAACAAGTTAATGAAGCATTGGCAAATTTAGCCGATAATACTAAACATTGGATTACAGGTCAACGTTATATTCCTTCCTTTTATAATGAACCTGATTATATTAATATAACGGCAAAAATGGTAGAAGAAGAAATTACTAAAGATTTAGCAGTTGCTCATTTACCATCTCAAATTGGCATTGTTTTAATGAATCATGGTTGCCCCCACAAAGCCAAAGGTTTTACTTCAGGAATTGATGAAAGTCAGGCACTTTATGAATCAGTGCGGGAACGTTTAATTAATCGTTATCCTCTAATTTCTGTAGGTTGGTTAAATCACGATACCCCACTAATTGACTGGACTCAACCTGATACTAAAACTGCAGCTAAAAATCTAATAGAATTAGGTGCAACAGCTCTTGTATTTATGCCTATTGGTTTTGCTACAGAAAATCATGAAACATTATTAGATGTGGAGCATATTATTGAAGCTGTACGTCGTCAACATCCAGAAGTAACTTATCGCAAAATGCCTTGTGTAAACGACCGCCCAGAATTTTTACAGATGGCTGCGGAGTGGGCTAACCCTCAAATTGAGGAGTTATTGAGTGAGACTGCTTTGGCTGTTAATCCTTCTTTGGCTGTAAAGCAAGCCAGGGAAACTCACAGTCATAGTCACGATGGCGACCATGGACATTCCCACGACCATCATCACCATGACCATCATCATTAGGTACTTTTTATATAATTAACTGCCCTTAAAAATGGCAGTTTGGGGGAATCTAAAACCTTAAGTAGATATTTGGTGAAAAAGAATGTAGGGACGTTCCATAGAACCTCCCTATAATTTATAGTCTAAAATCCTGTGAAAATAAAAATTATTATTTATGTTTCAGCTTTTAAGGCGGAAGTTTACGGTTAGAGAATATCAACAAATTATGGGACAGCAGTTTTACTACTTGGAGGATTTGGAGATATTTTTGGTGGTATTAAACTAGAGGATAATTTTCCTTGGTGGCTCCAATTTTTTAGTTTAATGACAACATTAGTAGGAATTATTTTTGTCGCGCTGCTGAATGGTTTAATTACAGAAAGATGATTAAGTACAAGATTTAAGTTTACCAAAAGAAATCCTATCCCGACCCAAGACCATGTTGTTATAATTGGTTTTGGAAGAGTAGGTCAGCGAGTTGCTATTTTATTACAAAGATTTAAACAGAAGTTAGTCGCAATTAGTAGTACAGCAACAGAGTCAGATATTACTCTTCAAATTACCCTAGTTATGGGTAGTATTATCAAGTCTTTAGGAAAAGTTAATTTGCCCACGGCAAAAGGTGTTATTGCTGTTACAAATGATGAAATGTTAAATCTAGAAGTAGCATTAATGGCTTATGCTGCTAATCCAAATATTCGTTTAGTAATTCGCACTTATGAACAACGCTTTAATGATAATTTAGCCAAACTTTTACCGAATAATTAAGGTTTAAAGCCTCTCCTTTAAAGGAGAAAGAAGAAAAAAAATTCCTTTTAGTCAATCCTATCCCTTTTAAGGAGAGGTAATTATTAATTATTAATTATTAATTATTAATTGTTGAACCTATTCTGCTTTTATTTGTACTTCTGCGGTTGTCGCAGAAGCTTTTGCCAGAGCAGCATTTGGAGAAAATATATTAAGTTTATTTCGGATCGAACATCAAACAGTATTAGTAACTGAATATAATATTGAAACTGGAGATACTTTAAATGGATTAATTTTAGCTGAAATAGCTTATGGTTATGGAGTAGTGCCAATTTTATATACAAAACCACCAAATGAATCAAAATTAATGCCCTCAGATGATATTAAACTTGCTGTGGGCGATCGCCTAATTGTTTTGGCAACAATTAATGCTTTAAAACGAATTTAAAATGGTGAAATAAAACAACCTACTTTGCAAATTATGATTGAATTTGCTCCATCAGAATATGCAATATTTCAAGGAGCAAATGACATTTTTGGTATTTCTGGATGTAGCATTAATCAAGCTAGAGAATTAATGAATGATTTGCCAGGAATATTACCTAAACCACTTTATAAACATCAAGCTCAAAGATTAGCTAAGAACTTTGACAAAATCTTTTGTGAAAGCTAAATTCATCTCAGTATAAATCCCTTTTGGGAACCATCTAAAATCAGAATGTAGCTCTTATAAATTTATCTTTAACTTAACGGCTTGCAAACATTTATTTTTCATTTCTACATTTTTATCATTAGACATCTCCATAAAATAAATCAACCTTTTAATTAGAGCAGGTTTTGGAAATAAAAAATCACCACTATAAATCATTTTTAGTGCTTTCGCGCGTGAAAATATCTTGCCTGTTGCCTCACAGGAGTGCGCATTCCCGAAAAGGAGTCAGCATTCCCTTGCGCCGGCGACGCGGGGTCTGACCGCTTGCGAGCTGTCGTCGTCGCGGGGTCGCACCGCTGTTGCCTGCTCCTGCAAAAAATCTATATCTTTTTCGGAGAAGTCTATTTTGCTAAGTGCTCATCTTGTTGGTAGTTTTCATTGTCGATCTGAAAACGAAATTGACTTAACAAACTATATACCAAAGGAGATAAAAGAATTCCCATTGCTATGACAAAAACCAAACCACTAAAGAGTGCATAGAGAGAAGCAAATACTTTCGCGCCAGTAGTTGAGAGGGGACTAATTGGTCCCATACCACTAAGAATCATCGAAGCTTCTACTAGAGAATCTATCCAACTCAAACCCGCTGCCCAATGATAGCCGATAACACCCATCATAAGTCCTAGAGAGATAAAAACTGCAGACAGGCCAATATAGCTAAGAAACTTCCACAGAAAGAGGAAAATTGACTTTGTTCGCTCTGATGAAGTCCAAGCTGTCGGTTCTTGAATCACATTTAAACCAGAGGAACGGACGAGAAATATTATAATTACTAAAGTTAATAGTCCATATACGAGCATATTGCTAAAATCCACTTCACGATTATCTTAATATATAGGGCTAAAACTAGAGAAACTACTGTAAGCGTGCCCACCAATTTTGTCATTTTTTTATGATAGGCTTTTTAAGTCCTGGGTTTCGAGCATGGCATAGTCCAAAGCCTTGAGTAGCATGAGGGATTTCTTTGTATACTAAATTTAGATAAGATCGGTTCAATAATTGATAATTGATAATTACCTCTCCCTAAAAGAAAGAGGATTGAATAAAAGGAAAATTTTTTCCTGTTTCTTCTTTAAAGGAGAGGCTTTAAACCTATCATTATTCTGTAATTGTTAATTATTAATTATTAATTGTTTAACCATGTCTACCGATAACCGTAAACAAGTCCGCAAAGTCTTAATCATCACTTTACTGCTCAATTTATTAGTAATGCTAATCAAAGCTGGAATAGCATTTTGGACAGGTTCCCTCAGCTTACTTGCTGATGCTTTACACAGTGTTACTGACAGTGCGAATAATGTTTTAGGATTAATCACAAATCATCTTGCTTCCCCCAAACCAGACCGCGAATACCCCTACGGACATCAAAAATTTGATGCTATTGGAGCTTTGGGTATTGCTGCTTTTTTAGGTATTGCTTGTTTTGAAATTATTAGTGGGGCAATAGAAAGAATAATTGGCGGTAGTCAAGAGGTAAATATTTCTCCACCTGCGCTATGGATGTTATTGATTGTGTTAGGAATTAATATTTTTGTAGCATTTTATGAACGTCGGGTGGGGCAACAAATTGGTAGTAGTATTTTGATTGCTGACTCTCATCACACTATGAGTGATATTTGGGTGACTGTAATTGTGATAGTAGGATTAATCGGTATTTGGCAAGGAAATAATTTGAATCTACCTATTTTCCGTTGGCTAGATGTGGTTTTAGCTTTTCCAGTTGCTTTATTAGTGTTTCGTAGTGCTTGGGAAGTTTTGAAAGAAAATTTGCCTTGGCTGGTAGATTATATGGCAGTGGCACCGGAGGCTATTCATACGATCGCTCTTCAAGTGCCGAGAGTTGTCAACTGTCATGATATTGCTTCTAGGGGAGTCATTGGTCGTCAGATATTTATTGAAATGCACTTAATTGTTGATGCTGATGATATAGAAACTGCTCATCAGATTACTGAAAAGGTGGAAGCGCTTTTACAAGAAAGGTTTCATCCTGCGAGAATAATGATTCATGTTGAGCCTCTTGCTTATAAGTCTGAGAATATTTCTTATGAATCTGATGATTAACCAAAGATATTTTGCTAAAGTATGGTGATCTGCCCCCGACCCCTTGAAAAAAGGGGAGCTTTGAATTTATGTAAGAGGTCTCAAGTATACATTTTCAGCTGTGAAATTTTTAAGTTGCATTCGGATTCTTAATTAGTCTAACAACTTCTATATTAGTCTTTTTCGGTAAATCGCAATGCCAGATTGTTAGCTGACCATTCCTATCCCCACTTGCGAGTAGTTTTCCATCTGGACTGAAAATAACCGACTGAATTTGCAGCGAATTATTTATTTGTGCTGAATGATTATTTAGGGTAAAAATTTCTTTGCCAGTCTTCACATCCCACAATTTTATTCTACTATCCCAACTCCCACTAGCAAGAATTTTACTATTCGGATGAAAAGCAATACAAGTAAAAAAACCTTTATGATTCTTGAAAGAATAAATTTTTCTACCAGTATCTACTTGCCAAAGTTTAATGGTGTCATCGCGACTAAAACTTGCTAGAATATCACCATTAGGACTGA
This sequence comes from Microcoleaceae cyanobacterium, assembly GCA_049647275.1. GTDB lineage: Bacteria > Cyanobacteriota > Cyanobacteriia > Cyanobacteriales > Microcoleaceae > JASJEE01. The sequence goes on from JBARXI010000313.1 coordinate 6,403, forward strand.
AGGCAATACCGCAAACATCTTCGGTATGTCTTAGAGTTCGGATTAATTTACCACTGTTAACTTCCCAAAGTTTAACTGTTTTGTCTTCTGCGCAGCTTGCTAAAATCTTGCCGTTGGGAGAAAATTCTACATCGTTAATTTCATCGTAAAGTTCGTTGTGGGGGCGCTTCAAAGTTCTGATTAATACTCCAGTTTTTACGTTGAACCAGCTAATTCTATTATTGTCGTCACAACCAGCTAATATGTAACCATTCGGACTAAAAGCAACAGCATAAACGTAACTGTGAGAATGAAGAGTCAAATCATTAAGATTCAAGCGACTAAGGATTTCTCCGGTATCTACTTTGCGTAAAATAATTTGCTGATATTCTCCACTAGCTAAAATATTGCCATCAGGAGAAAATGCAATATCCGAAATAGAGTCGCCACGGTTAAAAGTTCTAATTTTCCTCCCAGTCTTAACATCCCACAACTTTATTACATCATCATCTCCACAACTAGCCAAAATATCCCCATCTGGATGAAAGGCTAGCTCGTTAATATCGCTGTCGTGAGCAGATATACAATATTTTTCCTCAATATTCACGGTGAAACTAAACCCTTAACTCAACAGTCTCCAAAATTTTTTGTTTTAAAGCCTTAGTATTTTTCCTTTTCATATTTAAAGAATAGGCATAGTTTTCCACAGTTAAACTATAGTTTTCCACAGAATTTTCCACAGAGATTAAGGTTAAGTTAAAGCTGAAAATATTAGTTATTTGAGGTTTACTGATGTTGAGCTTACCCTGAAAATTGTCACCCCGTGAGGTATTTGATACAACCAAACCCAAGCACTCGCCTGTTCAGCAGTAGGAATATTTGATAATCTTACCGTTATAGGTCAAAAGTTAACTGGAGATTATTATTTATACTTCTGTTTAAACGAGACTCCTTTGAATCTAATCCCCGTCCGAGCGAATCGACAAGTATTTTAGCTTGACTTTTCCTGATTCCCAGGCTTCAGTTGGATTAAAAACCTATTAAAATAGTCAGGTAAAGTTTAAGATTAATCTCTTTTTATCTGAAATACAAAAAATAATACTACAGTTATTTCACACAAAAGATCAAAGTTGAGCCAGAGAGTAAAAAAGTAATTTGAGAGCAAATAAATACAAGTAATTATGCTACCTCCTTTACTTCCACACTCCCAATACTCCCCATCTCTCTATCAATCATCTGTAGCAAACATTAACCTATTTCATATTACTATTGTCTAAAATCCTAAAACTTTTTACCTCATCAACTTGAAAACTGGTGTAATTTATTTGTTGGTTGTTATTTTATAGCAGATTCGGTGGTTAATGACCTGCCGCGAAGGGGGTGAGTCTGTGGCACCTGTTGCCTCACAGGAGTGCGCTACCAGGTGCGTCTGTCGCCGACGCGGGGTCGCACCGCTACTCCCACACAGACCATACTCCCCATACTCCCCACTCCGTAAAACCATAAATATATGTACTTCATAAAGTTGGAAACTGCTGTAAGTAGGTCGGCATAAATAAACGCATAATGTGGGCAATGCGCGCAGTCAGCTAAAACCTTTATACAAAGACACTTATAGCCATTGCCCACCCTACAACTTTTTGATCTTTAATTATGCCCACCTACTTATCTCACCGCTACACCCTATTAAACATAGACGTGAAAAAAATATAGAGACATTCCATGGAAGGTCTCTACAAGAATTTTAGAAAAGGCATATTTAATTTCAAGAGATGTCTATTAGATATAGTCGGAGTCCTCTGAAGACATTTTAAGATAGATTTTTCTTAGGAGGAAAATATCTTTTTCTTAGGAGGCTAATTCTTTGCAAGACATAAGTTAAGCCGACTCAGGTTTGGGTAACGACGAGGGATGCACCAATAACTCTGCAGTCGAGCGCTTTTCTACCATTTCCTTAGTAATAGCGCAACGAGTTACATCCTTGCGCGACGGTAACTCATACATTACATCCAACATCAACTCTTCAACAATACCGCGCAACGCCCGCGCACCTGTCTTTCTCCTAAAGGCTTCCTTGGCGATCGCCCGAATAGCCTCTTGATCAAACTCCAACTGCACATTATCCATCCGCAACAGCTTTTGATATTGCTTCACCAAAGCATTCTGAGGCTCCGTCAAAATCGCCATCAGAGTTTCCTCATCCAGAGGTTCAACTACTGCCACCATTGGTATCCGCCCAATTAACTCTGGAATCAAACCAAACTTAACCAAATCATCTGGCTCCATTTGCTTTGTCAAATCTACAGTTTGCTTCTCCTTGGATTGACTTTCTCCTCCCTGCTGAATAAAACCCATTGACTTTTTGCCACTTCTCTGCTCCACTATTTTATCTAAACCGACAAAAGCCCCACCGCAAATAAATAAAATGTTGCTAGTATCAATCTGGATACAATCTTGATAGGGATGTTTCCGACCACCTTGTGGAGGAACATTAGCAACAGTCCCCTCTAACATTTTTAATAAAGCCTGCTGTACGCCCTCTCCAGAGACATCTCTGGTTATAGAAGGGTTTTCACTCTTACGAGCTATCTTATCAATCTCATCTATATATACAATTCCACGTTGGGCCTCTTCCACTTCTAAATCTGCCACTTGCAACAGTCGCAGCAGAATATTCTCCACATCTTCTCCCACATATCCAGCTTCTGTTAATGTTGTGGCATCTGCAACAGCAAATGGTACATCCAATAACTCTGCCAGAGTTTGAGCCAACAATGTCTTACCACAACCAGTCGGCCCAATCAATAAAATATTAGACTTCTGCAATTCCACTTCATCTTGAGAAGACTTGCCACCTTTTTTAGCCTCTGCAAAACTAAGACGTTTATAGTGGTTATAAACTGCCACAGACAACACCTTTTTAGCTTCTCTCTGGCCAATAACATGAGTATCCAGGTAATTCTTTATTTCCCTCGGCTTAGGAATTTGATTTACAGATAGTCTCTTAGCACCACTACCTCGTTTTTGAGCCGTGGGTGCTGAACGTGGCATTTGAGGTTGTGGTCCAGTCGTGTTAGAGTCAAAAAGCTCCTCATCTAAAATCTCATTGCACAACTCTACACATTCGTCACAGATGTATACTCCTGGCCCAGCAATCAGCTTTCGGACCTGTTCCTGAGACTTGCCACAAAATGAACATTTTAGATGGGAGTCGTATTTTGACATAACTGCCTCTTATTACACTGCAGGGACAGACTCTCCTGGTACAGGAAGATTCTGCCTAATAATCACTTGGTCTATCAGGCCATAGTCCTTGGCCTCTACCGCCGACATAAAGAAGTCGCGGTCTGTATCAATCTCTATTTTTTCTAGAGATTGACCTGTATGATGTGCTAACAATTCGTTTAGCTTACGTTTATGATAAAGGATTTCCTTAGCTTGGATCTCAATATCTACAGCTTGACCTTGAGCTCCACCCAGAGGCTGGTGAATCATGATTCTGGAGCTAGCAAGGGACATCCTTTTACCTGCTGCGCCACCAGCAAGAAGGAAAGCGCCCATACTTGCTGCTAAACCATAACAAATTGTTACAACATCTGGTCTTACTTGCTGCATAGTGTCATATATAGCCATTCCTGCTGTTACTGACCCTCCAGGGGAATTGATATATAGTTGAATATCTTTTTCTGGGTCTTCCGCATCCAGGAATAACATTTGAGCTGTGATACTATTGGCCACAGTATCGTCTACTGGAGTTCCGAGAAAGATTATTCTTTCCCGTAGCAATCGTGAGTAGAGGTCAAAAGCTCTCTCTCCCATCCCAGACTGTTCGACAACCATCGGAACAATATTACTAGGACCAGAGTAAACTTGTAACTTGTGATAAAGACTAACTAAATCATCGGGATATTGGGATATAACCATAATACATTGGCTTATCTATAAACAAATTTTGTTTTTACTGCCTTGTTTTTGCTCAGTATAGAGCCAAGTTCCATACCATTATGCCCTAGCTTTACAGAGATTGGTAGTTGGGTTATCCCAACTACTCCTGAATTACTCTTCTTCCTGTTGAGTATTTTCTGAGGTTACTGCTGGCTCTTGCTCTTGTTCGGTCTCTGGGGTAGTTTCTGTCTCTGGAATTGCTTTTGAGTTTTTGGTCAGAGTTCCTTCTGAGACTAATTCCACAGTCCCATTTTCTTCCAACCATTTAATTGTTTTTTCCTTCAGTAGATCCTCTGTAACTACTTCTCTCAATCTGTCTGGATCGACTTCTTGATCTTTGAGCTGTTCTCTTACTTTGGCAGATTCTGCGGCTATTTCTTCTTGATCCACAGTTATTGATTCTTGTTTTGCTACTGTGGCTATAGCCAAGTCTCTTTTCAATCGCTCAATAGCCTCTGGTCGCGATTGCGCTTGCATCTCTGGTAGTTTATCACTGGCGAATAGCTCTTTGACATTAATTCCGTACTGGCTTAACTCCATGGCACTTTGGGCCAACATTTGATTGACTTCATTCTTAATCAATGTTTCTGGAATTTCTACTTCCAGATGATTCACCAATTCGTCTAAAATTGCTTTTTCCTTGTTTTGTTTTGTCTGTTCCTCTTTTTCTTTTGTGAATTTTTTCTCCAAGAACTCGCGCAATTCGGCTAGTGTTTCAAACTCACTGATTTCTTGGGCCAAATCATCATCTAATTCTGGTAGTTCTTTTTCTTTAAGTTCTTTGACAGTCACAGTGAATACTACTGGTTTATCCGCTAAATCTGTCTCAGCATATTCTGAAGGAAATTTGGCTGAAATTTCTTTTGTTTCTTCTGGCTTCATTCCCACAATTCCTTCAATGAAACCAGGGATAAATTGTCCCTCTTTTAAATCCATTTGGAAGTCTTGAGCCTTCCCTCCTGGCACTTCTTTTGGTTCTTCTCCCTCTATTTCAGATGGCAGTATACCAACAAAATCCACTATAGCAACATCTCCCAACTGAGCAGCTCTTCCTTCTACTGGGATTAATGTACCCATTTGGGAACGACGTTCTTCGATAAATTCATCTATTTGGGCTGGATCGTACTTAGCTTCTTCTGCCTTGACCACTAACCCCTGATAATTTTCAACTTTTCCCTCTGGACCTACATCCACCTTGGCCGATAAGGCCATTTCTTTTCCTGGTTCAAAATCTTTGACTAGTTCTTCAAATTCTGTCCTTAGCTCAAATTGGCCTATGGCATTGATTTGCTCTTGTTCCCTGGCTTTTTCCAAACAGTCATTGATCAGGTCATCTAAGGCCATTGCCTTGATGTAACTTTGTCCCAACCTTTGTACCAATATTTGCCGAGGTACTTTGCCTTTTCTGAACCCAGGAATATTGGCAGAACGGAGATATTTCTGAATCACCCGCTCATAGGCATTCTTGGACATTTCTGGTGTGATTTCTATTTCTAGGCCTATTTGGCTGGCTGGAAGTCTTTCCTGGGTAACTTTCATCTTTAATTTAAAATAAGAATTATAGGTTATTATTCTCTTAAGGTATCTAAATATTTTCCGGGAAACTTTTGTTTTCCCATTTTGTCCAGCACTCAACTGTGCAGTTAATCATCTAAAAAAAATCGGTAGTTTGGAAACCCGTCAGCTTTAGCTACGGGATGAAAAATGACGCGGTGAGTGAACTCACCAGTCCCCTTACGGGGCGGGGGATTACTCCCCCAAGGTTCGCCCATCTCAGGAGTGCGCATTCCCAAGGCGAGGGAACCTCGCCGGGGTCGCACCGCTTTCTGGGCTAAAGTTAGCGGCGCTAACGGGCCGCTTTCCTTACGGAATACTATCGCAAACGCTAACGCCAATGTTATCGGTCGGTACTATCGAGAAAGCACTCGCTTAACCCACTAGGCGTGTTTAACCTTCCAGTTCTAGAGCATGAGACTGGCAACGCATCCCAAGGAATGTCATTGCGAGCCAGAGCGTGGCAATCAGAACTTTAACGCTTGCCGATAACGTAGACATCGAAAGTCTTAGGCTGGTCAGGTGTTCGTCTGTTTTCTTGTTGCTACACTCCAAGAGTGTGCAGAGCTTTTGGACTTTAGTCCTGGGGTTCCTGACATTATCCATCTGCCTTCGCAAACAAATAATTACCTTAGCACTTTTTTAATTTTATTGTTTACTGGTTCTAGGTTAACTAGTTAGAGCAATGTCAGAAAGGTAATATTATTATATAATTTTAAGATAATATAATAAATTTGCTGAATTTTGACTCAGCACCCTAAAGCCATTTATTTTGTTAGCTCCTTCCTTGGCTATCAACAAACTTAACTACTGGTTCTTCTATTATATTTTTATGGACGTTGAATAGAGCTTTCTCTAACATAGAGGCTTGATTGTAGCATTGCTTTATACTCACAATGGTTAAGATATATAGCAGCCAATTGCATTCTGATGAGGTACAAAAGAACCCGTTATCCCTCGCAGCAACAACCAAAGAGTTTACCTCATTAAGCTGAAAACCGCTATATTAATAATTTATTTTAATTAATTCAGTTATCGCCAGTTCACACTCCTTATACGTTAAGATTAACTAATTAACTAACTTAGAAATATTTATGATAATATTATAATTATAAAAATATTATAAACTCAATAACTAGGAAAGCTAATTACTTTTATCTCCGGTTGAGAATGCAAATAAATATTATAGTCTTAATAGTCTGACTAAAAGTAATTTGGCCAAAGTAGTTAAGTAGTAAAAAGTTCGAGAGAAGCGAACAGTCAACTAATTGCTTTACGCTCAAAAGCTATAAAGACGAGCGGCCAGGCAACAATTATTTTTACTTTTGTTAAAGGCTATGAATATAGCCAACTATATATATAAAGAAATGCCTGTTAAAGAATCAAAATAATCAATTAAATTTTAAATTTATTTACAACCGATATAAAAAAACAAAACAATTTATATCGATCGAACATTTGAAATGTAAGGAGGAAAAAAGTTTGTCAGAGTTCTACAAAGTAGCAATTTTAGGAGCAACAGGTGCAGTAGGCACAGAGCTGCTAGAATTACTGCAAAGTCGCAACTTTCCAGTAGAAAATCTCAAATTATTGGCATCACCTCGTTCAGCAGGTAGCACCTTAAAGTTTAAAGGAGAAAACTTACAGGTAGAAGCTGTAACAGATGATTCATTTCAGAATGTAGATTTAGTGCTAGCATCAGCAGGTGCATCTACATCAAAGATATGGGCCCATAAAGCAGTAGAGGCTGGTGCTGTAGTAGTTGATAATTCCAGTGCTTTCCGGATGGACCCGCAAGTGCCTCTTGTAGTTCCAGAGGTTAACCCAAAAGCTGCTGCTGAACATAGAGGTATTATTGCTAACCCTAACTGCACAACAATTTTGATGTGTTTGGCGGTTTGGCCATTGCATGAATTCCAACCAATCCAAAGGTTGGTAGTGGCCACTTATCAATCTGCTAGTGGGGCAGGAGCGAGGGCAATGGAAGAAATGAAAGCCCAAGCCGAAGCAATTTTACAGGGTAAAGCTCCAAAAGCAGAGATTTTTCCCTATCCATTGGCTTTTAATTTGTTCCCACACAATTCTCCACTGAATCAGCAGGGATACTGTGAAGAAGAAATGAAAATGGTGAACGAAACTCGCAAGATATTTGGCAGTGATGATATTAGGATTACAGCTACTTGTGTGCGAGTACCAGTGTTGCGTGCTCATTCAGAAGCTATTAATTTAGAATTTGCTCAACCATTTAGTCTGGAACGGGCCAAGAAAATCTTGAGTCAAGCACCAGGAGTAACACTGGTAGAGGATTGGCAGGCCAATTATTTTCCCATGCCAATGGAGGCAAGTGGTAAAGATGATGTTTTAGTAGGGAGAATTCGTCAAGATATTTCTCATCCTTGTGGATTGGAGTTATGGTTAAGTGGAGATCAAATCCGTAAAGGAGCTGCTTTGAATGCAGTACAAATTGCCGAATTATTGGTGGCAAAAAAATGGTTGAGAGTACCAGTAGCAAATGTTTAGGTTAAGGTTGCAAAAAACTAAGTATCAAAAATGGCGGGAGAATTTGAGCCTGCCTGTTTTAAAGGCTGTTTGAATAGGGAGGATCGGTTTTAAACCAGGTGTAAATGTTCTATAATTAGGCTTTTGCAGCAAAAGGATCAACTGTTTTAGTTGAGGGTGAAACTACTGAATGACTCAAAAAATGAGTTTTTTCAATCGACAGTATGACCTTTCAATGGCAAACAGGTAGAACAGGTAGTGTTCCCAACTCATAAGGGCTGAAAACCTAAAGGGAAGCTTGCAGCTAGATACTTTATCTAGCCAAGGAGTATAGTAGTCTTTGAGAGGCTCAAGGCAAATGTGGATAAATCCCATTGCTGGTCGATTAACAATAAAATCGGTGGGTGTTTCAACCACGGGATATCTCAATTAGACAATATGTCAATAGCAACAGACCGAGTTGCTAGGACTTAACATCAGGGGTTGTAATATGGAGTCATTCCAATAAGATTTTGATATAGAATGAATGAGAGCTGAAGGTAGATTGAGCCTTTTTGACAATTCAAAAAATTGAAATAAAGGCTGTTAAGGTGATGTTAATCAAAAAAAATTCTGGCATCATTATTTAAGATGACCAAAAAAAAAACTATAGCGCTGAAATTAGAGTAAATCCCCCAGAAGGAGTGCAAATAGTGTGGTAAATTTTGGCAGAGTTATAACTGCAATGATTACGCCGTTTAATTCAGACGGTAGCGTTAACTATCAAGAGGCAGAAAAGCTATCAATATGGTTGGCTGAACACGGAACAGATTCATTAGTAGTTTGTGGAACTACTGGGGAGTCTCCTACCTTGACATGGGATGAGGAGTATCAACTATTTCAGGTAGTACAAAAGGCAGTGGCAGGAAAAGCTAAAGTGATAGCTGGTACTGGCTCAAACTCGACCTCTGAAGCGATCGCAGCTACCGAAAAAGCGGCTTTGTTAGGGTTAGATGGTTCTTTACAGGTGGTGCCTTATTACAATAAACCGCCCCAGTCAGGATTATATGAACATTTTAAAGCGATCGCTCAAGCAACTCCAGAATTACCAATTATGCTGTACAATGTACCTGGACGTACTGGTCAAAATCTGGAGCCTGAGACTGTCGCAAGACTGGCCGAAATCCCAAATATTGTTGCTATTAAAGAAGCCAGTGGAAACTTAGACCGAGCTAGCCAGATTCGACAGTTGACATCGCCAGAGTTTAAGATTTATTCTGGAGATGATTCTCTAACCTTGCCACTTCTAGCTATTGGTGGCTCTGGTGTTGTAAGTGTAGCCAGTCACTTGGTAGGAGTACAGCTACAACAGATGATAGGAGCATTTGAAACAGGCAAGGTGCAGCTTGCTACACAAATTCATCTACAACTGTTTAACTTGTTTAAAGCTCTATTTGTCACAACTAACCCCATTCCAGTGAAGTCAGCTCTTAACCTGTTAGAATGGAAAGTGGGTTCTACTCGCCTGCCACTCTGCGAAGCTCCCACCGAGGTGATTCAAAAATTAAAAGCAGAAATGGCTAAACTTGGTTTATTATGATCTAACCTCAGTGGGATAGAAAGTTTTTCAGACAATTGAATATCATCAACTTAAGGCAGTTATTAGTAAGTCGTTAATTGTATTACTACAGTCTGCTATCGAAAGCAGAATAAAATATCGGAAATTGCAGTATTAGGATGCGTTTGCAGGGCACCTTAAGAAGTTAACAACAACAAAACAAAAATAGGATAATTATGACAAGAAAAAAATCATCATCACCCCTAAAAATTATTCCCCTAGGCGGATTACATGAAATCGGAAAAAACACTTGTGTATTCGAGTATGGGGACGAAATAATTCTACTTGATGCAGGATTAGCCTTTCCTACCGATGGAATGCACGGTGTAAATATAGTTCTACCAGATGTGACCTATCTGCGAGAAAATAGCCATAAAATCAAGGGTATGATAGTCACCCACGGTCACGAAGATCATATCGGCGGCATTCCTTTTCATCTGAAAAGTTTAGAAATTCCTGTCATCTATGGACCCCGATTGGCAATGGCCTTACTCTACCGTAAATTAGAGGAAGCAGGAGTCCAAAACCGCACAGAACTTAAGACTGTTCGACCTCGTGATGTTGTCCAGTTAGGTAAATATTTCACAGTCGAATATATTCGCAATACCCACTCAATGGCGGATAGCTTTACAGTGGCAATAACAACTCCAGTAGGTGTTGTTATCCACACAGGTGATTTCAAAATAGACCACACTCCTGTAGATGGGGAAAAGTTTGATTTGCAAAAGCTGGCAGAATATGGCGAAAAAGGTGTTCATTGCTTAATAAGTGATTCCACTAATTCCGAAGTACCAGGTTTTACCCCCTCAGAAAGGTCTGTTTATCCAAACCTAGACCGTGTATTTTCCGAAGCACCAGGACGCTTAATGGTAACAACTTTTGCCTCTAGCGTACATAGATTACAAATTGTTTTGGAACTGGCGCAAAAACATGGTAGGTCAGTTGCAGTAGTAGGGCGATCGATGCTGAATGTGATTGCTCACGCTCGAAATCTTGGTTATGTTAAGTGTGAAGATAGTCTATTTGTACCTTTACATAGCGTCCGGAGTGTGCCGGATGAAAAACTTTTGATTTTGACTACAGGTTCTCAAGGAGAGCCAATGTCAGCAATGACTCGCATTTCTAAAGGCGAACATCGGCAAATTAAGGTTCGCAAGGGAGATACTGTGGTATTCTCTGCTAACCCAATTCCTGGTAATACGATCGCGGTAGTCAATACCATTGACAAACTGATGATGCTGGGAGCTAATGTTATCTATGGTAAACATAAGGGAATTCACGTTTCTGGTCATGGTTGTCAGGAAGACCAGAAATTAATGTTGGCGCTTACCCGTCCGAAATTCTTCTTACCAGTTCATGGCGAGCATCGGATGCTAATACAACATAGCAAAACTGCTCAGAGTATGGGGATTCCTACAGAGAATATGGTAGTGATTAAAAATGGTGATGTGGTTGAACTGACTCAAGATTCTATCCGAGTTGGTGATAAAGTCCCTTCTGGTATAGAACTGGTCGATTCTTCCCGTTCTGGTATGGTGGAAGATAATATTCTCAAGGAACGTCAACAATTGGCAGAGGATGGTGTAGTTACTGTTGCTTTAGCAGTAAGCCTGGATGGTCAGTTGATTGGTAAGCCTCAGCTACATCTGCGTGGCGTTGTGAGTTCTGTGGATCGACAACTATTGGAAGAACTTGTGATTAAGATATTGGAAAAAAACTTGAGTCATTGCTGGTCTGAATATGCTAAGTTGAATGACAACAAAAATACTCAAGTTGATTGGGCTGGGTTGCAAGATGAGCTCGAATGTTCTATACAGCGAATGTTGCGACGAGAACTTCAGGGTCAGCCGTTGTTAGTATTATTGATGCAAACTCCAGATGCAAACGCCAAGGATGCAATAGTAAATACAATAGATACGACAAATAATGCAAAGGAAACTAAAGTTCAGCCAGTGGGAAGGCGTCGGCGTCGGTCTACTGCTAAGGTTGGGGTAGCTTCATAATTTCAATATATAGAGTGGGGAGTTGTCTTCCCCACTTTTATATCAAGCTGCGTTATTTAGTAGACTACAGTAGAGACGTTCTATGGAACGTCCCTACAAAGTTAAAGTTGTGTTTTTGGGTGTGTAGTTCATCTGTTTGAAAAACGCTATAAATACGTTGGCGTTAAAAATTTTTGCTATCAGAAGGGAATAGGGAAAAGCTATTGAGCAATTTTACTTTTCGTTACATACTTTAGTTTTTTTGTGCTTATCTACTTAGGATCTATGTAAAAACAAGTTGTACAAATTTGATTTCAAATAAATTGTGAAATCTAGCTTCCATCAAAAAAACTGTAATGGTTATTTTTACACAAGTTTTTAGAAGCTTTTACAGAGATAAAATCTCTGAAACTTTCACTTCCAGGACTTACGCAGAACCACCATATCTAGTAGGGGTTAACGGCCGTTAACCCCTACAAATGGCGTATAATTCGATCTTTTGCGTAAGTCCTGACTTCAAAGTAGTTGTCTATGTGCGATTCGTTTGAACCTAAAGCAAGCCGAAAGGTAAGCGGGACGGTCACTACAGATCCATAAGCTGTAACAACTGATTACACTTGAGGTGCAAGTCCTCCCTCCCGATGCAGGAGTGAAAGCATGGCCCCTGCCAATAGAATTAGCAAATCTATTGGTAAAGCGTGGACAAAAGGCAGACCACTGGTAGTCGAATCTGGTGACTGTCAAGCAAGAGTCCATGTGTAGCGAAAGCAAAGATGTGTCCGAACCATCGTTACTACTGATGGCCACAACGACTGTTTAAGGCCAAGCCAAAAGGCAAGGATAGGGTATAGGCGATTATGAACTCGACCTTTAGAAGTTGACCACATCATACCTAAAAGTAAGGGTGGAAAGGATACATACAGTAACCTACAACTTTTACACAGACATTGCCATGATTCAAAAACGGCATCGGACGGTTCCAACTCAAGGAGCCACAAAGATAACCCGTTCGTTCCTCGTATCTATGACAAAGATGGAGTTGTCGAGGAGCCGGATGAGGTGATACGTCTCACGTCCGGTTCTGAAGGAGAGTTGGAAGTCGGAAGGCTTCCTTCGACTCTAACAACTTGATTATAAAATATACAATCAATCCACCTCTCCCTTTAAAAATCGCTCTCTAAAATATTTTTGGTACAACTCACAACTTACCCTTGCCTCATTTCCCTGCAAGCGGACTAATCCCATACTCTTTAACTTGAAGCCTTCCTCAGTACTTAACTGAGTTGACCCTTTTAACACTCGTTGAAACTCCTCGGCTAAACTTGGATTCTGTTGAAGAGTCCATAATAGTTGGTGGAGATACTTGCTAAACACACCTGTATCAGTTGCTGCTTGTTGCAGTACGTTTACTAGGGAAATATCATCGTGCAAGCTGTGATAAAGTGCCAATCGCACAAAATAGGGAAATCCGCCTGTCCATTGCATCAACTGTTGCAGTTCTGAAGGTGTTAGCTGGAGTCCATGACGGCCTGCCAAATCTTCCACATTTGTTTGGATAAAAGGCGGGAGTTCAATTGGTAATCCCACATTAAATGGAGATTGATTAGTTGGGAAGCGAATGTAACAATGAGAAAAAGTCTAGGGCAAGTTCTGGATAATCAAACAAGCGATTGACTTCATCCAATGCTAAAATAATAGGGTTGGGAATTCGATCGAGTAGATAGCCTTGGAAATAAATTGTACTACTGACCAAAGCTCCCATATCCTCATCCCAGTACTCATCCAGCTTCGATTCTAGTTTTAATTGCTGTCCTACATTAGCACAAAACCAGCGGAAAAACTTTTCTGCAGAGGCGAAAATCCCTGTTCCTGCACGAAGCAAACTTAGGCGCACGGTGTAATAATTTTGAAAAGTAGCATCAGCCAGGATTCTTGCCATTAAGGATGTTTTTCCCATTTTCATAGGAGCTTTGATGCGAATTAAGGCTCTTGGTTGAATAATTTCTTGATAGCAAATTTGTTCTATCGATTGGTTGCTTGCTGCAAAATCGTTCCAGGGATAACGCTCTATATAAAATTGAGAATAGAGAGGAATTTGACCCTCTGGAAGTTCTAACTTTATGGTTGTTCGGGAACTTGATGGGGAGTCTTGTGGGTTAGATAATGTATTTAGTTGTTGTTTGAGGAGAATACGAAAGTTAAATTTATTAACTCTTTGTTCAAGAATAACTGAAAGTTTTTGCCATAGTTTTGGGGCGATTCCTTGTTTAATGTAACTTTCTGAGTAGTTATTTTCTTTGGCAATTTCAGCATAAGTCTTTTGGTTTTCAGATAAAGCTTCCCGTAAAATAACTTTTTCGATAACATTGAGTGTGTTTGCACTCTTAGAAGCTATCAAATCTTCTGCTAATTTAAGCAGCTTTTTGATGTCATGATTTTCGTCAACTTTCTGAATATTGGAAATGGTTTTATTATTGTTAATATGCATGCAGCATTTTTGCTAATCGGGGCTAACTTTACTAGTTATATCATGTCCGGTTAAACAGTTATAAATAAACGACGGAGGAGTCTCCGAGTCAGTCATCAGGAGTCAGAAGTCAGGAGGGAAGAAAAAAGAGAGAAGACAAAAGAAAGAAGAGGAGAAAATTTTTTTTATCACTAATTATCCGGACATGATATTATTAGTTGAATACTGTGCTTGAGCAAAACTTCAATTATCAAGTTAGATATGAGTAAGTCCAAGTCTAACAGGACTTACGCAAATTGACCTTTAAACCAACATCTGTAGGGCCGTACTTCGGCAGCTCTGCGGAGCGCAAATGGCATTCGTCCTAGCTATATGTAGAGTGCCTGCGTAAGTCCTGTTGTTTGCTAACACCAAAAAATATAGACTATCAAGGACAAATATCTACAAAATGTCTAGAATATGACACAATGGCAAATAGGTAGAAAAATTAGGAGCCTGTGTCAAAACTTGAGAAAAGGTCAAAGCTATAGCAAATATTATTGACACCCAAAGACAAGCTCTGCTAACCTTAAGTAAACTGATTCAATGTTAGTAATGGCCAAATCTCACGGTTCCTTAACCGGAATAGAAGCCAAAATTGAATATCATTCTGTCTTTGAGGAACTAGGAGCATTATATGAATCCTGGAAACGTTCTGCTGTTAACTGGATGCAAACTGAGAAATTATCAGAGTCCTCAGTAGAAAAGCGTAGGCATGAAAAAGTTTAACATTCAATGGGCATGGGCTGACTCAATCGCTACTGAAGCAACTCAATTTTTAAACCAATTAAAAACAGCTAAACATAACTATATCACTCAATTAGAGTGCTCATAAAAAGCCAAAACAACTGCGACCAAAAAACTCATCACTAAACTAGAAAAAACATTAAAATCAGCAACAAAAAAAGGTTTTCCACATATACAAACTCGAAATAAATTTTGTCATCAATTACTAGGTTTAAAAAGTAAAATTCAGAAAATAGCTAACCTGAAACGAAAATTCAAGAAGTTAAAAAATACAGAACGTTTACATATTTGCTTTGGCTCACAGAAATTATTTAACGCTCAACATAATTTAGCAGAAAATGAATATAAAACCCGAAATGAATGGAGTGTAGATTGGAGTAAGAAACGCTCAGGTAGGTTTTTATGTGTAGGAAAATCTCAGCCAGGTGGTGGAACTATGATGAAAGTTTTCCCATTACAAGAGAATGGTAAGTATCAACTACAAGTTCAACTACCTAGACCATTACAAGACAAATATGGTCAAAAAATACAGTTAGAATTTAGTGTTTCAGATTATTTAGGCAGATATAGAGCCACAGATTTAGATTATGCCATAAACAATTTCAAACCAATCACAATTTCTATCTTTCGTAGGGAACATAAACAAGACAATTGGTATATACATCTTTCTACTTATGTACCAGAAATACCAGTAGTTCATACTAGAAAAAATGGTTGTATAGGTATTGACTTTAATGCCGACTCAATTTCGGTTACTTATGTGAAGTGGGATGGAAATATTGAATATTTAGAAGAAATGCCGTATAAATGGAAAAATCAAACAACAGGACAACGGCTAGCATCCATGAGAAACACTGTTTCTGAGATTGTCAAATTAGCAGAGTTTTTTGAATGTGCTATTGCTATTGAGTCTCTAGATTTCAGTAAGAAAAAATCCCAGATGAGCTCTGAAGGTAAAGTCTATAATGAAATGCTTTCCAATTTGTCTACGGGAATGTTTAGAGAAACTATATTGTCACGTTGTAGAAGATTTGGAGTTGAATTAATTAAAGTTAATCCAGCTTTTACGCCTGGTGATAGGAATGATAAATTATATGGCTAAATATGGCCTCAATAGTGGAACTGCTGCTGCTTTAGTAATTGGTCGTAGAGCCTTAAAATTATCAGAAAAAATACCACAGTGTTTGTTGAGACCAGAGGATGTCAACAAACATGATTGGAGTCATTGGAGACGAGTTGCTAGTTTTATTAAACTACATCGTATCCGGAGGACTCAACTTTTTCAGTGGAGGAAAGTCCTTGAGGGTATCCTCACCCATAGTTTGTGGGCGGAACATCAACTTTCACAGCAAGTACACATTGAAACGGGTGAGTAATGAAATCATTTGCACTCACCGATGGCAAATGTCTAGCTCTGTCTAGTTTTCAAAAAGGTGTCTAAGTACTGGGTAAATTGAACATTGACATTCCAGTAGTAGCAGTAATAGATTAGAAAGAGCGATCGCCATAAAATCCAGGTAGATCAAGTTAAGTGTGTGTATGCTTCAAAAATTGAGCGACTACAAATACCAAGTGGGAGGAAGTCTAACCGTTGATGCTCCAAGCTATGTAGAGCGACGAGCCGACTGGCAACTTTATGAGACGCTCAAACGGGGAGAGTTTTGCTATGTTCTTAACTCCCGGCAAATGGGAAAATCATCTCTGCTGGCAAGAACTAAATATCGTCTGCAACAAGATGGTTTTGTGTGTAGCGCCATCGATTTGACCCGTGTAGGTAGGCGCAATATGACAGCGCTTCAGTGGTATAAGGGAGTGACTGGTGAGATTTGGCGGGGATTTAATTTGCTTGCAAAAGTAAATTTAAAGTCTTGGTGGGAGCAGGAGGGGGATATTTCTGTCCTACAAAAACTCGGCTATTTTATTGAAGATATTCTTCAGGTTCAATTTCCTCAAGCAAGAATTATTATCTTAGTTGATGAAATCGATAGTGTTCTTAATTGCGATTTTTCTGTCGATGACTTTTTTGCTTTGATTCGATTTTGCTACAACCAAAGAGCAATTAATCCTGAGTATCAGCGAATTAGCTTTGCTATTTTTGGAGTAGCTACCCCATCGGATTTAATTAAAGATAAAACTATAACTCCCTTCAATATTGGTCAGGCAATTGAGTTAAAAGGCTTTAAATTTGATGAAGTAGAACCTTTAGTTAAGGGAATACAAGACCAAGCAGAGTACCCCGAAATTGTTCTTGAAGAGATATTAGCCTGGACAGAGGGACAGCCATTTCTGACGCAAAAGCTCTGTTCCTTGATATCCAAGATGGGGGAAAGTACACTCAAGGTTATTCGGGGAAAAGAGAAATATTGGATAGAACATCTAGTCAAAACTTAGATTATTGAACAATGGGGTTCCCAAGATGAACCGGAGCATTTAAGAACGATTCGCGATCGCATTTTACGCAATCAAAAGCAAGCAGGTCGGATGCTGGCAATTTATCAACAAATCCTGCTTAATAAGGAGGAAGGGGAGGGTGTACCTACCGATGACTCTAGAGAACAAATTGAATTACAGCTTAGTGGTTTAGTAGTCAAGCGACAAGGTTGGTTAAAGGTAAGAAATCCCATTTATCAAGAAGTTTTTAACCAACAATGGGTACAACAACAACTTGCTTCTCTACGTCCTTATTCTCAGGCATTTGAAGCTTGGATGGCATCCGATCGACAAGATAGTTCCCGGTTATTGCGAGGACAGGCATTAAAAGATACTCAAATGTGGGTACGGGGCAAAAGTTTGAGCGATGGGGATTATCAGTTTTTGGCCGCTAGTGAGGCTTTTGATAGAAAAGAAGTGCAAATGGCATTGGAAGCTGAACGGGCAAAAGCTGTAGAAGCTCAATTGGTACAGACGCAAAGAAATGCTAAACTGCAACAGCGATTTTTAGGGGCAGTAAGCGTTGCCTTTTTAGTGGTTGTGGGATTAGCAGGAATCACCTTCTGGCAATATCAAAAAGCGTTGCGAAATCAACGAATAGCTAACCTCAGCGAAATTCGCGCCTTGATTTCCTCTTCTGATGCCTTGTTTACTTCTAAGCAAAACTTAGATGCTTTGGTGGCTGCAATTAAAGCGCGTATTAAATTGCAACAGCTTAGTGGAGTCGATATTGCAACCGTAAACCAGGTGGATAAGGTATTGCAACAAGCCGTTTATTATTCAGATGAATTTAACCGCTTCTTAGGACATCAAGGTGTCGTTTCTGGGGTTGCTTTTCATCCCAATGGTAAAATCATTGCTACTGCTGCTGCTGATAAAACCGTGAAATTGTGGAAGCGGGATGGTACGTTACTGAGAACTTTACCCCACGAGAATACACTCCTTAAAGTTCAGTTTAGTCCGGATGGTGGAGCGATCGCCACCGCTAGCCTCAATGAAACGGTTAGGTTATGGACGCTTGAGGGTGATTTATTACAAACTTTCTCAGGTCATCAAGCACCCGTGTGGGATGTGGCGTTTAGCCCGGACGGTAAAACCATTGCTTCGGCTAGTGCAGATAAGTCTGTTAAATTGTGGAACAGAGATGGTGATTTATTGCAAACCCTCGAGGCACATCAGGCAGCCGTGGCGAGTGTGGCGTTTAGTCCAGATAGTAAAACTATTGCTTCAACCAGTCTCGACAATACGATTAAACTTTGGACTCGTCAGGGTAAAGATGGGATATATCGCCTCTCTAATACCTTAACCGCTCATGAAGCAGGGGTTTTAGATGTCACCTATAGCCATGGTAATACCCTCGCTTCAGTCAGTGAAGATAATACTGTTAAATTATGGACACGAGATGGAACCCTTTTACAAACATTTCAACACCATAATAATGAGGTGACGAGTGTGGCGTTGAGCCAGGATGGTAAGATGATTGCTTCAGGTAGCGAAGATAAAACCATTAAACTCTATACCACCGATGGCAGGCTACTGAGAGTGTTTGCCGGACATGATGGTGGAGTTGAACAAATTACCTTTAGCCCGGACGGCCAAACCATTGCCTCAGTCAGTAAAGATGGTACCGTTAGACTTTGGCAAACAACATCCCCTTTAATGACAAAATTTTATGGTCATGAGGGTAGAGTTTGGGATATTGAGTTTAGTCCAGATAGTCAACAAGTTGCCTCAACGGGGGCTGACCAAACTGTTAAATTATGGACTCGTGATGGAACAAATTTGACCACTTTTGAAGATCATAATAGTAATGTTCCGGATGTGATGTTTAGTCCAGACGGCCAAACCATTGCCTCAGCAGCCGCTGATGGTGCGATCGCACTGTGGCAGCTTGACGGTACTGAGTTGCAGCGTTTAGAAGAGGCGACCTCAATGGTGATGAGTGTGGCGTTTAGCCCCATTGGCGCTAGCCTGCCGTTAGGCGATAGTCAACTGCTTGCCTCTGGCGGTGATGATAATTTAATTCGGCTGTGGCAATTTAATCCGGCGAAAAGGAAGTTTCTGTTTCTAAGAAGCTGGAAAGCCCATGAGGCGAGAGTGTGGAAGGTTGAATTTAGTCCGGATAGCGAGATGATTGTTTCAACCAGCGCAAACGGTATCGTCAAACTTTGGCAACCCGATGGCACTTTACTTAATACTTTGGCAGGTCACAGTAATGCGGTTTGGGATGCCTCAATTAGTCCGGACGGTCAGATGGTTGCTTCAGCCAGTTGGGACGGTACGGTTAAACTTTGGCACCGAGACGGGACTTTACTCAGAACATTAACGGCAGACAATGTAGTCGGTTTTATTGGTGTTGATTTTAGTCCGGACGGTCAGATGGTTGCAGGCGCGACTGATACCCAGACCGCCATGTTGTGGAAAACGGACGGAACTTTCCTGACAACATTGTGGGGTAGCTATACAGAGCTAGTGTTTAGTCCAGATAACCAGCTATTGGCTGCTGCCGGTGATGAGCATACAGTTATTTTGTGGAATTTGGAGCAAATTGTCAATCTAGATTTATTGGAGTATGGTTGCAATTGGGTGAGGGATTATCTACGGACAAATATCGAAGAAGGTCCAGGACGTAATTTGTGTGAGGGGATTGAGTGATACTTGATGACAATAGAATTTCTTGCTGCCACACCGGTCGTGACGTAGCATGCTACGTCACGACCCGACAGCCGACAGCCGACAGCCGACACCCAGCAGATACATTGAGTATTTACCAGATTTTTTAGCGATACGGCTACCGCCGAGCGACCCGATACCGCTATAGCGCCACGCTACGCGGTCGCATGGATATTTTTTGATTTATATTTAATTTTTTTTAATAAAAGACAATAACTTTATGAGTTGACAAATTGATCTAACTATGTATTGTAAGTAAATTGTAACTGCCTAGCTAGTAATAATGGAGGTGAGAAAAAAAGATACATTACCAAGTAGCGCCTCAGTAATAACTTTCTAGAGATTCAAACCATGCTTAGAAGCAGTAGAAACAAAAGAGCGAAGAT